>JAOZHW010000011.1 GCA_026014685.1 Candidatus Bathyarchaeota archaeon
CCTCTTTTTGCGAACTGGCTTTGAACATGTCTGATTTTTTTCTCCTTTGTGTATTTTTGTCCAACAGTTCGGCTGTTAGACGCATATACAATATGTCCACAACTGGACATATCTTGAATACAGAGTAACAATACACAACCATATAAAGCTTGACACATACCCCAAGCATACTAAAACATACCCCGACATATGTCGAAATACGAAAATTAACATAACACAAATAAATCCAAACATCCAATCCATACCTGAACGTAGCGGCAAAGGCTCAAGTCATGACTGAAACCTACAAAAAACAAATTGTACAACACATAATCAGAAACCTCCTCGACATCCAACTGTTACGCATCATTCAAGTTGAGCCTACATGGGGATACAAGATAAAAAAACAGGTTGAAACCGATTTCAACATCAAAATCCGCCACGGCGCACTCTATCCAACGTTGAATTTGCTTGAGGAGAAGGGGTTTGTTTCCTGCCTGGTTCAGCAGATGGGGGGGCGTGCACGTAAAGTGTATGCCATAACAGCAGACGGCAAAGCCTACTTGCAGACGTTCTATGATGTTTTACAGGGGCAACAGGCCAACCGCAATCCAGCAAGCGTTTAACTTGCAACTGCAAGGGTGGTTGGTGGAATGCAGGTAGCGTTTGGGTGCCTGTTGGTTAGTCATGAAAAAGCTTTTATGCCCTTTGCGCTGAACAAAACGCAGAGGAAAACGAAATGAACTATGAAACGAACAAAATCTTAGGCGGCATCGGCGCGATCTTGATGTTCATCGGCATCTTGCCCGTGGCGAACTTTTACGGTATATTGGAATTAATCGGTGCAGTGCTCATCTTGGCGGCGTTGTATGGGCTTTCAGGGCATTTTCATGAGTCAGGCATCTTCAAGAACGCAGTCATCGGCGTACTTGCAGGCGTAGTGGGCGCGGTCTTAGCGTTTGTTATTTTGGTTGCGGTTGTCTTGGCTAACATTAGCAGTTTTCTCTACCAGCTTTACCCAGGTTGGGATGGCTCGTGGGCTTCTCTTTCAGGCATGACGGCTGACACAAGCCAGTTTACCTCAGGCAACTTTGACTACAGCACTCTTGTTCCGCTTGTAACGGGTGCGCTTGCTGTGCTGGTTATTCTGTGGGTTTTTGCCATAGTCGGCACGTTCTTCATCAGGCGCTCACTAAAACAGGTCAGTGCAAAATCGGGTGTTGGCTTATTCGGAACCGCTGGAACCTTACTGTTGGCTGGCGCGTTTTTAACCATAATCGGCTTCGGCTTACTGTTGATGTGGATTGCAGCGCTGCTTTTGGCAATCGCCTTCTTCCAGCTAAAGCAAGCAGAACCCATAGCACCGCCAACTTATCCGCCGCCACCACAACCTCCCACTTAAACCCTCTTTTCTTTTTTGTCACTCACTCACCAAAACGTGCCCCTCGCAGACGCCTTAATCGCCTCGTGCGTCACCACAGGCCTCGCCAACTACGTCTTAACTGACGACCCACACTACAAAACCCTAAACATAAAAACAAAATCGACACCCTAAAAAACCACGCCACCTCTCTACAGCTACCTCCCCTCCCTTATATAAAGCCGTATCGAAGCGTTTATGCTATGGGCAAATTTTTGGGGGGTTAGGTTGCTTTTTTTCGTTTGGCTTTTTTGATTTCTGCCTCTATCTGCGCGATGGACAGCTTCGCTGTGGCTCCGCGAAGCTCAACCACCGAGTCGCCGTAGCACTCACGGATTTCGCTGATGAACTCCACTGCTCGCTTAGCACCCAGTTCCTTAACCAACGCTTCGAAAGGAACCTCAACCGTCGCCACAGTCAACTTCTTTTAACTCTCCCCGAATTCTTCTAAGTAACTAATTGGATTTCTCACTTTTATGTTGTACCCCATTGACTTAGCCAGTTTCTCGATCAATGATGCCCTACCTGTAAGTTGATCATCGCAAGACAAAAAGTACCCCACGCCGCCTAAGCAGGCAGATGCAATGTGTAAAGCGTCTAAAGCCCCAAGGCGACAATGGGCAATGAATTCTTGGGCTAACATAACCAGTTTAATGCTTATCAGAAAATAGAAAAAATGGAACGAGATTTGAACGCAAGGAATAGGTTGAGCGAATGATACGTCTGTCTTTGCAGGCGGACTCTTAAAAAAGGTAAAAGGGGTTTAGTTGATTTTTTGTTTTGCTTCTTCAATCAGCTTTATCGTCTGTTGCTGCCATGTTTCGAAGCCGACTGGTGTTGCGGGGTACGTGTTGTAGTGTGCGCCTAGCTGTTTCATCATGCTGACGGTGGTGTGGAGTTTGTTTAGGAAGCCGACTTTTCTTATGCCGCGGAAGACTCGTTTGGCGGTTTCGGTGATGTTTAGGTGGAAGTCGTCGCCCATGCCTGCTTTGAGGACGTCGTCTTCGGTCATGAGTTTTTGGTTCATGCCGTAGTTGAGGTCTTCATCGCTGCAGCTGAGAAGGAAGATTTTGAAGATGTCCAG
This sequence comes from Candidatus Bathyarchaeota archaeon, assembly GCA_026014685.1. NCBI lineage: Archaea > Thermoproteati > Candidatus Bathyarchaeota > Candidatus Bathyarchaeota archaeon. Next base: position 2,484 of record JAOZHW010000011.1, read on the forward strand.
TGTGCCCTGCTTTTTGCCGTAGGTGTCGATGTAGCGTTTGTTGTAGCCCCACAGCGCCTCTTTGGTGGGTTCACCTTTTGAGAGGGCTTCTGCGATTTGTTGGCCTGCAAAGTAGCCGCTTAGCATGCTTGGTCCGATGCCGCCGCCGTGAATGGGGTTCACAAGCGAGGCTGCGTCGCCGACGAGCATGACACCGTTGCCGACCATGTTGTCGAGGGGTCTGCGTACGGGGTCAAACCATGCACCGCCAGTGATTAGCTTTGAGCCTTCGAACATGGGTTTCTTGTAGGCGGTGGCGTAGAGTTGCTCTTTTGGGTTGGGGTAGCCGGTTTTGCGCATGATGGCGCCGATGCCGACGTTGACGCGTGCGCCGCCTTTGGGGAAAATCCAGATGTAGCCGCCCGGCGAGGCTTTTTGGTTTAGGTAGATGCCGCAGTAGCGGGTGTCCTCTGTTTCCTGTTTAAGTTGGCGGATTTCGCGATAACAAGCCTCAACATCCTCGTTGTCGATTTCGCGGTCTAAGCCTAACTCGGCGGGGAGCTGTTTGCGTACCATGCCAAAGTAGCCTGTCGCATCAACGACAACTTTGCCGCGGATTTCGCTGATTTTGCCTGTTTTCATGTTTTTGGCGGTTACGCCGACGACTGCACCTTTCTCGATTATGGGGCTGCGGAAGTTTGTGTTGTCATGTAATTCGGCGCCTTTGTCGATGGCTTTTTTGAGGAGCCATTGTCCGAAGAGGTGGCGGTTTAGGATGTAGCCTTTAAAGTCTTTGTCAGCTATGGTGAAGATTGTGTTTTCGTCGGGGCTGTAGATTTTTAAGCCGTCGATTTTGGCTTCTAACTCGCCGCCCTGTGGTTTTTCGAGTCCGAGGAAGGTGAGGTGGTGTTCGCCCAGTGCGTCGCCGCAGATTTTTTCTCCAATTTCTGCACGGGGCTTCTTTTCGATTAATGCGACTTTGAGGCCTTTTTCAGCTACGGTTTTGGCTGCGAGACAGCCTGCAGTTCCTGCGCCTACGACTATAGCGTCATATTTTTCCATTGTTTGTTCTCTCTCCCGAAGTTAACTTTACTATTTACACTATGTTGTGTAAGTAAACCCTTATAAACTGTGAAGTGAGCAAAACCACACCAAGTGTGACCCACATGAGCGCACCCCTAACCTTGAGCGCGGAATTCCGCAAAACCGTCGAAGCCCAAATGGACCAAGTCCTACGCGGCATAGAATTCACATTCAACCAAATCATAGAAAAACAGAAAATCACCCCAAAAGACCTCAAAGACGAAGTCGAAAGCCTCCAAGAAACCTTCACGGTCCTCTTCCAGAAATGGAGCCTAGAAATCCTCTACACCCTCATCCTAAAAGACACCATCGGGTTTGGCGAAATCAAGAAAACGCTTGGTGTAAACTCACGCACCCTTAGCGATAAACTCAAGATGCTGCAGGTACATGGTTACATTACCCGAAACGTCACCGCAGGTCCACCCCTAAGAGTCGAGTACAAGCTGACCGCCAAGGGGAAAAACACTGTGCTTTTGGCTTTGCCGCTACTGTACTATTCGGGTTCAGCGTAGTTAAGGTTTAGGTTGGGGCTTCTTTATCTGGGGCAGGCTGGTGCTCTCTTTGACGGTTTCGAAAACCATGCAGGTGAGGGTTTTTTCTAAGCCTTTAATGTGCCGCAACTTGTCGACAACGAATTTGCCGACTTCCTCCACGTTCTCCGCGCGCAACTTCACCAGCAGATCCCAGTCGCCTGTGATGATGTGGACTTCTTGGACTTCTGGGAAGCGGGCGATTTCTTCAGCTACGTCGCGCTGGGTTATTGGAGTGTCGTCTTTGGTGCGGTAGGAGACGGAGGCTAAGATGAAGGCAGTGGTGGCGAGGTTGAGTTTTTCTGCGTTGAGTATGGCGCGGTATTGTGTTATGATGCCGAGTTCTTCCATGCGTTTGATTTTTGCGAAGACGGTGGTGATGGGGCAGCTGATTTTTTTTGCGATTTGGTTGGCGGTTAGTTTGCTGTTTTCTTGTATGAGGGTGAGTATGGCTAGGTCTTTTTCATCTAATTTAGCACTCATATGTAAATATTACAGGTTACAGGTATAAAAACCTGTAGTTACTGTAAAATATCCACATTTTCATATAAAAAATTTAATTACCACAACTGCGTTGGTGTACAACCAAACATATCCCAGTGACCAAAATGACAAAACAAGAAACAATCCAAATCCCAAAACCGCTAGAACAACTAACGGCAAGTGAAATAGAACGCAAAGCCTGCATAGGCAAAATCATGACTTACACTCTAAGAAGCCTCACAAATACCTACATAAACAAAGGCTTCCAATGGCTCCTCCCAGTGGCCCTCAGCCAAAGCACCGACCCCCTCTGGCCAGATCCAGGTGCATCCATAGAGAAACGCATCGAAGTCGACATCTACGGCAAACCCGTCCGCACCATGTCAAGCATGATCATACACAAACTCGTCGCCGCCTCCACCGCTTACCCAAAACTGTTCATCCTCTCACCCAACATCCGTATCGAAAAAGGCGAACGCGCCAAAACAGGCAAACACATCTACGAATTCACCCAACTGGATTTTGAAATGGCAGACTCTGGCTCCAAAGACGTCTTTGCCTTGGTTGAAGACGCCATATGTACCTTAGTTAAAGACCTCAAGAAGGACATGAAAAACGAATTAACCACTCTGTGCCGCTGCGACACCCTAAAAGCGCCAAAAGCGCCGTTCAAAATCTATGACCGAGCCGATTTAGAAGCAAAATATGGCGCAGACGGCTGGGAAGAAGGGATAGCTAAAGACATAACGGAACCTGTCTGGGTAACAAACATTCCACGTGAATTCTACGACTACGAAGACTTCAAGACAGGCAAATGGGACAACTACGACCTGTTCATGCCACAATTCGGAGAAGTCCTCAGCGGCGCCAAACGTGAATACGAATACAAGAAAATCGTAGAGAAAATCGAACGCGACCAAGTTAAGAAAGAAAACTACGCCCTAATCATCAAGATGGCTAAAGAAGGCAGACTAAAACCCACCGCAGGCGCAGGCATCGGTATGGAACGTTTAGTCGGCTGGATTGCAGGCGTAAAGCACATCGCGGAATGTCAACCTTTCCCACGCGTACCCGGAAACGTTAATGAACTATAGTGGACTGACTAGATAGTATGAATCCATACTTAGAAGCATTACAAGCAAAGCTAAGCGCCGAAGACTTCAAAAAACTAAGCGCAATCGACAACCCCAACGTGCATGAGTTCATCGCTAAAGAAAGCGACCTCTGCCACCCCGAAAAAATCTTCATCTGCAGTGACTCCGCTGAAGACATCGCCTACGTGAGGAAACAGGCGATTGCCACAGGTGAAGAGAAAGCCATCCTAAAACTCGAAGGGCACACGGTGCACTTTGACGGGGAGCAGGATCAAGGACGGGATCGCCAAGCAACCAAATACCTTGTTGCAAAAGGCGTAACCCTCAGCAAAGCCCTTAATCAGATTGACCGCCAAGAGGGCCTTATGGAAGTTATGGGTTTGCTGCGTAACTCCATGGTGGGTAAAACCATGATTGTGCGCTTTATTTCTTTGGGGCCCGCTGACTCTGTTTTTACCATTTTAGGTCTGCAATGTACGGATTCTTGGTATGTTGCACACACCGAATCCTTGCTCTACAGGCCAGGATACGAGCAGTTCATTAAAGCAGGAAACAAAACTGACTTCCTTAAAGTGCTCCACTCTGCAGGGCGACTCAACAGCGACATGGTAAGCGTTGATTACAACAAAAAACGCATCTACATCGACCACATGGACGAAACCATCTACAGCGTCAACACCCAATACGCGGGCAACTCTGTTGGTTTCAAGAAGCTTGCGTTCCGCTTAGCAATCCGCAAAGCCAGCAGTGAAGGCTGGTTAGCAGAACACATGTTGCTCATGGGTGTCTTTGGACCCAACAACCGCAAAACCTACTTTGCAGGTGCTTTCCCAAGTGCATGCGGCAAAACCTCAACTGCTATGTTACCCGGTGAAACCATACTCGGAGACGACATAGCCTACATCCGCGACATCGGCTCCGTTGCACGTGCTGTGAACGTGGAGTCAGGCATATTCGGAATCATCCAGGATGTAAAAGCCAAAGATGACGCTCTAATCTGGAAGGTTCTCACAAACCCCGGAGAAATCGTATTCAGCAACATCCTAGTCAAAGATGGGCGGCCTTACTGGCTTGGAATGGGCGAAGAACTACCCAAAGACGGACTTAACTACACAGGCGCATGGTATGAAGGCAAAAAAGACGAAGCAGGCAACGACATCCCCGCAGCAAACAAAAACGCTCGATACGCAGTAGCATTAAAAGCGCTTGAAAACGTTGACCCTGAACTGGACAACCCCAACGGCGTCGAACTCGGCGGCATCATGTACGGCGGTCGAGACGCAAAAGCCTACGTGCCTGTTCAGCAAAGTTTCAGTTGGGAACACGGCATCATCGCATACGGTGCTTCACTGGAAACCGAAACCACCTTCGCCACCATCGGCAAAGAAGGTGTCCCTGAAATCAACATGATGAGCATCCAAGACTTCATCAGCATTCCACTTGGCAAAAACGTCCACAACAACCTAGAATTCGGGCGTAAACTCAAAAAGCAACCCTTAATTTTTGGCGTAAACTATTTCTTAAAGGAAGTGGGCAACGGCAAATACCTCAACACCCCCCATGATAAGCATGTTTGGGTGAAGTGGATGGAACTTCGCGTCCACAACGAAGTCGGCGCCATAAAAACCCCCACAGGCTACATACCCAAATACGACGACCTCAAAAAACTCTTCAAACAAGTCCTCAACAAAAGCTACGATAAAGAAGACTACATAAAACAATTCACCATACGTGTCCCAGAAAACCTCGCAAAAATCGAGCGCGTACAGCGGTTCTACCAAGAAAACGTCACTGACACACCACTGGAACTCTTCGGCATACTATACCTCCAACGCCAACGCCTTATGGACGCTAAAGAAAAGTATGGCGACTACATTTCGCCCGAATGCTTCGAAAAAGAAGCCTGCCCATAAAAACGGCGACTTTATCTTTCTTTTTTTCCTTTTTTAGGCGTCAAACTTTTAAACAAACACGGTTTACTGACTAGTAATTCATAATCGTTAATTAAGAAAAAGGTTAATTCAGAAACTGAAGTGAAGGAAGAATGATGATGAAGAAGCTGGAACAGAAAGGAAAATGCGAACACACCATCAACTTGGCAAGCCTCGAAGGCGACGGCTCATTCCCCTGCCCCAAATGCGGAACAACCATCTCTCCAGACGACGAAACAGAAGACAACTACCAAATCATGGATACCAAAGTCGTCAACGACGAACTCACTGAACTGGTTATTGCTTGCGGTAAATGCGGCTGCACTATCAAGTTAACTGGTTTCCAGCAAGGATTAGACGCATAAACAAACCTTTTGCATTTTTTCAATTTTTAGCTATACTTTCTATTTTGCCCGCCGTATGCAGGGTTCACTTTTAGGTTTTAACTGAGTATCCCAAATCTTTTAAGCACAAAACGAATTAACGCTTGCTATGGAAAACATCAACCCCATCTTCATCATCCAACCTGTCGTCACCATAGCCATCGGCGCAGCCTTAATGCTTTACTGGTACAAAAAACGGCACTTCCACACAAACGTCTGGCTCTATTCCTTGGCTGCTTACGCCATAGCCATCGGATTAAAGTATGCAGTTCAAATCCCAACCGTAGGTTTGGTTTCTGGGGCTGGCGAGGTCTCTTTGGGCTTGTATTATGGGTTGCAAACGGTGGTTTTCGAAGTGGGGTTGGCTTATGTGGTGGCTTCTTATGCAGTTAAACGCAGCAAAATGGACAGGCGGGATGCTGAGGCGTATGGTTCAGGGCTGGCGTTTTGGGAAAACGTAGCTTTCATAAGCGTACTTTCGCTGATTAACTTGGTTGCTTACTACATTATTCTTTCAGGCAGCGGTTCCATCGCGGAGTTAACCTACAACCAATTAACTGCGGCTGCGCCCTCGCTGTTTGCGTCAAACAGTGAAGCACTCGGATTGGTCGGCATGGGGATTCTTGAACGCATATCCTCTGCGTTGATTCACATAGCTTGGGGTTACCTCTGCTTGATGGCGGTTATCTACCGCAAAAAAATCCTCTTCTTCATCGCGTTACCGATGGGGTTGATTGATTTTTTGGTACCATTTGCCAAGTACTCGCCACTGTTGTTTGAGGTTGTGGTGTTTGGTTTAGCTGTGCTTTCGGTTTTTGTGGCGTGGTATGCAACTAAGAGGCTCTGTTTACAGCCTGAGATACCTAATCAGCAACTTTAGCTTGACCACAACATCTATGGCTGATTCACTGACGATTTAGCGCTTTTACAACAAATCTTATATTTGTGGTTTAGTTCCTTTTGAAACAGGATGTTGTGATTTTATGTCAGTCAAAATAACAACAGAATACATAGACATGTTGAACAAGGCAGTTGAACGCGAAATCGGCGTTTCACTTCAATACATTCTCCAACATGCCAAGATGGAGAAGCTAATGCGCAAAACACTGCCCGAAAACATACTCCTCGACAAAACCACCTACGACGCAGTCGGAAAATTCCTAAAAGACATCGCCATCCAAGAAATGAAGCATGCAGCCACCATAATGGAACGCATCTACTACCTCGGCGGACAAGCCACCACTAAATCCAGCAAAGTCACCGTCGGCGACAGCTTAAGCGAATTCGCCAAGTTGGGCGTAAAAGCTGAAGAAGAAGCCCTAGTGCTCTATCGGCAAATCATCGAGACTGCTACAAAGATGGGCGACTGGGAAACACATGAAGTCTTCGAGAAAATCTACGGCGAAGAAGAAGGTCACCTTTTCAAATTCCAAGAATACACCAAATTCCAAGACGAAAAAGATGAACCCAGCAAGGTTCCGCTTCCTGAGTGGCGCAAAATCTACACCGACGACTACTTTGCCTTACTCAACAAGGCAGTAGCAGCAGAAATCACAGGCATAGTACAATACACCAACCAACACGAAAAAGCTGCGTTCCTCGAATTACGCCGCAAAAACACCCCGCTTGAAACCATCACCGAAACCAACAAAGCCGACGTCGTCAGCAAACTGCTCAAAGGTGTCTTTATGCAGGAAATGGAGCATCTGGAGAAAATCAGCGAACGCATCTACCTCCTTGAGGGCGAAGCAGTAGCTAAACCTGATCCGTTGCCAGTCGTCGGAGAAACCGCACAAGACTTCCTGATCCTTGACCATGCATTGGAAAGCAGCGCAATAACGTTGTACCGCCAAATTATCGCTGAAGCACTTAAACGCGGCGACACCACCACAAGGCGCCTCTTTGAAGACATCGTCATGCAAGAAGAAGAACACTTCTGGTCATTTGACGACTTCATAAGATAACAAACCTTCTTCTTTTTTGTCATTTTTCTGTTTGCTCTGCCGCCTCCTACCGTTCCTTATACAAAGGCGGGTCACTTTTTTGTTCACCCACTCTATGAGAGAGTGCTATGTAGTGTTAAAAGGGGCAATTTATTATAATAGAAAACTGGAAAATACGGAAAAAAATTTTGGTAAAGAAAAAAGAAAGTGGTTTATTTGACTTTGTAGTCTTCTGAGTCAACCACGTTATCGCCTGATGGGCCACCCTGCTCGGGTCCGCCTGTAAAGGGTCCTTGTGGACCTGCTCCGGCTTGTGGACCAGCCTGCTGGCCTCCCTGTGCCTGTTGCTGCTTTGCGGCTTCAGCTGCGGCTTGCTGGTAGACTTTGGTGCCGACTTCTTGAAGTACCTTCTGTAGCGCGTCTGATTTGGCTTTAACTTGTGCCATGTCGTTGCTTGCTAAGGCGTTTTTGAGTTCTGTTACGGCTGCGTCGATTTTCGCGGTTTCATCCGTGGAGAGTTTGCCTGCTAAGTCTTGTTTGGTGCGTTCAGCTGTATAGATGAGGCTGTCTGCTGCGTTGCGTGTTTCAGCTTCCTCTCTCTTCTTGCGGTCTTGCTCTGCAAATTGCTCTGCTTCACGTATGAGGCGTTCTTTTTCTTCTTTAGAGAGTTTGGTTGAGGCTGTGATGGTGATTTTGGATTCTTTGCCTGTGCCACGATCTTTAGCGGTTACGTTTAGGATGCCGTTGGCGTCAATGTCAAAGGTCACTTCGATTTGGGGTACTCCTCTGGGTGCTGGCGGTAGGTCAACGAGGTTAAACATTCCCAACGAGACGTTGTCTGCTGCCATGGCGCGTTCGCCTTGTAAGACGTGGATGGTGACGGCGGTTTGGAAGTCTGCGGCGGTTGTGAAGATTTGGCTACGTTTGGTAGGGATGGTGGTGTTCTTTTCGAGCACCTTAGTCATGACTCCACCCATGGTTTCAACTCCCAGCGACAAAGGTGTGACGTCTAACAGTAGCAGGTCTTTTACTTCACCTGTAACTACACCGCCCTGTATGGCTGCACCTATCGCGACGCTTTCCATGGGGTCGATTCCCCGTTCAGGGGCTTTGCCCAAGATCTGCTCCACGAAACGTTGAACTAAGGGCATTCGGGTCATGCCACCGATTAGGATGATTTTGTCGACTTGTTGTGGTGTGAGTTTGGCGTCTTCGAGTGCTTTTAGTAGTGTGGGTTTTGTGCGTTCTATGATGGGTTGTGCGAGGGATTCCAGTTTTGTTCTTGTAAGTGTTAAGTGGAGGTGTTTGGGTCCTGAAGCGTCGGCAGTTAAGAAGGGCAGGTCGATGTCTGTGCTCATCAATGTGGAAAGCTCGATTTTCGCTTTCTCAGCAGCATCTTTCAATCTAGACATGGCCATGCGGTCGTTTGAGACGTCTACGCCTGTTTGGCGCTTGAACTCTTCGAGGATGTAGCCCATGACTGCTTTGTCCACGTCAGTTCCGCCGAGTTGGGTGTCGCCGCTTGTACTAAGTACTTGGAACACTCCTTTGCCGAAATCCATCAGGGTGACATCGTGGGTTCCGCCGCCGAAACTGAACACGAGGATTTTCATTTCATGCTCAAGTTTGTCGATGCCGTATGCAAGGCAGGCTGCGGTGGGTTCGTTGATGATACGCATAACTTCAAAGCCCGCGATTTCGCCTGCATCTTTGGTTGCTTGGCGTTGGTTGTCATCGAAGTGTGCGGGAACGGTGATGACGGCTTTGTTCACGGGTGTACCGAGGTAGGTTTCGGCGTCTTTTTTGATTTTCTGCAGTATGAAAGCTGAGATTTGCTGTGGAGTGTATTCTTTGCCGTGAATGTTGACTTTGTAGTTTGTTCCCATTTTGCGTTTTATTTCAAAGATTGTTCCTTCAGCGTTGGTGGTGGCTTGCCTCTTTGCAGGTTCTCCGACTAGCAGCTGTCCATCCTTGGTGAAAGCAACTACTGAGGGAAACATTTTGCCTGCCATCGTGGGTCCTTCGGCGCTGGGGATAACTGTTGCGTGTCCCCCCTCGTATATGGCTGCGGCTGAATTGGTTGTTCCTAAGTCGATACCTAAGACTTTTTGACTTGTTTTTTGGTTACTCAATTTGTTTTTTCCTCCAATGTTTTTCTTTTTTTGTTACTTTGATTTTGGTTTGGCTACTCTAACGATGCTGGGACGCAGCACCTTATCCTTCATCTTGTAGCCCTTCCGGATTTCCTCTAATATCGTGCACTCTTTAGCGTCGTCGCATTCTTCTGCGGCGATGGCGTTATGGTTTGATGGGTCAAAAACAGTGCCCACTGTGCACTCGATTGGGCAGACCCCTTCTTGCTCAAGGACTTTTTTGAGCTTCTTTAACGTCATTTCTACCCCTTCAACGAGAGTTTTCTGCGAGTTATCAGCACACTTTGCAACTTTAACCGCCAACTCTAACTCGTCAACCACGTCAAGTAGCTGGTTGATTATGCGTTCGTTACTGTAGCATCTGATTTGTTCGGTTTCTCTGTCGAAGCGTTTTTTGACGTTTTCAAAGTCAGCTTGCAGGTACTTTAGGCGAGTTAGGTAGTCTTCGGAGCGTTTCTTTTCTGATTCAAGCAGTTTTTCAAAGTCAACAGTTTGGGCTGGTTCCTTGACTTCCTTAGCTTTGTCTTCAGTCAACTTTTTCCCTCTGGTTGGTTTATGTTATGTATTTTTGTTTCTTTGTGTTTTGGTTGTTGGTTTGTTCAGGTGGTAGAGCGGGGTTTTGTTTTGTTGGATCGCATACAGCGATGCTGGTTTGTTCGACGAGTTTTTTGAAGATGATTTCAGCGACTAGGTCTCCGACGGATTCTTCTTTTAGTTCTGAGTTGAATGCGTGTTTTTTGAAGGATTCGACGATTTCGTTTTTGTCGATGGTTACGTTTTGGCTGGTGTCGCCTGTGCTCCAGGCGGTGGACATGACTTTGTGGCCTAGCTCGATGAATATATTGACCATTGTGGTGTAGTCTATGTCTAGTGGTGCGTCTCCTGTTAGGAATCGTCCTTTTGTGAGTAGGATTTTTTTGTCGTTTTCAGGGGTTACAGTTAGGCTTCTTCGCATATTTTCACCTGTGCATACGCGGTTTTGCACCGCTTCACCTTATGCACACCTGTGCATACATGCTTATAAACATTCTCCGCATTCAACAAGCAAAACAAACATACCCGCCCTAAATAAGAGGCAGGAACAAAAAAACCCCACAAACACTCCTAAAATTATCGAACAGTCGCATTATTTGGTGGAAATGGCTTTCCTCCACCAGCTGGAAGGGATTCTTCTCATGGCTACTTTAAATAAGGGAGGGGAGGTACACACTGAGACGTCGCGTGGTTTTCAACATGACAAAGTCTGTTTATGCAGCCTTCTGTTGGGCAGTCGCCAGATAAGCTGGCAAACTCTCGATACATTGCACGTCACGGTTAACCAGCGCTGCCAGTTCACGCCAGAAACGTATATTCGCCTTGATTTGATCTCGTTCGAGGTTTTGTTGGAGCCGTTTTGTTCCTTCTTTGCCACGGCGGTCAAAATCCAACAGCAAAATAACCTCGCATGCACCAAAAGCCTCGATTTCCGTGGTGGCTTGCAAAAAAGATTTACCGCCCGTCTTCACGGTTAACACTTTGCCGCTGACGCCTAATTCACAGAGTGCATCTGCATCTTTTTTGCCCTCAACCACGATGGGTTTGCCTTTGGCTGCCTCTTCAGAGAGTTTAGCTATGATTTCTTCGATTTTTTCTAATCTTTCTTTTCTACGTGTGGACAAGGAGGTTACCTTGTGATTTTTGCTTGACGAACCACTTCTAAGCAGTCTTTTGCTTCCTTGTTGTTTTCGAAGTAGCGTCGGACGGGTTCAAGGATATTGCCTAACTCAGCTGCAACACCGTTTTTGAGGTCCATCGGATGCAGCTTCCCCTCGGTGTATGCTGCTTCTAGCGCTTGAAAACTCTCGAAAGAGACGGTTCCACCGAATTTGGCTGGACGCTCAACGGTGAAAACGGGTTTTTCTCGGAAGATGATGTAGCGGCAGATGTCCATTATGGGGTTATGTTTGACGGTTCGCTCGGGGCAGAAGGCTTTGGACATTTTCTTCTTGATTTCCTCGGGAGCGTCATAGATGAAGATGCATGTGTCAGGTTTGCTCTTAGACATCTTTGCAGACGCTATGGCTTCGCGTTCTTGTCCCTCTGGAATTGGCCAAACAGCAGGTTTAGCTAAACCCTGCAGCAGGTGGTGATGGATGCAGACGGGTTTCCAGTAGCCGATTTTTTCGCCGATTTCCCTTGCAACCATGTTGGCTTTACGTTGATCCAAACCAAGCTGACACATTTTCACGTTTAACTGGAAAATGTCGGCAACCTGCATCGGTGTATAGAGGTAGTCGCCGACGTAGTGCGCTTCGCCCTCTTTTCGGCCTGCAATTTCCAGTGTACGGGTTGTGCGGGCAATCGTGAGTTCCTTTGCGATTTTAACGGTTTTTTCCCAATATTTGATGTCAGTGTAGAGTTCGTCAGAGTAGATGAATTCGACTTTGTCGCCTGGCACACCCAACGCCAGCCAGCTGTGGCGGAAGAGGTCTGCGGCTTTGCGGATGAGTTCGCGGTCGCCGCCGAGTTTGTTGTTGAGCCATGCATGCCATGTGGCGAGGAAGGCTTTGTAGTGGATGCCTGCTTCGGCGAAGTCTTTCATTTTGTAAGCGCAGATGACGCCTGTGCCGAGGTGCGCGAGTCCTGAGGGTTCCCAGCCGTTGTAGGCGATGGGGTGTTCTTCTTTTTCAAGTAGGGCTCGGAGGTCTTCTGAGGTTACTACTTCTTCGGTTGGCGGTCTGCAAATAAGCTCAATCTTTCGTTCAATATCCACATATCTCAGCTCAGTTACAGATAGCTAATTATAGATAGTTATTTAAGAACTTACTCAGCGAATTGAAAAGATAACTACAGCCAAGTTGTTTTTATTTCTTTTATTAGTTTGAAGTGCGCGTCGTCTGAGATGCAGATTGCGTTAAGCACAAATGCTGTGGCTGCTATCATGCTATCTCCCATGGAGAGGTCGTATTTCTGTCTAAATTCAGCTGATACTTGCGCTATTTCTTCGTCTACAGGGACGATTTTGAATTCTTGCTTAACGTATGTTAGTTTTATTTTTGCTATTTCCCGTCCCTCTGTAGATAGAGAAGTTTTGTATAATTCGTGGAGGGCAATTGTTGAAACGTATTTTTCTTTTCTTGTCCGCTCGTTGATTATTTTTTTACGCATTTCTTCGTTTTTGGATCTATAAAGTTGGGTGAAAAATCTGGTATCATACACTGCAGGTTTATTCATTTTCATGCCTTAGTTTATATAGTTGTTTATCTATTTCGTCAGCGGTTTTAGTGTCAGAAAATGCACCGATCATGTCCCAGATGGTTTTTTTGGGTTTGAACAAAATACCCTCTTCGGTTTCAATAATTTGTAGTCGTGTGCCTTTTTCTATTTTGTATTTTTTTCTGAGGCTAATTGGGATGGTGGTTTGACCTTTCTCTGTGACGGTTACTTCGTTTTCCAACTTGAAACCTCGTTCTTACTTGAATATGGCTCTTACTTTCTTAAAAATCTTACATCACGAAAGGTAAACCCAAAACACCAAAATACCTTTTTCGCGGGCGGTTTGTCTCCCGACGTAACCTAACACTTCACCTCACAGCTAAGCGTCGCTATAAGCTTGGTGAAGCTCTCTCGGCGCGGGAATTTGTGCCCGGCCCACCGTGTCCCTTGTTTGGGTGAACCCTTCGTCACGGCAGCGCAAGCGTATTGAGTCTTGCAGCTCTGTTGGGTCCGTCGTCAAGGGTGAACTTAACCAGTGGGAGAATGTAATAAAACCCATCAGCAAAATTAAGCATTCCTGTCAAAAACAACACTCAGCTAAGACTAAGATTTGGCAATTATTTAATTAACCAAACCCACAAATCAAACAAGGACAACGCTATGAACATTGGAAAAACCGTTTACTTCCCAGACAGGCAGGGGATGGCGCGATTGGCTAGAAAAAAATTACGGTCAGGAAAAGGAAATTTGGCTGGTTTTCCCCAAAAAAGCAAGCGGCCAACCCCGCATACCCTACAACGACGCCGTAGAGGAAGCACTATGCTTTGGCTGGATTGACAGCACAGCCAAACGAATCGACGACGCCAAGTATGCCCAGCGGTTTACTCCCCGAAACCTCAAAACGCCCTATTCAGAAGCAAACAAGCAGCGACTACGTAAACTCGTAAAAGAAGGCAAAGTGCTTCCCGTAATAGAAGCCTCAATCAGAGACCTCCTTGCCGAAGAGTTTGCTATGCCAGAGGATATTTTAGAAGCCATCAAAAGCAACAGGGAAGCGTGGAACAACTTCCAAAAGTACTCCCTCGAATACAAACGAATCCGAGTCGGCTACATCGAAGACGCAAGAAACCGGCCAGACGAGTTCAAGAAGCGACTAAACAATTTTATCAAAAAGACTGCTAATAACAAACAATTCGGCTTCGGCGGCATCGAAAAACACTATTAACAGAGGTGGGGCCGGGGCAGGGATTTGAACCCTGGCGAAAGGCTCCACAGGCCTCTATGCTGCCAAGCTACATCACCCCGGCCACTTTTACCAAATCTGTAGCTTTGCTTCTTTACTCTCATGCTAAACCCCTTTATTTGCGTTTGCAAATGCTTTTCCATTCATGCCTAGAAGAAACCCGTGCTTATTGAGCGAGTTAACTTTTGGTTTTGGACATTAAAATGGGGTTTTTGTCGGCAACAGTTTTGAGAGCTTTGTCATCTATCTTCCTATTTCACTGTTTCCAATTATACATAGACCTGAGTTCAGCGTTTTCACGGTTTAAGTTTTTGTTTTACGTTTTTTTCCTATTTTTCTTAAGAGTTTCTCCAATTCTACTAAGCCAAAGCCTGGAAGTAATGCAAGGAGTATCGATGGCCACCATTCAAGGGGTATGTTTGCCGTTTTGAAGATTAATTGCCCTGCAGGTACGTACACTATGAGCAGTCCAGTAATTACTGTTGCGCCCACCCCAACTAGTAGCCACTTGTTAGAGAACGGATTGAGAGTAAAGGCAGAATCGTAGACTGAACGGGCAGTTGCTACGTAACCTAAGTGTACAAATTGTACAGCTAGGAACGCTGCGGATTGGGCTTGCGCTAAAACTATGGCATCGTTGGCCAAAGCTGAATGACCGTAAACCCAAAAGATGATGAAACCTGATAACGCCATGACCACGGATACCTGAATTACCCGTATGAAGAATAGTTTGTTGGCTATTTTCTCTTTGGGGTTGCGAGGAGGTTCATTCAGTAAACCTTTTTCTTTGGGTTCAAACAGTAGCGGCATAGTTAAGAAGACGGAGTCAGCGAGGTTAATCCAGAGAATCTGAATCGGTTCTAAGGGAAGTCGCAAAGCAAAGAGTGCTACGTATTGCGCCAGTATTATTGAGCCGATTATCAACAGCATTTGTCCAAAGTTGGTTGGGAGGGTGTATAGAATGGCTTTTTGGAGGTTCTTCCAAGCGTGTCGTCCCTCTTCAACGGCTGAAACGATACTTGCAAAGTTGTCGTCAGTTAAGACTACACTGGCGGCTTCCTTGCTGACTTCAGTCCCGGTTATTCCCATAGCTATACCGATATCAGCGGCTTTAAGAGCGGGGGCGTCGTTCACTCCATCACCGGTCATGGCTACAATTTCACCCCTCTTTTGGAGTTGCTGGGCAATCCTTAGTTTGTGTTCTGGCGCAACTCTGGCGTAGACATTGTGATTTCCTACAACTTCGTAAAGTTGGGTGTCGCTTAGGTTGGCTAGTTGTTCGCCGCTAATCGCGTTGTCTTCTTTTTCATCGATTATTTTGAGTTTTCGAGCAATAGCTACAGCGGTACGAATGTGGTCGCCTGTTATCATTACGACCCGTATGCCCGCTTTCTTGCATTTCGCTATTGCCTCAGTTACTTCTGGCCGCGGTGGGTCTATCATGCCCTGTAAACCTAGAAAAACCATGCCTTTCAGGTCTTGTTTTGTTAGGGTGGTTTTAGTTTTTGGCACTATCTTGAAAGCCATGCCGAGAACACGCATTGCTTCGTGCGCCATAGATTCTGCTTCATGTATGATTCTCTTTTTATCTATTGGAACATTTTTGCCGCCAATTGACTGGAATTCGCAAAGTTCAATAATTTTTTCAGGGGAGCCTTTGATGTAAATGACGTTTTTGTCCACATCTTGCTGTAGGGTGGCCATGTACATGTATGCAGAATCAAAGGGGATTTCATCCAACCGATGACCTTGTTCTGATATTCCTGCTTTAATAGCTGAAACCAGTAATGCGCCTTCTGTTGGGTCGCCGATGATGCGGTGTTGGTCGCCCTCTGTTGTTAGTGAGGCGTTGTTGCACATTTTTCCAGCTTTAAGGGTTTCGATTAGTTCAAAACTGTAGTCATCGGGGGTGAGAGATGTGTTATCTTCTTTGAGAAATTGTCCTTGAGGCGCATACCCCACACCTGTCACTAAGTAATTGGCATCCCCGGCGAATACTCTTGAAACAGTCATTTCGTTCTTGGTGAGGGTGCCTGTCTTATCTGAACAGATCACAGTGGTGCAACCTAAAGTCTCCGTAGCAGTTAATCTTCGTATCAACGCGTTTCTCCGCGACATCTGAGTGGCAGCTAAAGAAAGAACACCAGTTACAATCATCGGAAGCATTTCAGGTATGCCGGCCACGATAAGCGCCACTGTAGCCATGAAGAGGTAAATCAGGCTTTGACCAATTGAAATACCAATTATGGTATTCACTATACCCAAGAAGAAAATTGCAATTATAAGCGTCTTAGTGAAAGCGTCAATCTGCTTTTGCAGGGGTGTTTTATGAGATTGAGTTTCTTTCACTAGAGTAGCGATCTTTCCAAATTCTGTCTTCTCGGCTGTCTTTACTACAACACCCAAAGCTGAACCGCGCGTAATGAAAGTTCCGCTGAATGCAATACACTGCTGGTCTCCGGGTGTTAAGTCGGGGGAAGCAAGTGGTTGGGTGTTTTTGATAACTGGAGTTGACTCCCCAGTAAGTGATGCTTCATCGGCGTAAGCATCCTTTGCAAAGAATAAACGAAGGTCAGCGGGTACTTTGTCGCCGCTGTTGAGAACAACAACATCTCCGGGTACAAGTTCACGAGTTGGGATAACCTTTTGGACTTTGTCACGAATTACAGTACATTTCGGCACAGACATTTTTTTGAGGGCATCAAGGGCGCCTTCAGCTTTGCCCTCTTGATAGAAGCCCAAGATAACGTTTATGATTACGACTCCAAGAATTACGCCTGTGTCTACCCATAAATCTTCAATATGTAGTATCGACAAGGCTCCAGTGACTGATGCAGCCACAATAAGTATCAAAACCAAGGGACTACGGAATTGATCTAGAAAACGCATCACTGTGCTTCTCTTTTTCAGAGTGATCTCGTTGTAACCGTATTTCTGAATCCTAGCTTTCGCTTCTGCATCGGTAAGCCCTTGGCTGCTTGTTTCCAAAAGCTGAAAAACTTTCTCGGTTTCTTGTTGATACCACTTAATTTCTGACATTTCAAAAAAATTAAAAAAATTCGTGTTAATTAATGTGGTTATCAAGAATTAGAAAAACTTATGTTAAATTGCTTGGAGTTGAAAACTGCAAGTTCAATTTTCAGTCTTACACGCATCAAAAAAGCGGGAACTATTTTTTAAGTTCCTCCATAAGTTTAGGCATCAACATAAACCCGCGCTCTATTGTACCGAGACTGCCTTTAGCGCAGTTCCTCTCAGAGAACTTGACCTCTCTGCCCTCACCAACCACTTTACCACCAGCAATGAGCACCGCAACCGGGGTGTCACTGTGCACTTTAAGTTCGCAGGGTGTTGCGTGGTCAGAGGTTACACAGATGAGTGTGTCTTTTAGCGCTGTCTGTTTGAGAAGAGGACCAAAGAAGTATTTGTCTATGGCTGAGATGATTTCGGTTTTTAGTTTGTAGTTGCCGTCGTGACCTGGTTCGTCGGGACCTTTTAGGTGAATGTAGAAACAATCATGTTTTGGCATGGCCTCAAGGAGAGCTTTTACGCGGTATTCGCAGTCAGCTTGCAAGTTGCCTGAAGGGGGCGGAAGGAGCGTGGACTCCATGCCTGCTAGCTGTGCAATCCCTCGTTCTGTGTGCATGTCCGCAAGGCAAGCGAAGTTAACGTTGTAGTGCTGATTTATGTTGAAGAATTTTGGTAACAGGTGCCCAGCATCGCGGGTTAAGACTACGTTTGCTTTTAGTTTACCTTCTTTAGCCCGTTTAAGGTTTAGAGGGTGGTTCTCCCAAAGTTGGTGAGATTTCTCGATGAACTCGTTAACTAAACCTGCTGAAACTTTGGCTGCTTCAGTGTTATCCATGGGTTCACAGGTTTTCAGCACCATCTCGGGGTTAGATTGTGCGACGCCTAAACCGTTGATTATTGCGTAAGCGGGGTCGCTGTTAGTTATATGGCTGCAGAGTGGTTTGTCTTTACTCTTTATGAGTAGGACTGCCCGGTGACCGAGCGTGTTTTTGAATTCAAAAGTCGCAGGATAAGAGGTCAATTGAACTTCATCGTTGACGGCTTTGCTTAGTTCTGCGGCTTCTTCGGTGGTTAGGTTTCTGCCGACGCGGCGATCCAAAATTTTTTTATTCTGCCCCAAAGTGGCAAAGTTGCATCGCAATGCTAAATCGCCATCTTTCATTTTAAGGCCTATTCCTGCTGCTTCGGTTACGCCTCTACCTGTGCTGTACTTGAAAGGGTCGTAACCTAACAGCGAAATGACTGCTACGTCGCTTTCTGGGGCGACACCTTTTCCCACAGTGTACATTAACCCTGTTTTGCCATTTTTTGCTAAAAAGTCAAGGTTTGGGGTTTGAGCTGCTTCAAGGGTTGTTTTGTTACCTAAAGCTTTGATGGGTAAATCGCCCATGCCGTCTATTGCGATGAAGAGTAGTTTCACGCTTTTTTGCCTCTGAGGGGTTATTGCTGCCTTGCTAGTTTATTAGGTTTTTTTGTATAGGCAACTATGGCTTTAAAGATAGAAGGCGCCTAATAACCCCTTGAGTGTCCTGTGGAGAGCCAGTGGTGTTTACGAGGTAAACGTCGGTCTGCTCAAAGAGTTTCTCGAAAAAGTTTATCCTCAACTCTGTTTTTCTCTGGTCACGCACTAACTGGTGGGGATTGCAAAAATTGTGTTCCAACATAAACCGCAAAGCGCCATCTAAATCAAGCGAAGTCACGATAGCTGAATCGCTGGGGTCGCGTTTTAACAGAATAATCTTGTGAATGGTCATCATTGGGATTACGCCGCCGTTGCCTGCAATCCAGCGAACGTTCACCACAGCTCTGCCGCGCTCGTCTAGTTGTGCCTTATCTACTAGACGCTCGTATTCATTCCAGATTTTTCCGATATCAGCTTGAATGTATGTGTTTTTTTCTGAACCGAAAGCTAAGGGTTCACGGTTGCTTAATCGCACAAAATACCAGTCGTCGCTGATTAATCGTGCAGTCGGAATTCGCAGCAACCCCCATGAATGGGTGGTTTTTCCAGTGCCAGACGGACCAATTATCGAGACGCCGAGGCATCCGAGGTCAATTGAAGCGCCATGTACAGAGTAGATTCTGTGCTCATCTTCCAATATGTCTCCTGCTACAGCTAAAGCGATGCTTTTTACCCAGCCATAGTAGTCTACGTTTACTAAGAAAGCTGTTTTTGTGTATGGGTCATACTTGACGCTTAACGGTTGACCTGCAATGTTAAGGACGATAAGGCGCCCGTGTGAGCGGATGTTTTCGTTGGCTGAGAAAAAGTTGTCTTCCCAGAGGTCTTTGACTTTTGGTGAATCGGTTAAGAGTTTTATGCAGCAACCATAGATGTCGGCTTTACTTGTGTATAGGAGTCGGGGTTCATATGTTTCGTAGAGGGTGTTTTTTTCTTCTGGACTGATTAACTGCGCATTATAACTCATAGTTGCATCCCAAAACAAGTCAACTAGAAAAATGCAAATCAAGTGGATAAGCGTTTCTGCCTAACACTAACTTTTGAGAGTTGCAATAAAACCCTTCGTTACATCTTTTATAGATTGAATCAACGGACTCCGCACCACCCCAGGTTTTAGGGTTTCAAGGCGGTCCACTCTGAAATATATAGGTGGGTGAGGGTCGAGTCCCAGCCATTCTTGAACACGATAAGAGGGGGTTCGCTCGTAGAGGAGCCTTTGGAAACCAATTTTCTCCAGCGACCCCGCCAGCACTTGCGGGTTCCCCACAACCATAGCGGACACCAAATCTGCGCGTGCTTCAAAGAATTTGGCTATGAAGAAAATCACAACCATCACAGCCCAGAAGTAAGCGAAAAACAGAAAAGACGAGAAAATCACTGGGAACAGGGGAAACAGTACATAGAAGCGGAATAGAAATTCGCTTGATACTAACCCGTACAGAATCAATGGATCGCGTCCTTTGAGGTGCCCAAATTCGTGACCCAGCACACCCTGCAACTCTTCTTCATTTAGTTGAGCCAAAATGCCTGTGGTGATTAAGACTAAACCGCGTTTGGGGCTGGGTCCTGAAGCTGCAGCGTTGGGAACCATAGTGTTGGAAACCACAATTTCAGGCATTGGGAAGCGAAAACGCTCAGCTATGCCTTTAACTAAATCGTAGACGTTGACTTTTTTTGCTTTAAGGTTCTCTAACTCGCAGGGCACGCCGTGTTTTAGGAAGATTTTCTGGGCAGATTCAACGTCCACTTGGCCCTTTTTGGCGATGATTTCTTCATAGATTTCTTTTTTTATCGCAACCAGTGTTTCGCGGGGGTAGGTTTTTGTGAAGCCCTCAGTTTCTGAAATCGGCAAATAATACTCCAAAAAATGTATTGTTGGGTTTTCTTTGGTTATGTGCCAATCAGCAGTTCGGGCGATAAAACGATTAGAAAAAAATACAAAGCCGAATTGGATGGTGATTAAAATGAGTGGGGCAATCCAGAAGGCGTCTGGAAACGCTGTCGATATGGATACAAAGATAATCATGCCAAAGACGATGAACACAACAAAAAACAGAATCTGCGTCTCCAAAAAAAGCCTGTTAAAAGATTTTTCTGGTTTAGTGTAGGCTTCTGGAACGATTTCTTCACCTTCCCGCCAAGCAAAAAACACCGATGCACTACGCGCGTTCTGCGAAAAAAGCTGCATAGCGATAAGAATATCCTGCTTAGCCTCTTCGATGGCGGTATGAGAGGGAACTGAACTTAGAGGCGTGATGGTTAATTCGAGGGGCGTACCGCTTTTTGCTTCCACGTAGAAGAAGCGGTTGCCCTGTGAATCAGTTACCGTGTAGGTTAGTCTTTCGCCTTTGGTTGTGGATTCACGGGTGATGTCTGTGAACCGCTGTTTTTGGGGAACTAAATACTGCGTGTATATGAAGTCGAATAGTTTTTCGTAGTAACTAGGCGGAACCTGAGTTGTTATCCTGTACGAAAAAGACGGTAGCGGTGTAGACATTTCTACTGTCAAAACCTACAATTAATCCTTCGTTTCGGGTTTTATATCCTTATTGCATTCAAGGCAGGTTTTATCTCCCTTTCTGAGTTGGGAGAGCGTTTATTAACACCGAAAATAATTGTTAAAAATGTCAAAATCCAGTGTAAAGGCGACTTGTAGCATCAACTAACTCTTTGTTGATGCTGCGGATTTAACTGTTGAACTCAAAAAATTCGCCGATTAATTGAAAGGATGTATGCAAGTTGGCGACCCCCAAAAAAACCATACTAGTTGTAGACGACGACAAATCTATACTTAGAACTTTCACCCGTATTCTACAGAAAAGCGGCTACGAAATCGACACTGCAGAAACAGGAAAAGAAGCCATAGAAAAAACCGACAACCACCACTACGACCTAGCACTTGTAGACATCAGACTGCCAGACATGGATGGCACGGATTTGCTTGCAAAACTAAAAAAGCCCCTTCAAAACACAGTTAAAATCATGATCACTGGGTTTCCTTCACTGGAAACAGGCGTTAAAGCGCTCGACGAAGGCGCAGACGCATATTTGGTTAAGCCAGTGAAACCCCAAGAGTTGCTGGTTCTTCTCGAAGAGAAACTGAAGAATCGGGAAACCGCAGAAGTCAGCCACTAAACGATTTGGCAATCTTTGCAGGGTTTTGTTGAAACTTCAAGTAGCTAAAAACAAAAAAATGGGGAATAGTTCAGTTATCGGGGTTTTCAATGTTTTGTGATTTGCTTTTTGCGTCTAACGACGATTAAAACAGCAGTCAAAACAACCGCAGTCACTACAACTGCAACAACGATTACCCAGCCATCAACACCCACAAATTGACCTGCCGACTGAGAGGAACCCAAAGCATACACGTTATGGTCCCATGATGCAATGTAAATTATCCCATCGGAGACGGCAGGAGAAGAGTTAATGTGGCTCTGAGTGGTGTAGGTCCAGATTTCTGCACCGTCAGTCGCGTTGAGACAATAAATGTTCCCATCCCAACCGCCAACATAAACATAGCCACCAGCCACTGCTGGAGACGAGTAGATGCCATCGTAGGTTTCATAACTCCACACTTTTTCGCCAGTCTGCGCGTTTAAGCAGTAGACGTTTTTATCTGGAGTGTCCGATACGCCTGAACCGACGTAGACGTACCCGTTGGCTACAGCAGGTGAAGAGTCAACCCAACTCTCTATCCAAGAATTCCACACTTTCTCACCAGTCAAAGCGTTTAGGCAATAGATGTTGCTGTCCTGTGAACCTATGTAGACATATCCATCTACCACTGCAGGGGAGGATTGTATGGTTTTATCTGTGGCGTAACTCCAAATTTTTTCTCCCGTCGTTGCATCGAGACAGTAAACGTTTTTGTCAGCTGAACCAAAATAGACTCTGCCATCCACAACTGCAGGAGAAGAATCAACCAGTGCACCGGTGGTGTAATTCCAAACCTTGTTGCCTGAGAGTGCATCTATACAGTAGAGGTCTCCATCCCACGAGCCAATGTAAACACGGCCGTTTGCGACTGCAGGAGACGACTGGATGCTGTTTCTGGTTAGATAAGACCACACGGTTCTACCGTCAGTAGCATCAAGACAGTACACATAACCGTTAAAGCTGCCAAAGTAGAGCCGCCCCTCAGAATATGCCATGGAAGAACTCACTATAGACCTAAAGCTTAAGCTAGTTTTCCATATTTGAGAGCCGTCCTTTGCGTTAAGGCAATAGATTGAGCCCGCGTTGGAGGCAATGTAGACTTTTCCATCTACAACTGTTGGAGAGGCACCTATGGTTGAGCCCGTGTCGAATTTCCAGACAACTTCATTGGTTTTTGCTGGCGCGGTGGTTGTGTAGCCTGTGTGTTTTAAGTCTCCGCGAAACATCGACCAATTATCGCTTGAAGAAGCTGCTGATGCAGTCACGAAAAATGAGGATAAGAGAATTACAAAAAAGAATAGGGCAAAGATTTGTTTTTTCATCTTTTTATCGGTCCAGTTTTTGTTGCCTCGATTTTAATACTCTCAATGGGTAACCCCCCATATTGAGTTTTGCTTATGTCAACATCTTCGCCGACAATTTTCACCTTAAAACCTGCTTGCTCAATCTTTTTTATATAATCATTTTTTTGCAGGGCTCCAGATACACATCCAGAAAGCAAAGCCTCATCATTTAGTTGTTCCTCGGTCAGTTCTCCAAGCAAAACAATGTCAGAAACATACATCTTGCCGCCGTTTCTGAGAACACGATTAGCTTCCTTAAAGACCTGTGCCTTATCGGGAGCTAAATTGATTACACAATTGCTTATTATAACGTTTACAGAGTTATCTTCGATGGGCATATTTTCAATGTCGCCCAGCTTAAACTCCACGTTTGTGTAACCGTGCTCTTTAGCTAAAAGCCGAGCTTTAGCTACCATCTCCTCGGTCATATCTAACCCGATGACTTTACCGTTTTTGCCGACTTTTTTGGAAGCCAAAAAACAGTCAAAGCCAGCTCCACTTCCTAAGTCAAGAACGGTATCGCCTTCTTTTATGTTGCTAAAGGCAGTTGGGTTTCCGCAGCCTAAACCGAGGTTTGCTTCGGGCACTGCGTTGATTTCTTCTTCGGAGTAGCCGATGCTTTTAGAGACTTTTTTAACGGTTTCTTTGTCGAGGGTTCCGCAACCGCACTGGCAGCAACAGGAGTTGCTGTTTGTGGCGATTTTGGAGTAGGCTTTTTTCACTGTTTTCTTTACTTCTTCATTTTTGTTTTTCATTCTTGTCACCATTAACTATTTTTTTACTTAATTACAGTAGCCTTTTTTCTTGGGAAGTACTTTCGAGTTCGTAACCCAAGCTTCACAAGCAACAGCATAAGCGGCACCTCAAGCAGAGGCCCGATCACAGTCGCCAAAGCCGCACCTGAACCAATACCGTATAATGTGACTGCTACGGCGATGGCTACTTCGAAGTGACTGCTGCTTCCGATTATTGTTGTGTCGATGGCGCTTTCATATTTCCACCCTAAAAAGTAACCAAGCGGGTACGTCCATGCAATCATTATCGCGTAATGTAGCAAGTTGGGTATAGCGAGGTAACCTACGAGCAAGGGGTTGTTTAGGATTGTTTGTCCCTCAAACGAGAACAAAACAATCAAAGTAAGCAACAAGGCAACTATGGATATTTTGCCGACTGTTGGGTTGAATTTGTCTTTGAAGTATTCCTCGCCTTTCTTCTTGACTATGAGGTTGCGTGATATTGCACCTGCTGTAACTGGTAACGCGATGAAGACTAATACACTTAATCCTATTAGGTCCCACGGAACGGGAATACCGCTGACCCCCAAATAGAACGCAGCCAGCGGAGCATAAAGGCCTAGCATTAACAGCGCGTTTACTGCGGTGTTGATTAAGCCCTGTGCCATGTCACCTTTCGCAAGGTACATCCACCACATAACCATCGCAGTACAGGGTGAAAGACCCAACAGAATCAACCCGGGTATGTATTCGGGGTTGCCCGCCAAGAAGGTGTTCGCTAGAAAAGTCATCAGTGGCGGAGCAATAATCCAGTTGGCGATTACAGTTACGATTAGGGGTTTGGGGTTTCTTGTGGCTTGTTTAACGTCGCTGAAACGTATCCCCACAACAGTTGGATACATCATAAAGAAAAGCAGTATTCCAATCGGGATAGATAGCTGGGCAAACTTTAAGGATTCCATGAATTCCCCAAAAGCAGGAAAGAAACGTCCCACAAGCAAGCCAACAACGATACAGATGGCTATCCATACGGTGAGGTATTTTTCCCAAAGTCCAAGTGATAGTTCTTTCTTTAAGTGTTCTCGTTCGGGTTCCAAGATTATTCCTCTTCACAAAAAGTGCAACTGACTTGTGCCATAACCTCTTTCTGCAATACGCCAACAAGTGAAGGAGTCAAAGCATCGATGGTATCGTATATTTTTGGGTCAACGGTTGAGTACATTCTTTTGGTTCCGTCTTTTCTGCACCGAATCAAGCCTGCGTCTTTGAGGATTTTTAGGTGTCTGGATACGACTGGTTGGATGAGGTTTAGGTGGGGGACGATTTCGCAGACGCATTTTTCGCCGTCGCGGAGGTATTCGAGGATTTCGAGTCTGTCGGAGGCTGAGAGGGCGTGGAAGATTTGGGCTTTGAATCGGAGTTGTTGGGTGGAGGTTTGTTGGGTCATAACACCAAAATATTCATAGCAATATTTAAATATTTACATATTGTTATGGACTTGTAAGAAGGCAAACATATGACAGAAGAAACATACGAAGGAATCCCCCGAGAAAAAATCCCATGGGACCCAAAAATCGACTACCAAAAATGCACCACATGCGGCAAATGCGTAGAATTCTGCCACATGAAAACCTTTACAACCGAAGAAAAAAACGGGAAAAAAATAACCATAGTAAACCCAAACAGATGCGTGGTTTTATGTAGAGGTTGCGAAGACATCTGCCCTGCAGGGGCCATAACACATCCATCAGAAGAAGAAACAGAGAAAATAATCGAAGAACTCAAAAAAACCATCTAAACGCAAACTTTCGAACGGAAATGAGATTATGAACAAAACTAAAGTAATTTTCTTATGCACAGGCAATTCCGCACGAAGCCAAATGGCCGAAGCCTTCCTAAGAAAATATGGAGACGAACATTTTGAAGTCTACAGCGCAGGCTTTGAACCCAAACCAATCCACCCCCTTACGGTTAAGGTTATGAATGAAGTGGGCATCGACATGAGCGGGCATACCTCAAAAGACCTCAAACAGTTCCTTGGAAAAACACATTTTGGAATAATAATC
This sequence comes from Candidatus Bathyarchaeota archaeon, assembly GCA_026014685.1. Lineage (NCBI taxonomy): Archaea > Thermoproteati > Candidatus Bathyarchaeota > Candidatus Bathyarchaeota archaeon. The sequence goes on from JAOZHW010000011.1 coordinate 28,292, forward strand.
ACTGTATGCTCCCGAGCTGAAGAGAAATGCCCCACCTTCCCAGGCGTTTCAACCCGACTCCACTGGCCCTTCGACGACCCCGCCGCCGCTTCAGGTTCTCAAGAAGAGCAACTATCTAAATTCAGAGAAGTTAGAGACCAAATTGAAGCTAAGATAAAGTCTTGGCTCAAAGAAAGAGGCATCGCTCAAGCTGCAGATTGATTAAAGAACCTGTTGTCACCTGAATGCTTAGCCGAGCGTTCCCTTAATTGCATCGGCTCTTAATCGCAGAAAATCCATTGAATCCTCAAAATCAAGGCATTCCTGTCCAGTTTTTTCAGGCTCTTTGAGGCTACAGTGGCCTTCTTTGTGGTGGATGCAGGTTTTTTGGTCACATTCTGGGAAACTCACAGGTATCCCCTAAAAGAGGAAAAGGAGAATGTTATTGATTTGTTTTGTTCTTTACGCCTATGCCATACCAGAAGAATACTTTAGCAAGGACGGGTATGATTGCGCCAGCAGCCATGCGGGGCAGAAGAGTCAAAACAAAGCCATCAACGCCCGTCACGACATTGGCCGTGGAAAGCTGAAAGATTCCAAAAAGCATTACACCGCCGATGGTTGTAGCGATTACCCCGGAGATAAGCATTCTTCGGAAGTCGTCAGAGCGTTTGTTTAATGCACCAGCCATGTATCCTATAAGCATTGCACTTAGGACGTAGCCGAGAAGTACCGTCCCTGATCCGTGAGCGCCCTGGAAAGCGTTGGACCAGTACAGGGCGTAGAATGAGCCCATGATGAAGCCTGATGCGCCGCCTGCCCATTGATTCCAGAGCAGCCCAAGCATAAGGGGAACTGCGACGATAATTGTAAGTTCAAGGATTTCCATGGTTATACCGATGATGATGCCTGCGCTCTCAGACGCGTAGCCGATAAGTGAACTGATTTGCGAAATACCCACAATAAGCAAAACCACGATTATTGGAACAATAATACCAAAGAATACATCATTTTTAGTCCAACTTCTCCAACTCAAAGCCACAGACAACACCACATAAAACAAACAAACTGCTGCTTTGGAATTTAAGCTTTAACAACCGAGCAATACACCAACAGCCAACGGCATAGATTTATCAGTCAGAATTATTTTTCAATAGTCAACAACGATGCGCAGGGGTCGCCGAGCCTGGTCAAAGGCGTAGGCTTCAGGAGCCTATCCTGTAGAGGTTCGTGGGTTCGAATCCCACCCCCTGCACCAATACAAATCTTTGATTAGCTCCACATTGATGTTCAGTTAAAAGACCTAATCCCTCAATAAAATTCCTTTGTGACAACGTTTTTGTAATTTAAACAAAAAAGGAAAAGTGGGTTTAATCGTAGCTGGGCATTTCAGGAGATTTTGAACTCTTTGGCTCCTTATCCATGCCCTTTGCTGCGATTAAATCGTCGATTTTCAGAATCATGTTCGCGGCTTCGGTGGCTGATTTGATCACTTGCTGCTTAACACGAATCGGTTCGACCACATTGAGGTCAAGCATGTTTCTGATTTTGCCAGAGAACACATCTACACCAAAGACTGGGCTGTGATTGCTCTCATGCTCTGCGCGCAGTGCAACCATTATGTCGATGGGATCTAATCCTGCGTTTTCAGCAAGCATCAACGGAATAGCTTCAACCGCGTCAGCATAGGCTTCTATTGCAAGTTGCTCTCTACCGCCAACCTTGACAGCGTAGCTTCGAAGTTGTCTTGAAACTTCAGCTTCTGGGGCGCCTCCGCCTGGCACGATTTTACCGTCTTCAACAGCGTTTCTAACGACGCAGAGAGCATCATGAAGCGAGCGTTCTGCTTCGGCAACCACGTGCTCTGATCCGCCTCTGATGACGATGGTTACGGCTTTGGGGTTCTTGCATTCTCTAACGTATAGCAGTTTGTCATCGCCAATTTTCACTTCCTCAACAGCTTTTGCCGAACCCAAAGAATCGGCAGTTAAGTCTTTGATGTTAGCGATTATTTTCGCCCCTGTAGCACGGGCAAGTTTCTCCATATCGCTACTGCTGACATTTTTAACCGCAAGTATACCGGCTTTCGCTAAGAAGTGCAATGCTATGTCGTCGATGCCTTTTTCGCAGAACAAAACGTTGGCGCCTGCGTTACGCACTTTTTCAGTCATTTCTTTTAGCATACGTTCCTCTTCATCAAGGAAAAGCTGCATCTGCTCGGGTCTTTCAATGTTGATTTTTGCGTCAAACTCGGTCTTGTCAATCTCCAACTTGGCGTTAAGCAGTGCGATTTTTGCGTCATGTATACCTTTGGGCATTTGGCTGCTTGCAACTTCTTTGTCAATGACCATCCCTTTGACAAGTTCAGTGTCCTCGAGGCTTTTACCATGTTTCTTTATGACTTTAATTAGGTCGATGTCAGCTTTTAGTTTACCATCTCTTTCTTCAGCCACTTGCTTAACTGCATCAACGGCTAGCCGAGCATAACGTTCTTTTGCTCCACTCATTCCTTTACTTCCCATAGAAGTCAATGCAACGTTTAACAGAGCCGCATCATCGTTTATGTTAACGGGCTTTGCCATGGTGTTGAGGACTTCTTGGGCTTTGTCGCTTGCTTTTTTGTAGCCGTCGATGATTACGGTTGGATGGATGTTTTCATCTAAGAGGCTCTCGGCTTTTGACAACAGTTCACCTGCGAGAATCACCGAAGATGTTGTGCCGTCTCCGACCTCGTTGTCTTGGGTCTTCGCTACTTCTACGAGCATTTTGGCTGCCGGATGCTGTACATCGAGTTCTTTTAGGATAGTTGCGCCGTCATTGGTTATGGTTACGTCGCCTATGCTGCTTACCAGCATTTTATCCATCCCCCGTGGTCCAAGGGTTGTTTTTACGGTTTCAGCCACAATCTTGGCTGCCGCAATGTTGTTTTTTTGAGCATCTTTTCCAGTTGCTCTTCCAGTTCCTTCTTTTAAAACGAGTATAGGTATGTTTCCTTGTTGTGCTATTGCTGCCATGTTAAATCACTCTCCTACCAAATCTTTTTGGGTTCGCTAGAAGCGAAACCTAACATAGCATTTTTTCTGGAGATAACACTTAAAAATAAAAATTTTTCGCCCATTTGCAAGCAAAGATAACTACACTTTAACAAAGTGCATTACCTCAACACTTACGCTATTTTAATCCTCATATTCAAAAGACCCTACCAAAGTCTGCATTGACCAGAAGTGTATTTTCTACCCGCAAAACGTGACTAATAGGCTCCAATGAAATCTAAAAAACTGTTGATTTTGTTATGGATGTTAGAAGGGTTGTAGCCAGCGTTTTATTGCGGATTGGAGTGCGTCGCGCTGGTCTACAACCCGACCCCCACAAACAGCATCGTATATCTCAATATATAATAGGTTTGTGGATTTACAATATGAAGAAGAAGGTCAAGGACCGCACGTTTCCGAGTGGGGGTGAAAGGGAGAGATGCAGCCCTTAACCCTCATCTTATGGGCAGTCGAGTTAGCATAAAAAACTTTGCAATATTCAGATTCTGAATTTGAGCACCTTATGAAAATCCCACTAATATCCAAAACACAAAACAAAATTTTGAGCTAATTCTCAATCATTATACATCAATTACTTCGCCCTTTTGAGGAATGCACACATCAGTTAACTCACCGATTTTCTCAGCCAACAACTCAGCCTGCTCCAAATCCCCATGAACCAGAACCGTACGCTTAGGCTTTACCTTAGAAACCATCCTGACAAGCTCGGTTTGGTCGGCGTGACCCGAAAGCTCAATCTGCTTAACCTCCGCCTTAACATCATACGTTCCGTCTTCTGTTTTAAAGAAACCTTCCTCTTTCGCAGTTTTCAACGGACTGTCAGGCGGAAGGTAACCCGAGGTTAGAATAACTGCGTTATCTTTGTCTTCACACCACTCCTGAAGCAGTCTCAAGCTTGCTCCTGCATGACCGAAGCCCGAGGTGCAGATGACAACAGCAGGTGTCTCAATTTGTGTGGTGCGGTAGAGGTGTTTTACGTGGCGGTAGTTGAAGGGGTGTTTTTGGGCTTTGATTTCTTTTGTGAAGAGTTGCTTGTGGTAGTTAAAGTAGCCGTTTATCCTTTGGGCTATGTTGGAGATCGTGTAGACGTGGTATTTTGGGAGAATGCCGTTTTGTATGGCCGTGTCGATTCTTTTTGCCATTTCTTGGCTTCTGTGAAAAGCAAAGGTTGGTATCAACACGTTTCCACCCCTGTCCATAGTTAATTCCAATTGAGCTATGAACTGTTTAACAAGTTCTTTTCGAGGAGGTCTGACTTTTCCGCCGTACGTTGACTCGGTAATTAAAACGTCAGGTTTTTTGGGAAGCGTCTCTAACCGCAACCCCTGCAAAATCTCGGTATCATGAACACAGAAGTCGCCTGTGTAAACGACTTTTTTCCCTTCCGCTTGAACGGTTGTTATTTTGGCGCCTGCAACGTGACCCGCAGGTTGGAGCTGGATACTCATACCAGGCATGGCAACGGAGTCTCGGCTCCACCAGCATGCAGAGACTTTCTCGGCGTGGCTATCGTTAAAGTCTAGGTTGCCTTTTTCGTTTTGAATTTTAACCATGTCATGGAGAAGGTCAACGGTTACGTCTCGGGTGATGTCTGCTCCAACGATGGTTGGATTGTTGTTCTTACAAAGCCTCAAAAGACTGCCCGTGTGGTCTAAATGTGCATGACTTATGACTACTGCATCAAAATCTTTAGGTAGCTTTGGCATTTCTACCTCAAGCTTTGTACCGTAATCTAGGGCAATCTTGCATGAATCAGTTTCAACTGCGATACATGAGCCACCGACTTCTCTGGCTCCACCGTGAACTTCAATCTTCAAGTTTTCGTTCTTCCGAGTATTTTATGTTAATTTTTCAAAATTGGTTGATAGCCAACTTGAGGATGCTAAACAAGTGCTTAGCAATTGAGTTTACCGCCTAAAAGACAACTGGACAGATATTAACATATTGACCTGCCAAGACGACTTGAATCATCCAAAGGACATCTTTTAACCTTTAAAAGCAATATGGTAATAAAGTGGAAGTATGAATCGCATCGTGAAGCTGCTGGCGCTTAGCGTTGCAATATTAGTGGTTGTAACAAGTTTGGAGGCGGTATTGCTTGCTTCACTCTTAAATGAGGAAAAGCCTCAACGTTCTGTTCGAGTTGCCTGTGTGGGTGACAGCATAACCAGAGGCACTGAATACACGCTTTATCTATGGGAAAAGTTGGGATCAAATTATGTCTTGAGCGATTTTGGCGTCGGCGGAGTCACGGTTTCACTCAAATCAGAAAGCGCATACATGAACACCACGGCTTTTGAGCTTGCCAAGCAGTTCCAGCCCGACATCGTAGTTGTGATGCTTGGAACAAACGATGCAGACAACGACCTAAACGTGTCCAAAGAGCAATTCATATCTGACTACGTCACTTTGCTAAACGAGTTCCAATCCCTTTCAAGCAAACCACAAGTGTACATTGTGCTGCCACCACCGATATTCGAAAACGACGCGAACCTCAACGGAACCATACTTACTCAATTAATCATTCCAAGCATTAGGGAAGTCGCAAACCTGACGGGGGTGGGGTTGGCTGATGTTTACACGCCGCTTCGTGATCACGCGGATTATTTTGGTGATGGAGTGCATCCTAAGGTTGAGGGGGCGAAGGTGATTGCTGATGCGGTTTTTGGTGTTTTGACTTTGGATTTGCCTAAATAATGTTGGTTTTGGCTGATTTGTAGTTTGGATTCATATTTTGTATAGGTGTTGTACAGTTGGGTGTTGTAGTAAACACCAACTATATTATTTATTAAGACGTAATATAGAATAGGTTTTTGTGAATAGATTGCCAATCAACAAACCGCTTGTAATACCGCTAGCTGCGTTACTTGCCGTTGCAATTACTCTTACCGCAGTCACGGCAGCAGTTCTAAGCTCTCAACCCGCTACGCCAAACTACGTTCCGCCCGTTGGGTCAATTGAAGCCTCCGACACCCCAAACGGCAACAACGGAACTAATCGCATAGACACCAATGAGCAGCAAACTCCGGTTTTAGCAGATACTGAAACACAAAATGGCACAACGCCGAGTAACAGTCCAAACCCCACGGCAAGCGCAAGCAATCCAAACAGCCATAGTCAAACCGACAGCAGCAGCCAACAAAATACCATAACAAGCACCCTAAACCTTGCCATTTACACAGATGAAAGCGGAACATCAAGATGCGAAAACATAATTTGGGGCGAATTGCAACCCGGTGAAACAGCCACAAAAACAATTTACATCAAAAATACAGGCAACACTGCAGCCACTTTAACGATGTCAACATCAGCTTGGAGCCCCACAGATGCAAGCAGCAAACTAACGTTGACTTGGAACAAAGAAGGGGCGTCATTGGCGGCAGGTGCTATGGTTGCTGCAACTTTGACTTTGCAGGTTGCCACAAATACAGGGGATTTAACTGAATTTAGCATGAGCATTGTTATTTCTGGATCGACACAATAATAGGTGTGTTGATCTGCTCAGGTTGTCTGAGTGGGTAGAATGTGTGTTTGTGGTCTTTTCCAAGGCATTTATTGTTTCGCACATCTTAATAAACAAAAGACTTATATCTCTTAAGCACTGATTAAAACACATGTCACAAGCAAATAGGCAGACACAAGAAACACAACAGCAACCAATAATCATCATAAGCTCCAGCGTAGACACGGAAACAAAACCCATCAAAATCTGCTGGCTCACTGGAGAAGAAAAAAACTGCGCTGCCTGCTACCTAAGTAAGGGTTGCAAAGCAAAAACCTAAAATCATCCAACACAAATCTTTTTGAAAAGTGGCAACATATATATCTAGATATTATAAATATTTAAAAAGCAACCAAACTAAAAGCAAATTATGGCGAAATTAGCAAAAAAAGCTATTCTGTTGCCTTTTTTGATATTTGTCTTCTTCATCGGGTGGTTTCTGATTTTTATGGGAATAAAAGAGCAAGCACCTAAAGGAAGCAGTAAGCAAAAACGTGGCGAGACAATAGAATTTGAGGTACTGCACCCTCAGGCGACAGTTATACAGCCAAGGAGAAGCTAAAGATGAGCCCTGAAATAGAACAAATAGTAAAGAGGAACTATGGAACAATCGCCATAATAAACGCAACAGAAGAAAACATCCACACTAACATCTGCTGGAACACTGGTGAAGAAAAAAACTGCCACGCCTGCTATCTAAGCAAGGGCTGCAAAGCCAAAACGTAGCCCAACAAAAAAGTGCAACAATTTTTCAAAGAATTCGCCTCACGTAACATTATTTCTCATGCAAAAAATAAGTTCGCATAGGCTAACTGCAGTAAACTACCCTGTTCATTATGCTTTTAAGAGAGGAATCTCAAACTCCGCCGTTGCTCCGAATTTTTTGACTTAACTACAACAATCGTTAACACCTAGAAAAATTTGGAGTTAAGAATTTGCGTTCTGTGGCACAAACCGCCTTAGATTCTGCAGGGAACGCAGCTTGTCGTTTTCGCCGATTTTGGCTTCTTCAACTGACTTTTTGAGGATTTCTATAGATTCATCAATCGCTTTACGGTCCACGGGAAACGGAACACCGTCTTTGCCGCCGTATGCAAAGCTAAATTTAACGGGGTCTTCCCAACTTGGCGGCTCCCCATAAACCAACTCTGCAACAAGCGCCAATCCGCGAACAGTTGCGGGCCCCACACCTTTAACGCTCAAGAACTCTTCATAGTTGCTGGGTTGGAATTCGTAGAGGCGGCTGAGTGTGTCCCAGTTGATGTTACGAGGCATGTTCAGCGTGGTTTGTGTTTGTATCCATGGGTCGTCGGTTTTGGGAATCCAGGTTTGGAGTGAAGCCTGATGTTGGGGTTTGGTGGCGGATTGGATGAGTCGCATTAGCTTCTTTGGTGGTTCCTTTGCTAAATCGACCGAGGCTTTGCGTGCTTCTTCGCTGGCGCGGGCAACCATGTTGAGGGCTTTTTCACGCTTTACGTTGCATGCTATAGCGTGGTGTGGTTCAACCACGAAATCATGTGTGTGTTCTGAGAGCCAGTGGTAGCGGCGTGCGCTGCGGTCTTGATCGCTCATCCCTTGCTGAATAACCGCCCATTTGCCCTCTCTTGTAACGAGTAAAGTGTGGTGGTAGAGTTGATACCCTGCTTGAATAGCGGTGTTGTCGACTTTGGCGGTCATGCGGCTGGTGTATGCGAGGTTGTCGATGCTTTCTTGTGAAAAACCCCATTTTTCGCCTGCTGCTTGGATGTCACTGGGAGTTTTACGGGATGTTTTGCCTTTTCCACCGCAAACTGCAACGCCATGTTCCTGCGGCGACAGCGCCGTTTTAAGGACGCCTGTAACGACAGTTGTTACCCCGCTACTATGCCAATCATACGCGAGAACGCAGCCTAACGCTTGAAACCAATAGGGGTCGCTTAAACGCTCGATGAATTTCGCAGTGCCGTACTCATCGATTATGATGTGGGCTATTTCTCGGGCTAAACGACGCATGCGTCCTGTGAGCCAAGAAGGAGCCTTGCCGCCATGCAGGGGCAAAGTTGCAACGCCAGACCGAAACATAGCCATCACAATTGGAGGGGAAAGTTTGGATTTATGGATTATTGCAACCAACCCCTCAAAAATTAACGATTGATTGTTCCAACTTGAAAATTTGATAACAAGCCACGACCTGAAGTTATGGAAGAAGGTGCCGCAGAGGCAACGTAGCTTTTATTAAGGCAACAGCACCTTAACATGCCAAACAAGGTGCCAAAAGCATGCCCAAAATCAGAGTAGCTCTAATCGGCGTGGGAAACTGCGCCTCATCATTCATCCAAGGCATCCAATATTACAGTAACCAAACCAAAACCGAAGGTCTCCGCAACCCCATATTAGCTGGGTTCACCCCCAAAGACATCGAGGTTGTCGCAGCCTTTGATGTGGACAGCCGTAAAGTCGGTAAAGACCTCTCCGAAGCAATTTTCTCCAAACCGAACAATGCGCCTAAAGTCTGCGACGTACCCAAACTCGGCGTCAAAGTCGCAAAGGGTCCGCTTCTAGACGGCGTCGGCGAATCAACAAAAGCCCTCATAGAGGTCAGTTCAGAAGCTGATGTGAACGTTGCGCAAATCCTCATATCCGCGCATGCAGAAATCGCTATTAACTTGCTTCCAAGTGGTGCCTCTAACGCAACACGTTTCTACGCGATGCAAGCCATCGCTGCAGGCTGTGCATTTATCAACGCCACACCGAACTTCGTCGCCAGTGAACCCCAGACCGCTGCGCAGTTTGAAGATGCAGAGCTGCCTCTTGTAGGCGACGACTTAGTTGACCAAATCGGCTCAACCGCGCTCCACAAAACCCTTCTAAAACTCCTAAGCGAAAGCGGCGTTCATATAGACGAAACCTACCAACTCGACGTTGGAGGCGGCACAGAATCCGTTGACACCATGGACCGCACCCGCGACACAAAACGCATCATAAAAACCCAATCAGTTGCCTCTGCGCTGCCGTACAAAACCGAAATCGTCGCAGGTTCAACTGACTACGTCGATTTCCTACAGAACAAGCGTGACAGTTACTTCTGGATAAGCGGCACATACTTCTGCAATACACCTCTCAAAATCGACCTCAAATTCCAAACCACCGACGCACCGAACGCAGGCTCAGTCCTCTTTGACGTAGTACGCGCAGTCAAGGTGGCGTTGACTAAAAAGCAGGGCGGTGCGATTGAGGCAATCAGTGCTTATGGCTTCAAACACCCGCCAAAGATGTTGCCTCTTGAGGCTGCTGAAGCGGCATTCAAAAATTTTGTCGCATAAAAAGCTAAGCGCAAAAACGCTTTTTTTCTATTTTTTGTTTTTCGATAAATGTATAAGGCAGGGTTAATTTGCTTGTTTGAGGCATAGTTATGGAGTTTATGGATGTAGTTACCTCAAGAAAAAGCGTACGGGACTATGAGGATAAACCAGTTGAAGAAGAAAAATTAACCGCCGTTTTGGAGGCGGCAAGGTGGGCGCCTTCTTGGGCAAACAAGCAAGCCACAAGGTATATCGTTGTAACAGAAAAGAGGCGAATTGAAGACTTATGCAACATGTTTATGGGTTTTGTGAAAAAGGCACCAGTTGTTATTGTTGCATGCGCTAACCCTAAAGATAGCGGTTCACGCAACGGCATGGACTACTACCTTGTTGATGTGGGAATTTCGATGCAACAACTAGTTTTAGCAGCGACCAACGTGGGTTTAGGCACATGCTGGATAGGCGGCTTCGACGAAGACAAAGTCAAAAAAGCACTGGGAATCCCCGAGAACATCAAGGTGGTTGCCTTAACTCCTTTGGGGTACGCTGCAGATACAAGCATGAAAAATAAGCTTGTACGCAGCACGGTTGGCGCTGACAAAAGAAAACCGCTGGAAGAAATAGTTCATAGAGAAAAATGGTAGCAAATAACTACCGTTTTTCTAGCTGGCTGATTATTTCGTCTCTAACCCCGTTTTCCTTCAACTTGTTCTTCAACAAATCAATAGTTGGAACAGGTGATGGATCAGCTTTACGTTCAACAGCCAAATAGACACTCAAAAAGTCACCCACAACCACAGTGGAGAGCATCTTGGCAAGGCAGCTTTTACCCTGCACATGCAAATCAAAGGTGACTATGCCTGCACTTTCGATTATGGCTTTGGTAATGTCGATGCGGCTTTCAATTTCGCCTGGTTCATCTGCGTCACGGATAAAGATGATGCTGAACCATTTGCACTGTTCCCCTTTGCCAGACCAGCCCACTATTTCGTTGTGGTCTAGCTCTGGGAAGTATTCCCATTTGGCAGGGGATTTGCTGTTTTCGTTAAATTGCTGCTTAAACCTCTGGGCTACGCTGCGATAGAAACCAAAGCCGTAAACAACGGGGGCTGAATCCCAAAGGAAATGCGCGGTGTTCTTGGCGAAGTTGTCGTTTTGCGGCCGCTCTGGACCGTTTTCTTCAACTATCCGCTCTAAAACCGTAAAGGTCTCTTCCAATTCCTCAGTTACACCCTTAACCAACCCAGCTTTCTCCATGTAAACCAGCAAAGGAACCAACATGTAAGGCAACGCCGCACGGGGAGACATTCCGCCAGGAACCTGCAGGTGAGGCACTTTGTGTTTTTTTGCGGCTTTAATCAATTCGCCGCCGCTGCTGATGCAGAAAATCATGCAGCCACGCTTCAACGCATCCAGAAACGCGCTTAGCGATTCTTCGGTGTCTCCTGAGTAACTTGAAACGACCACAAGCGTTTTTTGGTTCGCGTATTCAGGCAGGTTGTATTCTCGGCTCACTTCTATGGGCATAGCGATTTTGTTTCTTGCCCAATCCTTGAACAAATCGCCGCCGATTGCAGAGCCGCCCATACCTGCTATGATTATGTTGGCGGGGGCATCGTAGCTCGTTTTGATTTTTTGAGCTATCTTTGCTGCTTCACGGTAATGCTTCGGCGCGTTGATGCAGAAATCTATCATGCTGCTTTTGTCTACGGCACGAATTTTTTCTATGTCATCTAAAAGGGGCTTATTCACAGATGTGTCCTCCAATAACCCGCAGTTTTATATCTCCAACCTGCCTTTTAAGCACAGCGCAGACAATTAAGCTTCAAGGACAAAAAACATGACAAAAAAGAAACTCTCAATCGCCATTCCTGCATCAGTGATTTCGGACACACCGCATTTGCGAGAAAAAACCTCCAAAATCGGCTTAATCGCCCGATCAGCCGCGATTTTCAGAGTGGACGAAATCATCGTTTACCCCGACAACGCCAAAGTCAATCAACAACAAGACCTCGAATTCATCGCCTTGCTTTTGAATTATTTGGAAACTCCCCAGTATTTGCGCAAAGCCCTCTTCAAACTCGACCCCGACTTACAATACGCAGGGATTCTGCCGCCACTTCGCACGCCCCACCATCCAGTCAGCGGCAAAACCAAGCACTTAAAAGTCGGCGAATACCGCGAAGGCTTAGTGCTATCTGAACGCAAAGACGGCTTAGCGGTGGATATTGGGGTGCAGCAGCCTGCGCTTCTGCGGCAGCGGCAGTTTCGGGTGGGTGAACGGTTAACGGTGCAGGTGGTTAATGTCGGTGATGTTGTGGAGGTTCAGCCAGTTAGCCGCGAGGATGTGCCTCTTTATTGGGGTTATTCTGTTAGTGTGGAGAAGCGGTCTTTTGGGCATCTATTCAAAGATGGCAACTTTGACCTCAAGATTGCAACTGCCCGCATAGGCGACAACTTTGTGGATGTAGCCGCAAAAATCGGTGAACAATGGATCGGCAGCGCGCGGGTTTTGGTTGGTTTCGGGGCACCTTCGCGGGGGTTGCATGAAATCGTTGAAGATGAAGGCTTAAAGCTCTCAGAATTGGCGGATTTTGTGGTGAATACGGTTCCTAATCAGGGCACTGCAACGGTTCGCACTGAAGAAGCGCTTCTGGCAACTCTGGCGGTTCTTAACATCTATTTCGCGTATTAACTTGCGGTTTTGTTTCTTTTTGGTAAAGGCATAAATGCCGCCGTCTGTTAATTTTGAGGCTATGCCCAACTTAGACCTCGCCATGCCCACCGCCTTATTAATCGTGGTTACCGTCGCCATGTTCCTCAACAGGCGCGTCGAACGTAAACTGATTGCAACTGTTGAAGAAAAAGAATTCAAAGCACGCGACGTTGTTTTGCTCGTGGTTTTCATCGCCATCATGATCTCCGTCATCGCATATACCTCCTTAATCAACCCAGGAGGAGTCTTCCAAAACGTCCTGCTAATCCTATTCTTATCCTCTTACACTATGCTGCTGTTCACGTTCTCCTACGTTTTCACCAACCTCACAAGAGCACGTGCACAACTGCTTTCGATAGGTTTTGGCGCCGCAAGCTTAGCTGCAGGGTCAGCCAGCCTCTTAAGTCAACTTGCAGACGCATACACCATATATCGGGCTGCTGCCTTCATAGGGTTAGCCGCGTTCTGTTTCGGTGCTGCAGCATACGAGCGCTTCAGCGTAAGCGTCAAAAAATCAAAATGGTACATCGCAGCGCAGCCTCCTGCAATTTTTGTGTTGCTGTTTGTGTTCTTTAATTTCCTCTACGATGGCACGGTTGCGCTTTGGTTTCCCTTCTTGATGGATTTGTTCGGTTTCACGTTTGCTGTTTTGATTATTCTGTATTTGTCTTCGATGTTTAATTGGAAAACTGTGAGCATATTCGCAGTGCTTCTGACCGTGCTGGATATTATTCTTGTTATCGGAACTGGCACAATGGTTACAGCAGCCAAGCAATTTACGGGGCTCGGTTTGCCAGTGTTGGTGTACTTGCCAAACGTGCCTTTCTTGTATTCAGCTGACGGTTTGCTGTTGAATCGCGGTTTGGGGTTAGGTGACTTCTTCTTTGCAGGCATATTGGCAGTGCAGACTTACAAGAAGTTCGGCCGAAACACCGCTTTAGCTTCAACCGTTGCTATGGCGGTAGCGTTTGGAGTCTGGGAAGCATACTTGGCAGATATCTTGGCACTGCTTAACCCAATTATGGGGCGAGAAATCGGCGGGTTCCCGGGCACTTTGATGATTATCAGCGGGTGGGCTCCGGTGGTTGCTTACAAGTTGCTCAAAGCTAAAAGCCAAAACAAAACCATTGCAGTTATGTCTCCAGTGGCGCCTTCAGAAACTCAACCGTTGTAGGGCAAAACGGCTATTTTTTTTGTTTTGTTAAAAGATGTTTGGGAAAAATTGGTTAAAAATAAGAGTGTGAGGCTTTTACCCGAATAGGGCGCCTAATCCTTCTAGTGCTGCTTCTTCCTTGGCTTTTTCTTCTTCAGCTTTCTTCTTCTTGTCTTCTGCTGGGGCTGCTGCTGGCTTTGCTTCTCCGCCTGCTGGAGCTGCGACTGGCGCGGCTGCCATCATGGCTGGTGCTGCTTTGATTGCTTCATCGATGTTTACTTCGCTGAGTGAAGCTACTAGTGCTTTAACTTGGACTGCGTCGACTGTTAAGCCTGCTGCTTCGAGAACTTTTGTTACTGAAGCTTCGTCGATTGGTTTTCCTGCCTTGTGAAGGAGCATTGCTGCGTAAATGTTTTCCATATCTTTTCACCTCTTCATCGGACTATTTTAACCTTATTGGTCTAACCTGTTCCCGCAATTCGAGAACTGGCTGTAACCTGAATTGGCAGATTCCTATGCCGATTTCTTGCCGTTTAGAAGAATACCCTATACCTTAAGAACCTTTCGTCAACTCATAAACAGTATCTACTCCATCAGACGACAATGCAAAGCTTATCGGTGGAGTAGCGTGGTTTGAGGGTCTTTTTGGGGCGGCGCAGCGAGTTCCCAAGCGAGGTTATTTCCAGGGGTTGTCTGAATTCAGTTGCGATTTTTTCTATAGCGCCTGCCTATTTATAGGCACAACGCTGCTGCTCTGCAGCTACCTCCCCTCCCCTTATTTAAAGAACAAAGAGTGCGATGTTGCTCTGCCATAAAAACTATCACTGTATAATATGGCTGGCGATTTTGTGGATTTTTAGCACTCGCCAAAGACCAAATCGTGAGTTGCACCAGCAAAGGCCGAGTTTTTGGTCGTTAAGCATTCTTTTCTTGGCATCACAACAACAGTAAATCTAACTGTATGTAGATTATGCTGCTTTGGTGATGCCTTACTGGGTAGCCTTAAGAAATGCTTATTAAACGAGGTGGATTAGAATTCAGAAGCCGCGTTGTTTGGGCGAGTAGATCAGCCTGGTACGATCGCCACGTTGGCATCGTGGAGGCCGCGGGTTCAAATCCCGCCTCGTCCACCAGAACACCCACCCCGTCCATTTTTAGAGGAATTAAAAAGAAGAGTACACTGAAGGCTACGAAAAACAAGATTCCTTGAAGCCAACACAGACATAACAATAAGGGGGACAGTCTCGCACTACGTTAGAGCAGATAATTTTGAAGGCTACTCAGGTTAATTCTAAAAACACACTCTGGCAGCGTCGCTAAGGTATCGTTCAAAACGACGCCTTGATTGTAAAACTTGAATTTTGGAAAAACAAATAGCCAAACTAAATTGTTATTCTTCAAGAAATAGCAAGGGTAAATATCAGCATTAGATTTTTTAAACCTATTAAGAGGATACGCTATTTTATGCCAGCCAACGTCTAAACCTCCATAAGATAAATTCTTTGATTCAATAACAAAAATCGCTTTTTCGGTAAAAATTGAGTAATCTAACTCTTCTTGACCGTTATAGGTATAAATTGCTTGGTTTTTTTCTTCTTTAGAATTGTATAAATAGACGTCAAATTTTGATGTCCGATTTCCTCTGGGACCGATGTAATATTCTGTTTCCCCAGTGATTCTTTTGATTATTTTATAAAAAATACCTAAGAAATGCATTAGTTCCAGACAAGCGTTCTCGGTTAATCTGTCTAAGTAAGCATTAACCAAGTTTTTGTGATTCTTAGGGACATCATAAAATAGGTCTTCAAATTGATTAAGTTTTAAGTCCAGATATGACGACTTAAAAAAATCTTTTGAAAACGACAAATTTGCCCTGTCCTGTGCGTAGAAGAAACAAGTTGTTATCTGTGAATTCTTTGGCTTGTTTTGAATAGAAGTCAATCGATAAGAGGTTAGCTGTAATAGCACCACTTCTTTGAAGAATTGACTGAAGATTATGTTGCCTTACATAATCTGTGAATTTTATTTCTTGCGAATAGCCTCTCTTTGATATATAAGAATTGAATTCGGAATCTTTAAGCAAGTTATCCCAAATATTCATAGCCTATTTGGAGTAGGTGATTGGTATATTAGGATAATGTTTTATTGGCAGGTACTCCAAAATGAGAAAACAGAACTACCTTTTTGTTATTAACTTCCTGTCATAAGTTAACGAAAAAGCCCGTTAAATTAATCAACGGCCGCCGCATAATTATTGGAACGGGCAGTATTTGGGCATGACTTCAATCGACTTAGGTTGCGGAAACAACAAAATTTCCAAATTTTTTGTAGGGATAGATAATCATCCTGGAGCGCAAGCCGACGTAACATGTGACATGACAAACTTGAGTATGTACAAGGATTCGTCTGTTACGGTGGTTACTTCGAGGCGTGCAATACAGCATGTTGAGGATGATGTGCAGGTTTTTAGAGAAATTAACAGAATCTTAACTCCAGATGGAGTAGCCATAATTGAAGTAGCAAGCACACTAAATGCGGTTGTCAGTAAAACATTTAACCGCTTAAAAATCAAGAAATACCGCTATACAGTTTTCCACACCTATTCAAAATCAACTATTAAAAAAAGAGTCAAAGAGGGCGGCTTACAAATAGTCACATACGCGAAAGCGCCAACGAAGCTACCGTTTTATAATCATGTAATCATAGCTATGAAAGGCGAATCGGGCGAAAACAAAAACACAACCTAAACCTTTGGTCCTCGACCCTTAATCATTGAGTTTAGCAGTTGACGAAGTGCCCTTCTCCAGCCAGTTACGTGACTTAGCCAAAGTTTTACCTGCAAAAGTAATTTTTAACGCATCTTCATAGGGACAGATTTCAACACATCGAGCACAGAGAATACATCGAGCTTCAGTTACGTCTCCACCTTTCTTCTCGTACATGTCAGTGGCCTGCGTTGGGCAGACACGTTTGCAAACGCCGCATTTGGTGCATTTCTTCTCGTTCTTCTCTAACTTGGTCAACGCGATGTAACGAAATGGTTTGAACGCACTGAACAATGCGCCTAAGCCGCCCATCGGGCAAATTCGGCACCACGCTCGACGATACGCGATAGCTAAAATCGTGACGATGATGAGTACAGTTACGTTTATTGAGGTTAAGTAGAAACCGCTTATCCAGAATGGCCCATACACTATCTGAGAAACATAAGACCAATCCATGGCTCCGATGGCGCACTCAACCGCGATACACAGAGGACGCGCGGGGCAAATTAGACAGAAAGGTTCGTTGATGTTGCTTACTATGCCTGCTTCGGTTCCTTCAGGCCCACCAGGTATGGTTCCTGGCACGATTTCTGTGCCGAAAATGGCGTAGGAACCAAAGATTACGCTAAGCAGCAACAGGACGGCGATTATTATGAAGCTTGACTGAATCAACTTCTTGTTGGTTTTGCCGGATACATTTAGGTGCTTGAGGCGTGTTGCTTTGCGCACCCGTGTTAGGAGGTCTTGGTAGAGCCCAAACGGGCACAGCCACCCACAGAAAGAACGCCCCAGAACTATGCAAGCCGCAACTAACATACCGACAACTATGGCCAGTTTCTCAAGCCCAGAGGTGGAATAGTTAACTTGGTACCCCCGTGGATAATCCCAAAAGGGGAATATGTAGGCTTGAAGCTGCCAGATAGCGCAGGTTACAGTGCGACCATTCGGGTAATAGCATGCCAGAAAAGGCACAGAGATGCCGTCGGGGAACTGGTTGCCCAAGATATCAGCGCCCAGCAAGTTGTCGCGTGGAGAAGGACCCAGAGGCGCAAAAATTTCCACGTTGAACGGCCCGACGAGTAAACCCATGAATACGGCAAAGACTGCTGCAATTTGGATGAAGAGTCTTAGGGTACTGATTTTTCGGGTTTTGTCTTTGGATAACTTGAGGATTAAGATGATTCCGACGGCGACGATTAAGGCAAACAATGGGACAACTATGTAGGGTGAGTTTTCAGTCACCATACAGAAGGCTTCCTCCTGACGTTAAAGCGGATTAGTGATGCCACCGCCACCGTCACCGCCAAAACCGCAAGCGTAGCCAACGCTACAGAATGCTGTACATAAAACGGTTGATCGCTCTCTGAATCCACATTAAACCCGTAGTGCGAAACTGTAACGTTGCCTGTTTTGCCATAAACGATTATTGTGTTGTCTGAGAGAAGCTTCCAATCTCGACCGGGAGCCAAGAAAACTCCAGGCGGGTTGGTTACACCCCATTCGCTTGTGTGGGTGGATTTTGTGGTGTTTATGTTTAGGTTGATGGTTTGTTCGCCTGGTCTATCAGCGTAGTATCTGATGTAACCGTAGCGGTTGAAAATGTTGGAGATTCTGTCAGAGTAAAACGTGAAGATGGTTATGTGAGAGTCTTTTACCGATATGTTTAGGTTGCCTAGTCTGGTGGCGTTTCTGTTGGTTAGGGTTAAGTCAGTGAAGGCCCATGTGTCGCCTTCAAGCGTGGCTGACGTGTAGGTACCGTTGAAGGCGAAGTTAAATGAACCGTTAAGGTGGGGGATTAAGAAAGTGTCACTGGCTGTAAAATTTTTCGGCGACTGAGCTTGAACAGGGGAAGTAAACAAAAGAAGCGCGAAAGCTAACAGTGTCACCGCAGCTATTCGTAAACTGAATAGTTTCTTCGCTTTCGCCCTCAAAGCCGCCCACAAGTTAACCAAAAATAAAACACTTAGGGCTATAAGGCTTTTTATAAGCCAAGCCAACAGCCCCCCTTTTGGCAATATACTAAATGTTGAAGTCTTTGCTGGGTTCTTCTTCGTCGGGTTTTGGTTCTTCTGACGCTGGAGGCATAGGTTCCTCGCTTGGTGTTTGCTCAACGGCAGGTTTTCGTGGTTTCTTGCTTTTCATCATCACGAAGAGAACAATCACAACAACGATTGCTGCAGCTGCCGCCACCACAATCCAGGGCAACCAGTCGGTTGTATCACCATCTGAGGCGCCCCCGCTTGTACTGGGGGTACGTGTTGAAGATGAAGCAACAACTTGAATGGTCGCCTCTGCAGAGTCAAACGAGAAATAGTTGTTACTAGAGTCCAAGACGTCTACACCAACACGGTAAGTATGTGAACCCAACGAGGCGCTGGTGGGGATTTGCATGGTAAATTGGGTGACGTAGACGCCGTTTGCTTCTACGGTCGCGGGGTTACTGGATAAGTTTGGACCGAAGAGTTGGTCTTTTTGCATCCAGTCTGCGTGGACACCTATCGCGTAGATTTTCAATACCTCTGAAACTTTGCTTTGGAATGTGACGCTGACAAGCACTGTGTCTCCTGGTTTTGGTGACGAGTTGGATAATGTTGCGTATATGCTTGCGTCGCTTGAAGAAAGCGCGGAAACTAAGCCTACAGACAAGAAAACAATTACCACAAAAGATGTTAGGGTTGCGATTCGGAGTCCTTTCAACTGAATTCCTCTATATCCCTTTTGTCACGCCAGTTTGCTATATATAATTTTTCCATAATCTCGCCACACTAAAGAAAACAACTAACAAAAAATTGGAAACACACCGACTATGCGGATTCTTATGCCAAGCTTGCTTGGTCAACCAAGTGTGCGGTCCCGTCGGGGCAATAAACTTTTTCGCCTAACCCCACTCTGCGATACCGAGCCAAGCATGGTTTTTGCAATCCACAGCCATCACAATCTCTCGAAATCACCTTGATTTCACCCCTCTCCCTTCACAAACAGAGACACATAGCACGAGATGATTTAAGGTAATTTACGGCTCATGGCTTGTTTTGCGTTAACCTTAAGTTTATGCAACCGATGTTTGCAGAGGAAAGATATGGATACCTTAGCCTTTGCAAACATGCTCCTAGATGTAGCCAGCATCATAAACTTCATAGCATTACTCTGGATGCTTCGGGCAATCATAAAAAACCGCAACTATCTGCGGGGCTTCAGTGTAGTCGGCTCCTTTTTGACTTTTATATCTATATTAGGCTTCGAGTTGGCTTATCACCTACTCGGGAACGTGATCGGCTTTATGATCGGTTGGGGAACTGTAGCGTTTTGGTTCTTAGCGTTTGTCTACACCCTTAGACTCAAACTCAAAGACCGAAAAAACCAAAAAGAAACACAAACTACCGAGCAGGAAACTTTATCGTAAAAGTTGATCCTTTTCCCTCTTGACTTTCAAAACATATGCTTCCGCCATGTGCTTCGATGACACGTTTACAGACAGCTAAACCGAAGCCTTGACCGCGGGGTTTTGTGGTGAAAAGCGGTGTGAAAATGTGGCTTTTTATCTTTTCAGCTATTCCCACTCCTGTGTCCTTCACTGAAATAGACACCTGACCTGAAGCGTTAATTTTCGCTGAAACAGTTAGGACGCCACCGTTGGGCATAGCCTGCACAGCATTGGTAACCAAGTTAACTAAAACCCGCTTTAACAGTTGAGGGTCAGCCAATAGGGTTGGCGCGGCGTTATGATTTTTGATTTGGACGGAAACGTTAGGTGGAATGGTAACGGTTGCCAACACGCTGTTTAGGAGTGCGTGCAACTCGACGGTTTTCTTTTCGATTTTTACAGGTTGCACAAATGCTTGCAGGTCACTGACGATTTTATCCATGTAGGCAATTTGGTCTTCAATTATCCTGAAACTCTCTTTCAAATTGAGTTTAGCCTCTTCGTCAGATAATTCTTCGACCTCAGACTTTGCCAGATACAATTCACCCAGCAACGTTTGCAGAGGATTACGCAAGTCATGTCCAACCATGGCGGCTGTTTGCCCAATCGCCGCTAACCGCTCTTTCTCTTTGAGCTGCTTGGTTCTTTCTTCCACGATTTTCTCCAGATTCCCCGCGTGCTTCTCTAAACTCTTTTGCAGACGCTTCTGAGCGCTGATGTCACGCACGATGGACCAGATGCCGACAACGTTACCTTTGCCATCGGTTAAACGCCAAGTCCGCACCGACGCGGGAAAAACAGAGCCATCCTTGCGCCTGTACTCCCTCTCAAAAACGATAGAACGACCAGTTTTGAGGACTTTGTTTACTATTTTTTCTCTTTGCTCGTGATATTTTTTTGGCAGCAGCTGCTTTATGCTTAGGTTTTTTAGTTCACTTTTGCTGTACCCCAACATTTTTGCGTAGGCTTGGTTGCAGTCGATCATCTTTCCCTCTAAGTCACGGGCCATTATGCCGTCTTTGGTGGTTTGGTATAGTCTTCGGTAACGTTTTTCTGCAGAAATTAGGGCTTTTTGGGCGTTTTTATTATGTTCATTGTTGTTTGTAGAGTTGGGGGTACTGCTATGTTGATTGATGTTTTTAGAATCTTTAAATGGGGTTTTCTGATTTTCCGCTGCGATTTGGGCAGTTTCGGTAGTAGGCAACCTACGTGACCCCTGTTCAGTAATTGAATACGTTTTAAATAAAAGGCTTTCTAAAATAGTTCCTTCTAAAGGGTAGAAATAGACAAAAAATAGACGTTTGAGGAAATTTTGCTGGAAATTAATGTTTAGTTATCAGCGCCTCCTCATTAAGTTAACTTGACAACATAGTCGAATTCAACACGACTAGGCGGCAAGGAGTAACTTAAGCCACCCACGAAAATCGTTTCCGTTTAGATGATGCTGTAGGTTTGGCGGTAGATGAAACCTAAAAGCAGCGGCCACGGAGGCGGATACCCAATTAGGGGGTTTAACCCTGTCAGGTATGGATTGGAGAAAACAGAAATTTCGTGTTGCTGGTAGGGGTTTAAGCCTGAACTAACCAAGTAACCTGTTTCTAGAAAAATTCTTTGGTCATAGTAATGGCCCAGAAAGACAGCTAGAGGCAACTGAACCAAGACACTTACTAAAACTTGTAGCTGCCCATGCCTAAGTCGGTATTTGCTCATCTAAAGTTACCTTTAAGAAACGGATAAAAAACGAGAAAAGAAGAAAGTCTAATTGAAAAGAAGGCTTTTTCTGAGAAGCTTCGACTTAGTCAAGACCGCCACAAGCAATACTGTAGCAAAAAGAATCGGCACCGCTATTATAGGTATTTCTGGCACCCAAACCATACCGTTGAAAGCCATGATTTGGCCGCCGTCACCTACTGTCCACGCTTGCAGCATCCCGGTGGTTTCGCCGTGAATCATGGATATGCCTCGTAGGTTGCCGCTTATCAGGTTGGTGTTGCATTCCCACTGGGTTCCTGTCCAATACATCACTAACCCGTTGCTACCACATGCCCAAGCTGACGTAGCGTTCCCAATAGAGATTGAGTGTATAGTTGAGTTTACGGATTGCGAAGGAGTTGTTGTGTTCATTGTTCCGAAGTTGAATTTATCCCACACTTTCCAAGTAGACTGGTTAAGGTTCAATACTACACCGTTGTTGTTGCTGCCGCCAGCTGCCCAGCCATGGTTTGCGTCTACCATTTGGATTGTGTAGAGGGGCGCGTTGGTTGGGCTTGTCATCGCTTCCCATGTGGAGCCCGTCCAATGCATGATTGTGCCTGCGTCGCCGACTGCCCATGCCTCCGCTGAGTTATGAGCCATAGCTACACCTCTCAGCGTGTGGGGCGTTATGTCTGTCATAGCGAACCATGTGTCTCCGTTCCAGTTTAGGGTCAATCCGTTTGCGCCTACAATCCAGCCCATCATGCCATCAGTTGTTATCGTAACCGAATACAGAGTGGAGTTAATCGTGTCGAAAGTGTCTGTGAAGCCGCTGAAGCTGATTCGGCTCCAAACATTCCAAGTGCCGTTATAATGCAGAATCACTCCTGAGTTGCCGCTTCCGCCCACAGCCCAACCGTTGGTTACGTTGTTAAATGCGACGGAGTAAAGGTGGGATGTAGTTGGACTTGACACCGTAGCCCATGAGTTGCCGTTCCAGTGGGCGATGGTTCCTGCGTCGCCAACAGCCCAAGCTTCAAGTGTCGTGAGGTCACCGTTGGCGGTTAGGTTGTTTACTATGCATACAGCGTTAAGGGTTGTTGTAGTGGGACTTGTCACTCTGTCGATTGAGGTTTGTGCTGCTGCACTTGAGAGAGTTAAGCAGAGACTGAAAAGACAAAGCGTTAAAGCAATCTTTGAAAATTTCATCTCTTACTTTTTCACCTGCCTAAAAATTTTCGACAACCTAGCAACCCAACCCGCGCTAATATAAGTTTGTGACTGTACAACCATGACCACTAAAGAAACAAAAAAAGTCTAAGACACCAAAATCGACAAGTAATATGCGTTTTCAAAAACATATAGACCTACTTGACCCTGTCACTTAGCGGTTTTTTGCAGAAATAGTCTTAAAGACCACTTTGCGTATGTATCAGCGAAGTTTATATGCCTACTAACCTGCCGCCTGAAGCACTGGACAAGTGGGAAGAAGTAGAAGCCGCCAAAGGCCCCCGCGAAAAAATGGAGAAAATGCAGGAATTCCTAAAGTACGTTCCTCAACATAAAGGCACCCTCAAACTCCGAGGCGAAATTAAACGCAAAATCGCCATCATCCGAGAAGACCTCGAAGAAAAAAAACGCAAAGGCACAGGCAAAAGCAGCGGCGGACCTAAACTATTCGTCGAAAAAGAAGGCTCCGCTCAAATAGCGATTGTTGGAATGACGAACGTGGGCAAAAGCTGCCTCATGCAAGCCGTCACCAAAGCCAATGTAGTGGTCTCTCCCACCCAGTTCACCACCCGCCAACCTGTACCCGGCATCATGGACTTTGGAGATGTACAGTTTCAGTTAGTTGAAACACCTGCGGTTATGGAAGGTAGCGGAGATGGACGCGCTTGGGGACCCGTAACGTTGGGGGTTGCACGGAACGCAGACGGAGTGATTTTGATGGTGGATTTGACGCAGGATCCCGTGGCTCAACTTGAATTGTTGGTAGCTGAGTTGGAGAAGAGCCGCGTATTGGTCAATCGCCCCAACGGGCGAGTGGAAATCGATCGACGCCACACAGGAGCTGCACTCCGTATCATTCTAATAGGTAAACTACTCGACACCACCATGCAAGAAGTCGAGGAATTATTGCGAAATTATCGAATAAACGATGCTATCGTCAAAATCACAGGCGAAGTCAGCTTAAGCGACATCGAAGACGCCATCTTTGAAACAACCACCTACAAACCTGCAGTCATAGCCGCCAACAAAACAGACGTAAAAGGAACCGAAGCTAACCTGCGTAAACTCATACACCACGTTAACAACAAAATACCCGTCGTGGCGATGTCTTGCGAGCAAAAGCGGGGCATCGAGGAGTTGGGTAAAGCCCTGATTTCCACCTTGGGCATTATCCGCGTCTACACCAAAGAACCCGGCTCCAAAGAAAACACAGGTCGCCCCTTCACTCTGAGGCGCGGCGCTACGTTGGGGGATTTAGCGCGTAACATCCACAAGGAGTTCATATCTAACTTTTTGTTCGCGATGGTTTGGGCGAAGAGGTTGCCGTTTAGCCCTAAAAAGGTCGGTTTGAATTTTGTGCTCGAAGACGGCGACGTAGTTGAAATTCATCTGCGTTGATTGTAGCCGTGTTGTACTGTTCAAGTCGCAGTATTCAATATGCAAAATCGTTAAATACGTCTCTCTGTAGCGTCTGTTGCCTTCATGGGGGCATATTCATCGTCAGTTTTCGAATAGAAGGCGAATAGGGAGAGGAGACGAGCAGGGGATGGCGCGTAAATGTGTAGTTAAGGTAGTGTTAAGTAGAGAACAAAAAGAAATTTTAGCTGAAATGTCGCGTCGACTGGGCACAAGCGAGAGCGAAATGCTACGAACCGCGATGATGGATTACGCCAAAGACCTCAGCATGGTCAAAGAAACTGTGCATAAACGAGAAAAACAGATATGCGCCTAAAAAAGAAAACAAAAAAGAAAGATTGGTTTATCTACTGCTTTGTGCAACGCGTTCAATTTCGTTGCGCTTAGCGACTGCCGCACTCTTTATGTCTTTAGCTGCAGCCAACACAAGCTCGTCTGCGAGTGTTTCCTGAATGCTTTTCGGTGTGTTGATGGAGGATGCTTTGGCTCCTGCAGTGATGTGGCGGATAGCGAGGTCGATTCTGCGTTGTGGCGCAACATCCACTGAAAGGTGGTAGACGACTCCACCGTAACTCACACGGGTTGTGTCTTCGCATGGTGCGCTGTTTTCCACTGCTTGGACTAGAATTTCTATGGGGTTTTTGCCTGTTTTTACGTTGATGATTTCGAATGCTTCTTTAACGATGTTTGTGGCTTTGGCTTTTTTGCCTGCGTTTTTGCCCCCGCGCATCAAACCGTTGATTAAACGTTCTACGATGTTGACACGGGATTTGCGGAACCTTTGATGTTCGTGGCGACCCATGCTGTGTGGGGCAACCATCGGGGTGAGGTTTAGGTACCGCTGTAAACCTATGTCTTTGACTGTAATGTCTTTAAAGCTCCATTTCTGGAAGAGCTTGATTTCTTGAGGTTCTGCTACTGTTTGTGACATAAAAGTTACCTTGCTGGTTTTTGTTTACGTCCATAGACGAGTTCGTTAAGTGAAACGCCGTTAACCATAACGACTTTCCATCTGACACCGGGAATGTCTCCCATGGCGCCTCCTCTGGTGCCACCGATGCCTTCTACGACGACTTCATCGTGTTCGTCGACGACGTTTAAGGCGCCGTCTCCGGGGAGGAATGCGCTGATGGTGCGGCCGTTTTTGATAAGTTGTGTTCTGACACATTTGCGGATGGCGCTGTTAGGCTGCTTGGATTCGACACCGACTTTCTCAAGGACTATTCCTCGAGCTTGTGGTGCGCCCTGCATGGGGTCTACTTTTTCGTCAAGCATCAACATGCGTCTGTTAAAGTACCTATCGTGCCAACGGAAATTCTTACGTTTCTTGGCTAGTTGCCTTGCGGCGAATTCGCCTCTTGGAGACTTGGAACCCATACTTTAGATATTCCTTCTTTTTGCACAAGCATAGTCATAACACTAATATTTAAATGAAACGAAGAAAAACGCTTGACCTGAGCTTTATTGTGGCTAGTTTACTTATGGTTTTGTATGTGTTTTTCTAAAGGTTAGTTTGAAAATCTTTTTATTACCTGATAAATTAAGGCAATGAGAATCTTAAGCTAAGGGAAAAAGGGTTGATTGCATCAGAGCAAAACCTGTTTGCGCTTGCGGTTGAGATGTCTTTAGACGGCATCGTCATAGGCGACAAGACAGGAAACATAACCTACGTCAACGACGCCATAGTAAAGATGATGGAAGCCCAAAGCAAAGACGAAATCGTCGGCAAACACATCCTCGAAAACTTAACGCTCTCAACATGAAAGCTTACTTGGCTAAAAAAGACGGCGACTTGGAGGCTCTTTTAAATTCCACTCAAACTGCTTGTAGCCAAATAAGGCGGGTTATCGAGTTCTCGCGTGACTACGAAATGCTCGGCAAAGAAGCAATGACCTACGTAAACGTCGGTAAAGTATTCGATGAAGTCGTCGAGTTGTTCCCCGACGTCAAGCTAGAGGTGAAAAACGAATGCCACGGACTGGCGGTTTTAGCGGATTCTTTGCTACGAGAATTGTTCTACAACCTCTTTGAGAACACGTTCAAATATGGAAAAACCGCCACCCAAATCCGACTCAGCTACATCCTTGAAGACGAGCAACTCAAGTTAATCTACGAGGACAACGGCGTAGGAATAGCTGCCGAGATGAAACCGAAACTGTTCACCAAAGGCGCAGGACAAGGCAGCGGACTGGGGTTGTACTTGATTAAGAAGACAGCAGAGGTTTACGGTTGGAGCGTCGAGGAAACAGGAACCGAAGGCAAAAACGCAAAATTCACCTTCACCATACCAAAAACAACCTACAAACAATAAACGCAGCAAAAAACCCTCTTTTAGAATGTGCTTCTGAATTAAACGATGTAGCGATCTGTTTTTTCGAAGTCACGGACAATCTCCATAACACGTTTAGGCGTGTAAGCTGAACTCAGATGGAGGTCTTTTAGCAGAACCCAGGGGCTTTTCTTTGCAAGAACCGTGGCGATGTGTTGTTCGCCGAAACTCTGCCGTGCAACGTCAACCACTTCGCGTCTAACCCCAACTTCGGAGAGGTCGCCTAAAGCGTGCAGGTACTCATGTAGCAGCAAGTTGTATACTAAAGCGTTTACTGTGGGTTTATCGGTTACTTGGGCTTCAACTACGTCGACAAGAGCGCGGTTGAGTACGATGTTGTTGGTTCCCACTGGAT
Source organism: Candidatus Bathyarchaeota archaeon (assembly GCA_026014685.1). Lineage (NCBI taxonomy): Archaea > Thermoproteati > Candidatus Bathyarchaeota > Candidatus Bathyarchaeota archaeon. The sequence goes on from JAOZHW010000011.1 coordinate 55,190, forward strand.
AGTAGGCGCCCAGTTGCAGTGGCAAGTCGTCGAGGAAAAGCATCATACAATTCCGCCGTTTACCTAACGCAGACTGTGCCGTTTCCTGCACGATTGCCCAGACTTCGGCGTAGTTTTTGGCTTGGTTTAGGCGGGTGGCGAAGTGTTCTGTGTCGGTTTTGCTCAAAATGAAGGCGCCTCTATTTGTTTTAAGCGTTTTTTCGTGCCTTTAAACGTTGCAGTAGAGAACACGAAAATTAATCGTAAAATACATAAACAACAACACCGTTGAGATAGCGTTAAGGTGAAAAATAAATGGCAACCAATGTCACAGTAAAAGACATCATGCAAAAAGACGTTAAAACCGTAGAAAACAACACCGTCCTAAAAGACGTAATCGCTTTAATGACTAAATACGACAAAGACGCAATCCTTGTCATCCAAAGCGGCAAGCCAACAGGCATCATTACAGCAAGAGACCTAATCGTCCGCGCAATGGAAGCTGAAGTTCCAATCAGAACCATCATTGCACGAATGGTCTACACAAACCCACTCGTCGTCATCGACCAAAACGCAACCCTCAAAGAAGCAGCAGAACTTATGAAACACTGGAATATAAAACACCTCCCAGCAGTCGACAAAAACGGTGCACTCGTCGGCATGGTCGATGCAATGCAAATCGTCCAAGCAGACCCCAAATTGATCCCCATCATGGATTATGCCCGCCGAAAGTAATTTCGGCTCAAACTTTATTTTTTAAAAACCCGAATTAACCAATTTTTTGAAATAAATGTTGCTAAAAAAGGTAATTGTAAGCAGTTTTACTGCTTGGTCGTTTCTTTTGCCCATGCCTCTTTGGATAGTTTTGCTAAAGCGTCGATGTTTGGCTGGGCGTTTAAGTCGTAGAGCACGTTTTTGAGTTCATTGTTGACTAGCAGGGCGATTTCTCCGGGTCGTAGCGGTTCAGGTCGGGTTGATTGATAGACTCGTAGTGCCCGAAGAACGAATTTTACGATCACGTTGTTTAGTTCTTCTTGTAGTTGGCTGAGTTCATCTTTTGCTTCAAGCATCTTTTTGGTATAAGCGTTTGAATCTCTTTCTCCAGTAGGTTCCATTCCCATTTTTCATCTTTCCTTTAGGGTGTCATGTAAACGCTGCATTATAACATTTACTAAAAATGCTAATAGAATTTAAGAAAGGGATTCTTTGGGTTTACCAAGCTTTTTGTTTATGCATGCTTGGATGAAACCAAAGTATTCTGGTGATGGTCTGCCTGGTCGGCTTTTGAATTCGCCGTGGAATTGCGAGGCAAAATAGAAGTATTTGTCGGGCAACTCGAGGGTTTCCATTCTTCTGCCGTCGCTGCTTTTACCTGTAAAGCATAAGCCTTTGTTTTTGAGGGCGTCGATGTAGTCGAGGTTTACTTCGAATCGGTGGCGGTGGCGTTCACAGATGTCTTCTTGCCCGTAAAGTTTGTGGGCTAAGCTGCCTTTCTGTAAAACGACCTTGTGGGCGCCAAGTCGCATGGTGGCACCTTTGGTTTCTACGCCTCGTTGTTCAGGCATGAGGTCGATGACGGGGTATGGCGTGTCAGGGTTGATTTCGGTGCTGTTAGCATCGGTTAAGCCGCATACGTTGCGGGCGAATTCGATAACTGCTAATTGGAAGCCGTAGCAGATGCCGAGGAATGGTATGTCGTTTTCTCGGGCATATTTTGCTGCTGCTATTTTGCCTTCTGTTCCTCTTGGGCCAAAGCCGTAAGGGACGAAGACGCCGTCAAACTTGGCGAGGTCTTTTAGGCATTCGGGTTCCCGTTCAAACTTCTCTGCTTCTAAGTAGCTGATGCAGACTTTGGTTTTGCATGCAGCGCCGCCATGCCGAAGAGCTTCCGTCATGCTGACGTAGCTGTCTGAGAGGCCAGCGTATTTACCGACTAATGCTATGTGGACTTCGTGTTCTGGGTGAATCATGCCGTCAACGAAGGTTTGCCATGCCGCGAAATCTTTTACGTCACATTTCAGTCCGAGGCGTTGGCATATGAAGTCGCCCATGCCTTGCTTGTCCAAGATGAGTGGTACTTGGTAGACTGTTTCTGCGTTGTATGAGCAGAAGACTGAGCTTTCTGGGATAGTGCCGAACAGGGCGATTTTGCGTAGCGCCTCAGCGTCAATCATTTTTGGGCTGCGGGCTACGATGGTGTCGGGTTGGATACCGATACGTCGTAATTCGTTGACGCTGTGCTGAAGAGGTTTAGTCTTAAATTCGTCTGTAACATCTAAAATTGGAACCAACGCAACATGGACGTACAGGGTGTTTTCGTAGCCTTCCTCAACGCGCATTTGTCGTATGGCTTCCAGAAAAGGTAAGCCTTCGATGTCGCCTACGGTGCCGCCTACCTCCGTGAGAACGAGGTCTGCGTTAACGGCTTTGCCTGCGTTTCTGATGCGGTTCTTTATTTCGTTAGTTATGTGGGGTACGATTTGGACGCATCTTCCTAAGAAGTCGCCGTGGCGTTCTTTTTCGATTACACTGCGGTATATGGTGCCTGTAGTGAGGTTGTTATCTTGTTTTAGGCTTAAATCCAAGAAGCGTTCGTACCAGCCTAAGTCGAGGTCGGTTTCGCCGCCGTCATCGGTGACGAAGACTTCGCCGTGCATGTAGGGGTTCATCGTGCCCGCGTCGATGTTGACGTAGGGGTCGATTTTTACAACTGTGGGTTTTAATCCACGTGCCTGTAACATTTTTCCGATGGAGGAAGTTAAAATGCCCTTGCCAACAGAGCTTAATACTCCGCCTGTTACGAAAATGTACTTAACCATCTGTTTCCCCGCAATAGCTTACAACTTTCATGCAAACTTAATATAACTCTTTTGTGTGCGGACCTGAAAAACCGTGCAAAACACCTCAACAATCAAGAAAAAACGTGTAATTACAGAGCTCAGAGTTGCCTGTACCTGCGGTTGCGTCTCACGCCTAACAAGATGATCCATATGCCGATTAAAATGAGCACAAGAGGCCAGAAATACGCCCAAAACACAGTAAAGCCCAAAAGTGCAGCGACTCCAATGATTACGATGAATAAGCCTGCTATGAGCAAACCGAAACCGCCGCCTTGCCTTCGAGGGTAATTTCGCTCGTAGCTTCTGTGAGGTACATATTTGTATGTTTTATCTGTTAGGGATGCGCCGCAGTTAGAGCAGTTATTAGCAGTATCGGGGTTAAGTGCACCGCATTTTGTACAATAAACCAAAACCAACTTCTCCCGATATCATCATGAAGCGTTTGGTCTGATAAGACTTGTGGTAACGTGGAAAGTTGTGTGGATAGAGTGCACATTTATTTGCATAAGAACTATTAATTACACTTGTACTAGCATTAATGGAGACTCTATACATGCCACAAGCCTATGTACTAATCAACGTTGAATCAGGCGCAGAAGAAGAAGTAGTTAGACAGCTAAAGAAAATCGCGGGTGTAGAAGAAGCCTACTACTCCTACGGCGTCTACGACATCATCAGCAAAATAAAAGCTGACTCCATGGAGAACCTCAAAGATATGGTTACCCGCAAAATCCGCACCCTCAACCGTGTCAGGTCCACCTTAACTTTAATCATGATGGAAGAATAACTCAAAGAGCCCCATACTTTTCTATTCAACAACAATTTTATTAGAATAAACAAACAAAATAATCGTTTATGAAAAGATTCTTCACTGCTGCCTTATTTCTACTTCTCTGCCTAAGTTTAGCGGCAACCGCGAATTCGGCGATTTCTGTGGGCGTAAAAAGCGGAGATTGGATCGAATACGCTGTTTCGTCTACGGGTTCGCCTATGCAGGGGCATGATGTTACATGGGCACGTATGGAAATCCTCAACGTAGATGGAACTAACATTTCAGTAACCATTACCTCCCGTTTTAGTGACACATCAACAGACACCACACAATACATCCTGAACTTGCAGACAGGCCACTTAATCGACGACTTCATAATACCCGCAAACCTAAACGTAGGCGACACATTCCTTGACGAAAACCTCGGAAACGTAACCATCACACAGAAAGAACAACGTGAATATGCAGGAGCCCAACGGACGGTTGTTTCGGCTTCCGTGGGCAACAACACCTACGTGTGGGATCAAGCTACAGGCGTAAGTGTAGAGGGCGACTCAAAAGGCTCAGACTGGACAATCCACACCATTGTTTCAGCCACTAACATGTGGCAGCCAACCCCACAGATGGATTGGACTTCGATTGGATTAACCATCGTTGTTGTCTTGTTAATTGCATTAGTCTTAGTTGCATTTGCTCTGCGTTTTTCCAAAAACGCGCAGCAGGATCAAAACGTTAAGGCGTTTTAGTTCTTTGGTATAGGCTTAAATGGTTAGGCACTAAACGTTAAGCAAGGCTTGAGCGTGGAATGAATCCAGCGAAAAAATCGTTCCGACCCAACTTGATTGCAGTAATCTTAGTCGCAGGGTTAATCGCCTTCCTGTTTTACTTGGTTTTCTACGTTGACATTGCCCAAGTCGCAAAAACACTCTCACAAACAAACCTCGTCATCTATTCCTTTGCCTTCTTCAGCTACATCTTGTTTACGTTGTGTTCAGCTCTGGTTTGGCATAGTCTACTAGCCAGTTTGGCAGTTAAAATTACCCGACGTAAAGCGTTTCTCTTTACATGGGTGGGTCTATTCTTTGACGCCACGGTACCGCAGCTCGGCTGGTCTGCGGAAGTGTCCAAAACTTACCTGTTGTCTAAGGATTCCAACATTGAATCGGGGCGAATCGGCGCCTCGGTTGTGGGACAAAAAATCTTCACCATGACCTTGACGATTGTGGCGTTAAGTTTAGGGTTAGGGTTACTGCTTGTTAGGTATTCTTTTCCGTTGATTGAATCCTTGTTGATTGGGTTAGTTTTGGGGCTGTCGATTCTGACTTTAATCGTCGTTTACTACGTCAGTTTCAAGCCCTCTGCAACCAAGACACTACTGAACTGGGCAATTAAAGTAGCAGTGTTTTTCAGAAAAAGCTGGAGCCCACAAAACTTTCAATCCAAAGCCGAAGCGATGCTGACAAGCTTCCATGCAAGTATCGATCAGTTAAAAGCAAAACCCAAAGCTTTGATTCAGCCAATTAGCTACGCAGTTGTGGGGTTTGCGTTTGAAGTCTCGGTCATGTTTATCGCGTTTGCCGCTTTGGGGGAACCTGTGTCGGTGGATGTTGTGCTTGTTGTTTTTACTTTAACTGGAACCCTGCAAACCGTCGGACTGGCTTTTGTTGGCTTACCAGAACTAGTTATGTCAGTGACACTGTGGCAACTTGGAATTGACCCATCTGTCGCTGTTTCTGTTGCGCTTTTGACGCGTCTTGTAAACCTGTGGTTTAGGCTAGTAGTCTCTTACGGAGCCTTACAGTGGACTGGAATAAAGGTCATCAGACAAAACAAACAAAACACTACGGCTTTTGTAAGTTAAAATTTGTCTTGTCATTTAACCTTAAGAGGCAATACCGCAAGAAATGCAAAAGTTTTAATTCAAACCTGACTTATCAGTTAATCAGAGGATTGATATGCCTACAGCGTTTGTGTTGATAAATACCGAGATAGGCTCCGAGTCCGATGTTTTAAAAGAACTCAAAAAAGTTGAAGGCGTGATAGAGAACGAAACATCAGCTGTTTATGGAGTCTACGACATCGTTGCCCGAGTAAGTGCCGACACGATGGATAAACTCAAAGAAATCGTCACTTGGCGAATCAGAAAACTAGACAAAGTCCGCTCGACACTCACAATGATTGTCGTAGAGGACAAACAATAATCACCCCTTCTTTTATTAACGTTAAATTGTTGTAACTTTTGTTTCATACACAACGTTAAACCCTCAAACAACCAAATCATTATCCGATTAAAAATGAAAGCAGAATTAAAATCACAATACAAGTGCCCATGGTGCGGTCTCGAACTAGAAAACGGCAAAGAACTCGACGCCCACGCCAAAAACCACTACATCACCCTCATCGAAGCATAAACCGCAACCAAGAAACCGCTTGTGACTGTGCCCATACAGTCACATAGTTTTAAATTTTTTTAACCCAACATCCAGCCGTGCGTCCACTGGCGAAAAACATGACCACACACAAGCCCCACCAAACAGCACAGAGAAGAAAAGCGGCAGCATCCAGCAGATGCACCAAATTTTTAACCGGTTGGATAAAGAGGTTTGATTCAAAAAAGAACCTTTTCGTGTTCCCCAAGTAGAGCACCAAACCTCTGAAGCCAACCACCCCCCTCTAATCCAATAAGATAAACCCCTATTACCCGATGAGGATAAAACAATATTTTTTACCCTCAAACCGTTTCTTAACTCGCAGTGGTGCCTTCAACGTTGACTTCACTACAAACTATGCATATAGGTTTAGATGACACTGACTCAAAAAAAGGAGGCTGCACCACATACCTTACAGCAGTGCTCGTTGAGGAACTCAAAAAATTCAACGTAAACTTCCTCGATTATCCTGGATTGATACGCCTCAACCCCAACGTGCCTTGGAAAACCAGAGGTAACGGCGCCCTAAACCTTAGATTTAGCTACAGCGCCGAGTTCGAGGAAGAAATCAAAGAAACCACAGTAGCGCTCTGGGAGAAGCATTCTGCCGTAAACGAGAAGGGCACAGACCCAGGTATAGTGCTCTACAAAACCGCAGATGTACCAGTGGAATTGACCGCCTTCTCCAAGAGAGCACAAACCACGATTGTGACTCTCAAAGAGGCGATGGCGTTAATCAAAAAATTTGGCGCAGAAGCATTAGGCTACAACACCTGCCGAGGCATCATCGGCGCGTTAGCCGCCATAGGCGAAACACTCCAAAGCGATTATACATACGAATTAATCGCTTACCGAACAGCCGAAAACCGCGGCACCAAACGCTGCGTTGATGAAGAGTCGATTTTTGAGATGGACCAAAAAACCCAACCCTTCACGTTTAACAATGTGGACTGGGAAAAGAAAAGAGTAATCATCACGCCACGCGGACCTGACCCCATCTTTTTTGGCATAAGAGGCGAAACACCCCAATTAGTCAAACAAGCCTTTCAGATGGTTAAGACGCAGGAACCTGTGGAACGCTGGGTCATCTTCCGAAGCAACCAAGGCACAGACGCCCACCTAAAACCCGTAGCGAAACTAAACCAGCTTGAACCCTACTGCTCCGTTATCGCTAAAGGGGCAGTTTCTCAGAATCCGCGGGTTATCCCTGTTCGACACGTCATTTTTGCAATCAAAGATGAAACTGCAGAGGTCGATTGCGCAGCTTATGAACCAACGGGGGATCTGCGTAAAATCGCCAGACAACTTTTGGTGGGCGACGAAATCGAAGTTTATGGTGCAGTGCATAAATCAACAGTATCCAAGCCTGTTACGGTTAATCTCGAAAAAATCAACATACTAAAATTAACTCAACCATTTAAAACAGAAAACCCCCTCTGCCCCACCTGCCAAAAAAGGCTCAAATCAATGGGCAAAAATCAAGGTTTCCGCTGCGAAAAGTGCGGTGCAAAATATCCTGACCTAACAAAAGACAAGAGCCCCTTGTTTCGTTCGCTTAAGTCTGGTTTGTATGTGACATCAACTAGATCTCAGAGGCATCTGACAAAACCGCTTAGACGTTATGGGCAGGAAAAAACGGGTTTTGAAGCTGAAAAGTTGATTGAGGGTTGGCATTTTAACAGTTAATTTTTTGCTGTTTTGTCGCCTTCAATTTCGCAGTTTACTTCGTGGTTTAGTAGGATTAACCCTGTTATTGCAAGTATTATGCCTATTACGAGCATTTCGATTAAGTATGAGTAGCCAATGTATTGGTCTAGTAGTGTCCAGAGGCTTCTGAAGATGAGTACTGAGGCTATTAGTACTATCATTTCGCCGAGGATGATTTTTGCGAACCGCGTTGATTGCATGGTTAAAAGGTATGGGTTTGTGTGCTTAAAAGTGTGTCTCACAAGCCAATTGTGTCTTATTGTGCACATATATCGAGTTTGGAAATATGTCAAACCAGAAAACATCGCTTATATTACGTCTCACTATACGTTGTGTGTTGAAGAGTGCAACAAATGAGCAGTACAACACAACTACAAATAAACCAAACCATCGGAACTGAGAATAACCTTGAAACCATACTAATCGACCTCAACATCAAAGCACACAAAAAAACATCCACATTTGACCGCCTACTCATAGACGCAATCGAATCCGCCTTATCTAAACTGGGAAACGCCAACAAACAAGCACTCTACACCCACTTAGAACACCGCTTCGGCCTTAACAAACAAGCAATCCCACAAAACATAGAGTACTTCACAAACGCGCTGGAATACCTCTTCGGGGAAAGCGCTTTACTTATGCAGATAAACATCATGGAAGCGCTTCGCCGAAAATTCCCCAAATTTAAATACACACCCAAAGACGGAAACTTATCCTTCATCAGCTACGTCGAAAACATCCGCGGTTACTGTCATCACTCATCATAATTACACATTTTAGCTAAATTTGATTTTTTTCTTATGCTCAGCTTTAAATCCGACAACCCCATAAACCCCTTCTACAACCCTAATCAGCAAAAGAGGCACCTTCAATGGTTGAAAAAACCTTCCCACCAGAAGCCTACCAACTACCATTCTTCAAAGAAGAAGGCTTCATCCGCAAACACTGCCCAAAATGCGGCGAATACTTCTGGACCCAAAACCAAAGTCAAGAAACCTGCGGCGAAGCAGGCAGCGACGAATGCGGCTGCTACAGCTTTCTAGGCAACCCCGCAACAAAAAAGAAGTTTACTCTCCCAGAAATGCGCGAGGCGTTTCTCTCATTCTTCGAGAAAAACGGGCACACACGCATAAAGCCTTACCCCGTTGTGGCGCGTTGGAGAAAAGACATCTACCTCACCCACGCCAGCATAATCGATTTTCAGCCTTATGTAACGGAAGGCATCGCGCCTCCGCCAGCTAATCCGCTGGTGATTTCTCAGCCTTCAATCAGGTTAACCGACATCTCCAACACAGGCCCCACCTTCGGACGCCACTTAACCATATTTGAAATGGGCGGCGCGCACGCATTCAACTACCCAGACAAAGAAGTATACTGGAAAGACGACACTGTCCGCTTCCATCAACGTTTCGCAACCGAAGTCTTAGGCATACCCTCTGAGGAGGTCATCTACAAGGAGGGCGTTTGGGTCGGTGGCGGAAACGCTGGACCTGACGTGGAATGCATCGTTCGCGGTTTAGAAGTGGGGACGCTTGTGTTTATGCAGTATAAGGTGGTCGGTGACGACTTCATCCAGTTACCCATCCGCACCGTAGACACTGGTTATGGCATTGACCGTTTCACGTGGATAAGCCAAGGTGTGCCAAGTCTTTTCCAAGCTATCTACGGGAACCTCCTCGACAAAGTTCTATCTATGGCTGGGATAACTAATGTTGACAACGGTTTCTTAGCTCAAGTTGCTAAGTATTCTGGGCTGGTCAGCGTGGACAAACGCGCCAACCGCATGGTCGCCCGCAAACGTGTCAGTGAACTCACAGGCATCGACCTTGCAACCCTCGAGAAGGTGCTTGTTCCTATAGAGAACGCGTGGGCAGTAACCGACCACACCAAGACACTCAGCTTTATGCTAAGTGAAGGCGTCGTGCCATCCAACATCCAAGAAGGCTACTTGGCGCGGTTGCTGTTCCGCCGAGTCTACCGTTTAATGCGCACCTTAAACATGAACCCCGCTGACCTCTACGACATCGTGGAGATGCAGGCAGATTACTGGGCAAAAGACTTCCCCCACATCAAAGAAATGCAAAGCGAAATCGTCGAAATGCTCAAGGTTGAGGAAGAGAAATTCAAAGACACCATCCAACGCGGCGAAGGCATGGTTAAGCGTATCTCAACTGAACTGAAAGCTAAAGGCTCAACCAAACTCTCTGAGGATAAACTCGCAGAACTCTACGATTCACAGGGGTTGCCGCCAGAAATCGTTAAGCAAGCCGCGGAAAAAGAAGGCGTCGAAGTCGAGGTTCCAGAGAACTTTTATGCCCTAATCGCTAAGCGGCACATGCAGGCATCTAAACCCGTTGAGGAAGAGGAAGCCAAAGCCGAAGAGAATCTGGAAAAAATCGTTGAGCAGCTTCCAGCCACTGAGCAACTCTACTATGCTGACGTTTACCTGAAAGAATTCGACGCCACCGTACTCAAAGTAGTTAACGGCGTCAACGTAATTTTAGATCGCACCTGCTTCTATCCTGAAGGCGGCGGGCAACCCCACGACCAAGGCACCCTAACTGTAGGCGACACCAAATTTGACGTTGTTGAAGTGCAGAAAATCGGCAAAGTAATCGTGCATAAACTCAAAACACCTGCCTCATTCAAAGAAGGCAGCACCGTTCATGGCATGCTGGATTGGGAACGCCGCTACTGGCTAATGAAAGCCCACACGGTAACCCACCTCATCAACGGCGCAGCACGCCGCGTCTTAGGTGAACATGTCTGGCAATCAGGCACCCAGAAAGGTCTTGAAACCTCCCGCCTTGACATCTCACATTACCGCAGGCTCAGCCAAGAAGAAGTTCACAAAATTGAAACCCTTGCAAACCAAGCTATCGCTGCAAACATGAAAGTAGAAACCACTTGGCTACCACGTAACGATGCAGAAGCACGCTACGGATTCCGACTCTATCAAGGTGGCGCGGTTCCAGGCAAAGATATTCGGGTCGTAAAAACGGGCGATTGGGACATTGAAGCCTGTGCAGGCACACATTTGGGTAGCACCAGCGAGGTGGGATTTGTCAAAATCGTCTACACCGAGCGGGTACAGGACGGCGTGGAAAGGTTGGGCTATGCAGTTGGGCTCAAAGCACTCAAAGCGGTTCAGGATCAAGAAAGCTTGCTCAGTAAAGTCTCTGAAGTCCTCAATGCGCCAATCGAAAAACTGGACAAAACAGCTGAAAAAGTCGTCAAGGAACTAAAAGAAACGCAGCTTGAGAAGCGGCGTTTAATTAAGGAACTGGCAGAAAAAGAGAGCACCGCAACTCAGACCCAAACTGCGGAAGCGGCTGCTGAAGTTGAAGGTGTAAGCATCGTTAAAAGGGACTTCGGCGAAGTTATCGACATCAACCGCATGCTAACGACCGCCACGGAGATAATCAAACGCAACGACGCCACAGTCACCTTGTTCTATGGCTCAGACGGGAAAACTTGCAGGCTCATGGTAATGGCAGGCGAAGCTGCAGTCAAGAAAGGAATCAACGCAGGCAACATCGTTAAGGAGGCGGCACCGATTTTTGGCGGTGGTGGAGGCGGAAGACCCAACTTTGCTCAGGGCGGCGGCACAAAATGCGACAAACTCGCCGAAACCGTGCAAGCCGCTGAAGAGTCAGCTAAAAAGCAGCTCAAGCGTTAGAGCGCAGTTTTTTTATTTTTTCTTCTTTTTGTTTTTTCCATTGAATTTATAGGTAGCGAACGCTACACTGCTACTTGTTGGTGAAGCATCTGGATACTTTCAAAGCAGCAGTAATAGTTTCGATAGTCTTGTCTTTAGCTGCTATAGGATTCATCGGCGTCGTCGCTTACGACACTATTCAAGGCTCCAAGATTCCCGAACAAGAGTATGGAACAGTGGCATCAAAAAGCCCCTTAACCGACAACCCCCTCGCAGCCTACAAGGTTACACTTGTCAACGGCAAAACCCTCTACATACAAAACAACGCCACACTCTACGACACGCTTCAAGTAAACCAATCTTACCTGTTTGACTGCCGCATCGACTTCAACAACCAAATGACCCTAATCGACAAAGCAACCCAACCAAACAGAGGCACCACATAGAGCCAATATTTCTATTGGTAAAACCACTTTGCCATACATCCCCTAGTAACTTCCCACAGACGATTCTTAATCTGCCTTTAAATAAGGGAGGGGAGGTCCGCTGTGAGAGGTGGCGTGTTTTTTGCTTTCTGGGATACAAAAATTGGATGATTTGGTTTAGGGCACGAATAAGTCAACAAAAGAAAAATGTTGGGTTAACAAAAAGGCGCGCAGATGAAGTGACAAGCCTCAGTTGTCATTGGTTTCTTCTCCGTCTTACCAGCAGATAGAGCAGTAGCGGTCCGCCTAGAAACGCGGTTATCGCCCCTACAGGCAAGATTACTGGAGCAAGCAAGTTTCTAGCCACTATGTCTGCCACTAAGAGCAAAATCGCCCCAAACAAGGTGGATGAAACTATTAGGTATCTTTGGTCGCCCCCTATTACCGCGCGGCAAATGTGGGGTGCAACCAAACAGATGAAACCGATGGCGCCAGTGAAGCTAACCACAGTAGCGGTACAGAGACATGCCAGTATCAAAATTATTTTTCTGGTGCGGTCAACGTCTGCACCTAAGCTTTTGGCGGAGTCGTCTCCCATCCTCATGACGTTGAGGTCCCAGGAGAGCTTAAGATTAATCACAAAACACGCTACAAGCACCACCACAATGTAGGGAAGTTGCCACCACGCAGCCCTCGACAAATCACCGACCAACCAGAACACTGTGGCACTTACAGCGTTGGACTCAGCGAAGTACTGCAGAATTGTCGTGCAAGCGTTGAATATGTAGACCATCGCTATTCCAGCTAGAATCATGGTTTCAGGGGAAGCACCTTTGCGTTTGACTAACAGTAAGATCACTGCGACCGGAATGAGGGAGAAAATAAAGGCGTTCCCGATTATTAGGAATCTGCCTTCTGTAAAGCCTGAATTCAGTATTATGCCTATGGCTGCGCCTAAGCCTGCACCTGCGGAGACACCTAACGTGTAAGGCGTTGCTATAGGGTTGCGTAGAATCGCCTGGGTGGTAGTTCCACTCATTGCTAACGCTGCTCCAGCAAAAATCGCAAGCAAAATGCGGGGAAGTCTCAGGTTCCACACTACATTATCGGCTAAGGAGCTTACGTGGAAAACGTCTGGAAAAGCCCTTGCTAAAATTGCGGTGTAAGCGTCCAGAAAAGACATATTTGCCGAACCGAGAGCTAAAGCGATGCCAGCAACGACAAGGAGCAAAATTACTGAGGCAACGATGAATGTGACCCGTTTAGCCGTTAAGCGGCGGTACTTCTTCTTTTCGGCCTCCAAATCAGTTGTGCCGTTTTTGGTTAGGGGGTTTATTGTGTTTTGGTCCACCATATCATGGCTGCCTTCCTTTTGCGGTTTAACCAGAATTTTCCTTTCTCATCCTGCACCAAACTCTTCTTGAGGTAGCTTCTTAATTCTGCCTGCTTCTCGGCGGGTACATGATAAAGTTGCATGAACCGTGCGGTTGCAGATTCTAAGTCGCTGTAGGATTGTTTTGACTCAAAATCCCAAACATCTACGTTGAAGTTTATGCCGATATCGTGCAGAATGTTACACATATAAACACTATCGGGCAATACGGGGCTAGATTTGCCCTCGCCAAAAACGATGTCGTGTATCTCCGTATCCATCCACTCGGAAGCAGAAACAAAAAGGTAAACCCCGACCGAGGCGAGAGCATCCATTTTTTGCAGTGCCCCCTCCATGTCAAGCATAAAAAGGGAAAACGAAGCAGTCACAATATCATGAGTTCCAAGTGCAGATATGTCTAAATCGTCTAACGAATTATTGACATATTTTATGTTGACGATATGTTGTTTTTTTGCGTTAGCTTTTAGTTTATCCAGCATCTTTGGAGATGGCTCTAATGCGGTTACACTTTGGACACGTTTGGCTATGGGAATTGTTAGCCTGCCTGTGCCAGCGCCCACATCTAAAACTGTATATTGCGGCAGCAAAGGTATGCGGTCTAATTGCTGTTTTGTCAATTCTTTCATTTGGGAAACGTTTTGGTTAAAGTTGTCTGCTTCTTTATCCCAATATGCGGGTTTACAAAAATCGATCCTTTGAGTTTCTATTAGCATTTCTCGTCTAAGCTCAGACCAATTTACAATCATTGCCCCAACCTCCCTTTTGATAATCTAAAAAAAAGGAAAAAGTTAATCCCCACTTAGGTGGCTCCGTTGGGGATTCCTACGATGTCGCCGTTGAGGGTTATTCCCGGATACAGGAATACGCCACTGTTGTCTAAGTTGTAGTCTAGCCGCAGGTATTTGGTGATGTATTGTTGGTGTATTGTTTGTGCGTTTAAATCCGTGAAGAGGTCAGGGTAGAGAACGTTCGCCATGTATACTGCGCCTAAGACGCCGCCCATCGCGTTGTTTCGGAAGTCGCCTGCCATTATGTAGACGTGGTTGTTTTTGACGGCGGTGATGTTAGCGTATGCTGGTTGAGCTAGATATTGTTGAAGGGCGGTCTTTATGCTGGTAATGTCGTTGACATCCATGCCCTGCGCGGGGTCAGCGTTTGTGCCGCCAGCAAAAGTGTATCGGACACAGTGAAGGAATATGTATTCAGGGTTTTGGTTAAGCACAGTTTCAAGGTCAACACTGATTGACGAGGCTGTCAGGTAGGTTGGAAGTGATGCAGCCACGTTCGCGCCGCCCGCTAAAATGCAGACTTGTCCGAGAGTGTCAATTGTTGCGTATTCTTTGATTGTTGTAGATGCCGTATAGGGGTATGTGTAAATTAAAACTGAGTGCTTGTTTGTGTCTGCGATGGCACTTGTCCGAGAGTTGATTGTTGAGGTTAAACTTACTAGCCAGTTTGCGTATTCTGTTGCTCTTGACACTTTGTTGAAGATGTAACCTGCTTTAAGTATGCCTTGAAGGAAACGGGAGTCTTCAGGGTGTGTAACGTTTGGATAGTATAAACCTAAGAAGACCACGTCAACACCGGGTAATTTTGAGGCTTTTTCAGCTATTACGGATTCAGTGTTGGAGAAAGTCAACAGGATATCGGGGTTTAAGCTTAGAACGGCTTCGTAATCTGGGGTGTACATGTTTCCAACTGAAACCAATTTGGTGTTACCTGGGAAGTAGATGTCTTTGAGTTTATCTACTGCGAAATCTATGCCTACTACTTTGTCTTCAATTTCTAAAACTCTCACTAACTCTGCATTTTGAATGTACTCGATGACAATACGATCCGCAGGCAAGGATACGGTTATGTTTTTCTTGTTGCCATCCAGCATATGAATCTGAGTTGCTTGACCGTTAATTATCGCGTTTATTTGGGTGATGTCTTGTGAATCGATGACGCCGTCGCGGTTAGCATCAGCAAATTGAGTTGCGGTTTTGGCGCCGTTGATTATTTGAGAAACATATGTTACGTCTGCTTGGTCAACCTTGTCGTCCATGTTGGCGTTACCGTAAACTTCTAACACCAAGTTTAGTGCAGCGACGGTTGTGGGTTGTGTTGTTGGCTTTGCGGTCGGTTGTGCTGTGGCTGTTGCGGTGGGTTTGGTTGTTGCGGTTGGGTTTGCTGTTGCAGTTGGCTCTTCAGTTGGGCTTGTGGTGGCTGTTTGTTGTGTTGTCGGGGTGGGGGTTGGTTGGGGGGTGGTGTTGTTTTGGAACCAGTTTTGGCTGTAGCCTACTGCTATTGAAGAGGCTATTATTACTATGAGGATTATTCCAGCGATCATGTTTTTGTTCATTTTTATCACTAGTGTTACTTTTGCTAAAAAATGTAATACTTATATGTTGTGTTACAGAAATCTAAAAAAGTAACACTCAAATACTCCAAAACCCATCACAACCAGAGGCACAAAAATTGAACATAAGCGTGCAAGACGTAACCTTCACCTACCGCAGCACCCCAACACTCAAAAACGTAACCCTAACCCTAAAAGAATCAGAAGTCCTAGGCATGATAGGACCCAACGGCTCAGGAAAAACCACCCTCCTAAAATGCCTAAACAAAATACTCGAACCCAAACAAGGCACCATACTGCTAGGCGAACAAGCAATAAAAAAGATGAGCCGCCTCGAAGTCGCCAAACACATCGGCTACGTCCCACAGAGCTCAGTCGCCAACCCCGAATTGCTACCCGTCTTCGAAATAGTTCTCATGGGAAGACGACCACACATTTCTTGGCAGAGCGGCGAAAAAGACACCCAGAAAGTCTGGGAAGCCCTAAAAATGCTCAACATAGAGCACCTCGCGATGCGGAATTTCTATGAACTCAGCGGTGGTGAACAGCAACGGGTTCTTGTCGCTAGGTCGATTGCTCAAGAAGCAAAAGTTCTGCTCCTAGATGAACCGACAAGCAATTTGGACATAAGATACCAGCTTGAAGTCATGGAATTAACCCGAAAACTCGTCGCTACAGAACACTTAGCTGCAGCTGTGGCTATTCATGACTTAAACCTTGCGTCGAGGTATTGCGATAAAATCGTAATGATGAAAGCTGGCAAAATTTTTGCGGCAGGCGAGGTGGATTCTGTTTTGACAACCCAAAACATTAACCTCGTTTACGGCGTCGAAGTAAAAATAAACTACAACGAAGGCACACCATACATTATTCCGATAGCACCGCTAAATTAGCAACCTTTTGCAGCCAGCTTACCCCGAATCCACCGCAAGGTTTGTCGGGTTAGAGTTCAATTATTCTTGCTTGATGCTTATCTGTGTCAAGCAAAGCGAGTGTGGGTTTTCCTGTTAAGTAACCACAAAGTTCACCGGGGTTGATTGACAACGTTTTTCCTCTGTACTCGAGGCTGTGGATGTGGCTGTGACCGCGAACGACTGCATCGAAGTAGCCGCTATCGAGTATTGCACCCAACAACTCGGTCTCATGCCCGTGTAGTAACGCGATTTTGTAGCCATCCAAGTTTAGTTGCGTGAAGCGTTCATGTACGGTGCAGTTGGTGGTTTGGCTGAAGCGTTTTTTGAGGAATTCGTGGTCGCCGTCGTTGTTGCCAAATACGCCGATGAGGGGGCAGGTTAGTTTTTTGAATTTATCTACTGTGAAGGCCGCTACATAGTCGCCTGCGTGGAGCACTAGGTTGACTTTTTGTTCGTTTAAGGTTTGAATGGCTTTTTCTATGAGGGGAAGGTTATCGTGAGAGTCTGAGATTGCACCGATTATCATACATATCCTCATTTTGAATTTCTTGTTGTTACATTAAAGTATTCTGTACGGTACGTTTGCATTTTTATTCAACAAATGACCAGCCAGATTTAAAGTTAATAGACAAATATTTATAAAGCTATACTGAGAAATCAGACATGAGAAATAAACGGCATGTACAACACTTTATTGCGGGCAAACCAGAAAAGACGCGATCAACTAAGCATTGCAGCCAACATACTAGAAATAGCCAGAGACGGCGCATTAAAAACCCAAATAATGTACCGCGCAGGCTTGAGTTACCCACAACTCAACGATTACTTACTCTTCTTAATCGACAACAACCTACTAACGCAGTCCAACATCAACGGCAAAGACGTCTACAGGATCACATTGAAAGGTAGAAATTTCTTAAAAAGACACCACGAACTAACAAAAATGCTCAAAGCCAAGGATTGGCGAAAAACCGCCCTACACCAACCCGCCGCATCGCTCAAGAGCCAAGGTCAACTCGCTTAAGCTTTTGATGGTTTGGTCAGGGCAAAACTTTTCAGAATGCTTCTGGCTACGGCGTTCTATGTAAATCGCTCGCATACCCACAGCTTTTGAGCCCTCAATGTCTGCGTCAAAGGTGTCACCGACAAACACCGCTTCCTGCGCTGAAACATCCAGTATCCTAAGAGTGCGCCTAAAAATTTCAGGACTAGGTTTACGTTTATTGACCGCACCTGAAACCACAACCACATCAAAAAACCAATCAATGCGGGCGGCTTTGAGCAGTTTAAGGACACATTCAGGGATGGCAAAGTTAGAGATTATGCCCAACTTGTATTTGCCAAACAACGTTCTCAGTACCAACTCAGCGTCGGGGTCTATACGCACGTATTTACTGAATTCTTCGCAGAACTCGTTAGTTGCAGCCGCCACCGTTGGACTCGATACGGGAACGTTGTAGCCCAGTTTTTTAAGGGTTTCTGAGACGCGAACGTTGAAGTGGGGTTCGTCGAGGTTGAGGTCTGCTTTTGCGTAGAGGTGGTCTCTTACTTCGATGTAGGTGCTCTCGAATTTCTCGAAAGGTACATCTATGCCTTTTTTGGTCAGGTAGCGGTACATGCGCTGCAGAGAAGGCGAGTAGAACGCGTGGTCTTTCTCGATAAGCATCAAAGTGTCGAACATGTCGAATAAAACAGCTTTAGTTGTCATCAGTCTAACCTGCTGAGGTAACTTTAGAATTGGTTTGGTTAGCTAAAACTCTTTTCCGTCCACGCAGATGTTTCTGTACCAGAAAATAAGCGGTTCCAACCGCCAAGAAAACCACACCCGCCACCCAAACCTCAGGCGTCGCAAACAAGATAAATGCCAAAAGCATCAGACAAGTCCCCAACCCAAGCAGAGGCAAAATGCGCCGAAATCTGCCAGAACCATTTTGAAGCTTAAACGCTGAGATGTTGACGATGCAATAATTGAAAACTAGCGCGAAGGTGCTTATCGCAACGACCCGCGTTAAATCTAAGAAAAGAACCAGAACCGCCATAACCACACCAGTCCCAATTATCGCTTTGAAGGGCGTGCAGAATCTACCGTGTAGTTGAGCTAAATTGTTGGGTAAGTCGTGTCGACGCGCCATGGAGTAAGCCATTCTCGAAACGCCCAGAATCGCAGTTAAAAGCACACTTGCAGTAGCCACTAGACCACCGAAAGAAATGACTTGAACCGCCACCGAGCTGCCGCTGACTGCCATGGCCTCACTGAGAGGCGAAGCTGAACCGCCAAGCCCATCTGCGCCAAGCAAACCCACCGCAACCAACCCAACCGAAACATAAACCAACATAGAGAGCCCCAACGAGAGCAACAGAGCACGGGGTACGTTGCGTTTGGCGTCTTTGATTTCTTCGGCTATGACGGTTACTCTTGCGAATCCGCCGTATGCGAAGAAGATGAAGAAAGTAGCGTACAAAACGCCGCTGGATAGGGGGGTGAAAGGTGCAAAGTTGGTTGTGTCTGCGAACAGGGCTCCGAAGACTACGAAGAAGGCTAAAACTGAGAGTTTTATGGCTACGAAGATGTTGTTGACGGCTGCGGATTCTTTTGCGCCAACCAGATTGAGAGCGGTGAAGACCAAGCACATAACTGCAGCAACCACGTTGACAGGCAAACCTGGGATTGCCGCCGAAAGGTAGTACACGAATCCAAGCGACACCGCCGCCCCCGTAAAAGTGTTCGCCACCAGCCACATCCAACCCGCCAAAAACCCAGCATAAGGCGAAACCAACTGCCGCCCATACTCGTAAGCGCCGCCCTCCACAGGCTGCCAAGCGGTTAGTTTGGAGAAGCTTGTGGCGGTTATGAATGCGATTATGCCCGCGGCGATCATGGATATGATGAATGCTGAACCCGCGTATCCTGCGACGATGCCTGTGACGACAAAGATTCCGCCGCCTATGATGGCGCCGACGTTTATGGCGACGGCGCTCCACAAACCGATAGAACGCTTAAGAGCGGGGGTTTTGTTTTCCGCCACAGGGATCACAACTTTAAGGCAAGAGAACTAAACGAATCTATAAACCTTCCAACCAATATCACCGCTTTTAAGCGTTCTTTAACATAGCGAAGCATCAATGCTTAATTGTTTAGATAAAAGCCGCTACAAAAATGCTTGATTATGGGTTGTAGTAGTTTGGGTTTTCCAGTAGGTTTGCCATGGCAAATCGCCGCGCCAAATTCACATCAACCCAAGGGCTGTCTTTTTTCATCCGCGCCACCTCAGCCGCCGTGCCCTTCTCGAGGAGTTCGGGGGACAGTTTGGTTTCTGGTCGCGGAAAACCCAAAGCCGCCATCTTCAGCGGGTCAACATGTGTTCTGACGGAGAGGTTTTTGTACCATTGTTCCGCTGGGGTTTTTGGTTTAGCGTTTGCCCATGCCTTCTTTTCCCGCTCGATTTGGTCTTCGAAGTCGGGGAAGTCAAAGGGTTCTTCGTCTACGATGTGGCCTAGTTCGTGGCGTACGATTAGTTTGGTGGTGTCTGTGAGTTTGCCCGCTTGGAAGTCACGTTTGGCTGCTACGGTGAGGCTGGCGTCTGTGGCTTCGGATAAGCCGCCGTAGTCGTAGGCGTCCAAAGCGTTGAGTTGGAATCGGTTGAGTCGGTTTGCTGCTTCTGGGCCGTACTGTGTTTTTAGGAATTCTTGGGCGTATGTGCGTATTTGCGCCTCTAGCCACTGGGCTGTTATTTGCAAGTGCCTTCTCCTTCCTCAAGTCAGAATACGCAATACAGTATTTAAGGAGGTGTTTCAGCAACCGCTATATATCCAAAAACGCACCCATGCCCGAATGAAAAATGACCAAACGACTTACCTTACTATACACAAAGAATGAGGAATTCATTAGCTGCGATTAAAGTGTTCATGTAAACTTCGGTTAAGCTTTTAAACAGAACAATACAATTCCCTAAATGGTGTACAAAAATGAATAGCTGGCATGCAGTAGGATACATTACTTTGGCTTTCGGTTTTGTGTTTATGGCAAACTTTCTATACCTTACGGCTGGACGAGGGCACGACCCATATTCAGAATTAAACTGGGTAAACGCCATGATTCTCTCATGGATTGTTTCAGTAGTTACGGCGATTAAGGGTTCCAACTTAACTATAACGGCTAAATCTGACTGAAAAAACTAATTGCTTATACGAATACCAATTTTTACTTCTAAATATTTGATGGCACTTAGATTGATTTAAGCGGTTCTTTGGGAGAAAATAAACAAGCGGTACATAGTTACGTCTTCAACTTCGTTGGTTTCAACTTTGTTTATATAAGGGAGGGGAGGTACACTGTGAGACGTCGCGTGGTTCCAGCTTTTGCGGATACGGATTCGTATTCGGCTTTAGATAAGGATCCATAGCGCCAAGAGCATCAGTCACAGTTTGTAAAGCTTAAATTTGTTTAAGGTATCCATCTTAACTGGTGAAATCATGGTTTATTGTTCAAATTGCGGCGCACCTGTCGCTGACGAAGCAAACTTTTGCCCCAAATGCGGCACCAAAACCCCAAAAGGCACAGCATCCAACGTAAAATATCCTTCTGGCGAGTTAGAAGATGCCTTTTACCGTGCAGGCAAAGAGCTTGAACGGGCTTTTATGATTGCTGCAAAAGAAACTGAAGCAGCACTCAAAAGAGCACGTGAAAGCATCAAAGACAAAAACGTCGAAACTCAACCCCCAACATCTGTCGTATGCCCAAACTGCGGAGCCCAAAACGTCCAAAGTGCAGTTTTCTGCAACGCCTGCGGTAAAAAACTCAACCCCTAAACTTTCTCGGAAGCCCACAGATGCAAAAAAACAAGACACTCATAGTATACGAATCCAAGCAGGGAGCAACCAAGGGTGCCGCCGCAAAAATTGCCGATGTCCTTCGCACAAAGTTTGGGTTGGAAGTGGATGTGTTTGACCTCAAAAAAGAAAAAGACATACCGCCCCTAGAACAGTACCAAAACGTGGTGGTCGGCGCAGGAGTCAGAGGCGGCAGAGTTTACAGCAAAGCACTCAAATTTTTAAAAAACGATTTGAGCAGTAAACGTGTGGCTTTTTTCACCTCATCATCTTGGGGTGGCACACCGGGAAGCTACGAAAACGCCAAAACCCGATTCGTAAACAAAACCCTCTCCAAATATCCCAACATAAACCCAGTTGGGGCGGAAGCTTTTGGCGGTCGCATCCGATACTTCGGCAAAACTATGCTTGACAACACTGATGCAGCTAAGGTTGAGGCGTGGGCGGAAGAGCTTGGCAAAAAATTCAGTAAATAACTGCGCTAAGGCTGGTGCGCTGATGTGTCCAGTGTGCTACGTTGAGT
Source organism: Candidatus Bathyarchaeota archaeon (assembly GCA_026014685.1). NCBI lineage: Archaea > Thermoproteati > Candidatus Bathyarchaeota > Candidatus Bathyarchaeota archaeon. The sequence continues at coordinate 77,004 of JAOZHW010000011.1, forward strand.
ATGTTGAGGTACATTTTGATTTTGAATTGGACGGTGCTGTTTTGCGTGACGTGGAAGCGCTACGTTGCCCTGTATGTGGAGAGGAAGTTTTTTCGCCCGAGCAGCAGGAAACGATTAGAAAACGCCTAGAAACACAATAACGCAAACACACAACTTTTGTATTATCAGTAAAGAGAGCCCTCATTTGAAGATGCATACAAAAGGGTAATGACAAAAATGAAAGAAAAAAGTTAGTTTTGATCTACAAGGTGTGCGGTGCCGTCTGGGCAGTAAACCTTTTCGTTTTTGCCTACTTTACGGTATCTTTCGCTACACATGTGGAGCATCTCACATCCATCGCAATCTCTGCTCAACACAGATTTTCGCCTCCTGTTGGGGTTTTGTGCATCAGTAAGTTGGGCTTATAAGGTTATGTAATATGGATGTATATCGCTGGAAGTAGCGGTGAGCAGGGAGAAGGCTGTTTTGGATATGCAACCACCCTGTGGTTTCGTGGCTAGTCTACTTTACCTTGATTTTTTTAACGCGTGCCGAACGCGGGAACGGACATACCCCATGAATATGAAGGGCAAAGCAAACATGCCTGCTGCCAACGCGAGGGTTGCGATATCCATCATGCCCGGTCTCCATCCCTTTTCTGGTTTTTTGGGTTTTGCTCTGAACAGATTATTGCCATTGAATGATATAAAGGGTGTTGAGAACTGTTCATAAAAATTAAGAAAAAATCGTCAGACATCCAGAAAACCCTGCAAAAAACAATTAACTTGCTCAGAAGTGGCCCATAAAACTAAAAAAACGCTTAATGTTGACGATGCTTTAGGGGTTCTCTTTTGCCCACTTGATTCTTTCCAGAACCTTCTCCAAATGCGCCACGTCACTTATTTCCCACAAGGGGACACTGGCACCGTATGCCGTCTGCACAAATACACATACAGCCGTCAATCATGCCGATGGTGATTTGCACTTTCTGGTTTGAAGCACCTATGGAGTTTAGAGTGGGCTTAAAAAGTTACATCATAGGCTTGCGGATAAGCACGCCCTCAATTGAGCGAAGCAACTGATATCCGAACAGAATCGCTGCGAAGTAAGTCGGCCATAGGATAACGGGCCAGTTACCAGGAGTGTAATTCCACAATCCAGTGGAGACTGCGAAGAACTCCATCATAGCAAGCGATATCATGCCGCTGAATGCGAGAAATATCTGTTCTTTTGCTTCGTGTTTTGCGTTCCATTTTCTTCTGGCAAACATCAGAACTGCCCATGCACCCAAAAAGGCGAATAGGAGTATGTACCAGCTTGAGTTGAAGTCTAAGAATACATTCATCGTTTTTTGTCCTTTCCTAATGTTTTATTGTTTTTCTTTTTCGGTTTTTACGTGACTTATTGTGGGGAACTTTGTGGTTTGGCCAGCATTTCTGGCAGAACACTGGCTTGTCGGCTTTGGGTTGGAAGGGCACTTCACATTCGCTTCCGCATTCACTGCACACAGCATTGAAAGTTTGAGGTGCATGGAACGCTTTGAAAAGTTGATACTTCTTCAGCCGCGGCCAACCAGTTTTGGCGTACTTGAGCATTTCTGGGTTGTCTTTCAGCCAACGCAACATGTGAAAGAAACTTTTGCCTCTCTTCTCGTCCCGTTCTGGTAGCGGTTCGTAACCCAAGTTGCGGATTTCGTCTAAGTAGGCGATTTCCACTAACCTCTGCGCTTCGCCATCCACATGGATGCGTTTGACCCTGTCTTCGCCGTAGACTTTCTGCAACTCTTCTGCTGCAACATCAAAGATGCAGCCTTGGCAGATATGGATTGGCTCATCAGGTTTGAGGTTAAATTTTGAAACCAATCTTAAGACGACGCGTGAGGATTCTTGGAGGTATTCTTTTTCGCGGAAGATATCTTGGTAGAACCTTACGTCGATTAAGTCGTATTTGAATTCGCCTGTGTCATCGTGGTATGCGCCGACTACAACGCCGAAAAGCAAGTCACCGCTGCCTGCGTCATCAACGATAAGAGTCAATTGGGTACTTTCACGCTCTCTTTGTCCATGCAATACGGCAGAGTTGTATAAAAACCCGACTTAGTCTAAATCTACAAAAACAGGGACTCATAGCGTGGTCTGACCGGATTCAGTGTTACCGCTTGAGGGATGGAATTCAGCGTTGTGACGCTTGTAGATTTCTTTTCGCCATTTACCTTCCCAACTGTCCCACCCCGTTTTAACCAAGCGCTCCCGCACATGGGGATTTTCTGCCACCCAATCTAAAAAAACAAAGAAACGCCGCTTATCCTTAAGCAACTCTTTGGGCACACCGCTCTCGACACACCATCGCAAATAAGCGTCTTCGACTAGCTGGTTGAGTTCCCCTGTGGATTCGACTTTTTGAACTTTGAAGCCTTTGGCTTGCAGATGTGGGATGACGCCTGAGAGAACATATTCGGAGCAGACTTTGAAGCAGGTTTCGCGGTCAGGCTGCATGACTGTAACGATTTCGTCAGCGATCTTTTTTGCGTTTTCTAAGTATTTTTTGCTGGCAAAGTTGGGCGGCTGAAAAGCTGAGGTTGGGATTCTACGTTCCAGAAGCATACGCTGGGGCGGTTTAATTGCGCCGACGACTACCCCCAGTAAAAGATCGCCCCACCCGTAAGCGTCTATTAGTATCATGTTGCCTGGAAGATAACAGTTCAGACCCAACTTAATTCACTAATTCAAACAGTAGATAGTATAAGATAGGTTTTATGTTTTAAATTAGTTCTGCGCCTTCGTAGCTTTCAAAATCCAAAGCATACCTGTCACGGCACATTCTAAACTAAAACAGAAAACACAAAAGTCAGGTTTCTACCCGTTTAAGCGCCGCTTGCACCCTTTCCTCATCAGAAAGACAATCCTCTAAAAGCGCATTAGTCACCGCATAGAGCTTAAGGTCATTTATAACCGCGATCTTGCGCAGTTGCTTATGCAAATCCGCCCTAACTTCCACAACAACACGTTTACTCATACTCTGCACCTATGGTTTTGCTGTTTTGTACCTGCTTAAACTGCTTGTTCTGCTGTGTAATGCGTAAACGTAGTCGGCGAGGAGGGGTTTCTCTTTGCCCAACTCGAGTGTTGTTTGAAGTGTCTGTGTTTTGCCGTCTACGTGGTACTCGGCGCTTTTGACTCTGAAATAGCTGTTTACTCCCTCGTTGGGCAAATAGACCGCTATCTTGTCGCCTGCAAGTATCGGCGTTGTGCCGTAGTCAAGTACTGTGCTTTGGAGGGTTAAGGTTTCTGCGGGGTCTTTGAGGTTAGCCAGAAGCGCCTTGGCGCGGCATTCACATTCTGCGTCGCAGGCTAATTCCTCGTTCACCTCGACGATTTCGCGTAGTCCAATGTTGGTTTGGCTGGTTTCGTCGTTTTGTATGCTGCTGTATCGGCGTCCACCAAAATATAAGCCATCCACCCAAAAGCTTCCTGAACCTACACCCGTAAACCAAACAGTTACCTTCACCCGTTTAACCAGTGTCCAATTGAAGCCTGACTGTGTTTGCCATTGGTCGGTGGTGGCGGCTCCGACGGGGACTTGGGTTTGGAACCATTTGTCTGTGCCCACGGTCAGCTCATGTGAAGCGAGGTTGTCGTAGATGTCGTGTAAGATTATGGTGGCGTTGCCGTTGAAGGCGGATTCGCGGGTGAGCCAGAAGTTTAGGGTTGGGTAGAGGTTGGTGTTGACTTCTTTGCCGCTGTCAAGTGTTAGTTGGCAGGAGGCGGAGTAAAGGTTTTGGGCGGTTGTTTTTATGCTGGCTGAGCCCTTGATTTTTGAGGTGGTGTCAAGGCTTATTGTGCCCGAGGATGCGGTCCACTGCCCGTCGGATGGTGAAAGCGACTCTGTCCATTGGTCTTTGTTTTGTGGGATGCTTTTGTCGGCTGCGCCGTATACGGTGGCTCGGTTGCGTATTCGGGTTATATCTTTGGTGTATTCGCTGGTTTCTATACGCTCAGAGAGGCTAACGGAGCTGGTTTTGGTGTTTTTGGGGAAAAACTCGAATTTCGCATCTGGAGCAACCCTGAAATCAAACCCAATGACCCCGTTATCGTCGGCGCTGTCGGCGATTTCCCGCAGGATATCTATCACGGGAGTGTCTTTGTATTCAAGTTTAGTGTAGGTGGTGTCGGTTGATTCAACCAATTCAACTCCGCCTCGGCTGTGGCTTAAGCCCGAGTAGTAGTCAAGTAGGTCTTTGACTATGTCTTCACCCTTCATGTTCTCATAGGTGGCGGTAACTACTCGGCGGAAAAGGCGTTCGCCCCAACAGCGCCCACTCACAGTGAGGTAGTTTTCTGTGGGTGAAGATTGATATTTGACGCTTTCGACCCTGCAAGTGATAAGTTGGGGGCAGTTGGCACCTCTGCCGACGCTTATGCTACCGTCTAAACCAACAGTTATGGGGTAGATGCCGTTAGGGCTGTATTTGCCGTTCCAATTCTGCAGCACAACTTCAAAGCTGCTAACTTCTTTAGTGCAACCCAAATGGACATTCAATTCGACTACATCACCTTGCGGTGGAGTAATGGAGCCAAAAACGATTGCTACCGACGGAGCATTTACGCTCATTATTCGACGCCTCTGCGGTAGAGTTCTGCTTCGCCGCCGCGAGTGATACTGCGGGTTCGGATGGGCGTTTCGGCGGCGGTGCTGTTGAAGGATTGTACGCTCGCAGTAGCGGTGTTCATGCTGTTGGCGAAGCTGTACATCGCCGCGGCTGCTGCAACGATAACGGCGATTCCAACGCCTGTTAGGGCGAGAAAAGTTGCAAAGCTGATGTTGAGGCTGTTCTGTACCGCCGTGGCAAACGCGGTAGCGGCAGCGTAAACTTTCTGTGCTACCGCGACGCCCGCGCTTGTGCGCATAAACAACCCCATCGTAGAGACAACCATCATGGCACTAGTTAAGGCGCGGGTTTGGGAGTCGTTTAGGATGCCGAACTGGTTTGCGACGTAGCTGATGGCTGTTCCCGCTGCGCCGATGCCTGCAAGTGTGGAACCCAGCGTTCTAACACGCGCGGCAAGAGATTCCGCGTCGGTTTGGATGCGGTTAAACTCGTTGCTTGCCCGATTAACCGCCCGCACCGTGATTGCGATTTCTCGAAAACTCATAGTTGCGCCTCCGCTTTAGCAGAATCCAAGGCATCCAACAAAACGCGCTCAAGGCGGGGTAAGTAGGCTTCAACCGCTGGGGTCAGGTACGGTTGGGCACGCATGTTGCTGGTGCCGAATTCGACTGCAGCGGCGTAGGTGGCTTCTGCGCCGACTTCAATTTGCCAATCCTGAGTTTTGGCGTAAATCGTGCTCTGCAGATACCCAGTTCTGACAGGCACAAGTTGCTCCGCGTTTGCCTTGACCGATTCAGCCCACTGCCCCAACTGCGCCCCTATGCGCTTCTGCACGGCGACGTCAAAACGGTTTAGGGCTTGCGCGAGTTCTTCTCCGTCTGATATTTCAAGGGATATGGATACGCTCATGTCTTTTTGCTTCCTTTTCGGTTTTGTTTTTTTCTTCTTCGGCTTGGCGGTCTATTTCGTTGAGGATAACGGTGTATTGGTGGATGACTCGGGCGGGTTGGCGGCTGAGTTCTGTTGGGGTCCAGCCGAATTCTTTGCAGAGCCTAAAGTCTGTGATTGCGGGGTGGGGTTTTTGGCGGCGGATGGCTCGGATAAAAAAGCAGTTTCCTCACGAGTCAAAGCGCAGAGACCGTTGACGATTTGCGAGAGTAATTCGCCCAGCGCGATTGGGACTCCGTTTTCTTCGCCCAGAAGCTTCTCCAAAGTGAGGGGCTGGCTTTGTGGTTGCTCTTTGAGGGATGCCCAGATTGTTTCGGCTTGGATTGCGATGAAGTCGCTGGATTGCACCTGCCCTGAAAGTGGGTGGTACTTGGTGTGTTTTTGGATTATGCGGCTACGTTTTGCCCAAGTGATTTCGCTGAAGACGTATTGGCCTTGGTATTCTGCGCCGTATTCGTTGCCCAGTGTCAGGGTTTGTTTTCGCATTCTTCTTTTCTCCTTTTAGGTTATTGTGAGGGTTTTTGCGGTGAAGGCGGCTTTGAGGCTGACGAGTTCCTCGATGCGGGTGGGTATGGAGACGTTTTCCCATTTGCAGTCTCCGAGGATAGCTTTGTTTGAGCCGCCCAAACCGAATTCTAAGTCAAATTCGGTGTCGTTTATGATGTCGTCGAATTCCTCTTTGGATTCGAATTCGAAAACCACTTCGCCGCTTAACTCGCGGTGCCTATTGGGCAAGTACTTGATTATGTTACCGTTGGGACTGCGTATGACGGGGATTTGTTTTAGGTTGTTGTTTACGGTGAATTTCCAGTCGGTGACGCGGTCCAGTGTGGTTGTGTCTTTTTTGATGTAGCTTTCGTAGAAGGGCACGGCGCCTGCGTATTCGCTGTAGGTTGCGCCTGAAATTTTTGAGGTGGACGCGGTTACGTCTTGGCTTAGAAGCTCAGCCGACGCCTTTACCACATCGTCGATGCTGCATTCCACGGCGACGGATTGGAATTTGCAGCCTGTATAGAGCAAAGAAATTATGTCCGTTGCCTCAGAAAAAGCGCCCTTATAGTACAGCACCTGCACGCTTAATGATTTGTTGAGGTCAACTTTGCAGTTCTGCAGGAAATTGATCGGGGCATCGCTGGGAATGGGAAACGAGACTTTTAAGCTCGATGCGCGTTGGCCTTTCTTTATCGCTTGCAAATCGACGGAGCCTACTCCGCGGACTTTGATGTTGTTGGAGTTGATTTGGGGTTCGATGCTCTCGGCTGCTACTCCAAGCATCGCTGGGTTCGTGGGGGTTTGCCCGAAAACTGATTCTTCCACATAGAAGAGTTTGCTTTCATGAGAACCATATGTTTGTGGCATTTTTTTATTCTCCTATTTTTTCGATATACCATGATTTTACGGTCAATTCAGTGCGGTACACTGGGGGTTTTAGGTCTGCGCGGTCGAGGTTGCGGCTGCCTGCGACATCGCAGTAGGTTATGCCTTTGACGGAGACCACGCAAGATGCAGAATCGCAAGTCAAAACCGCAGGTGTCACCCCGTCGCTTGCACCGTTTGTTTCCGCCAAAAACCACAAGAAACCTTCCTCGTCGATGTAATCAGCCAAGTTTGCGGTTAAACTTAAGGTTAATTGCGCGTCACTTTCTGAGGCAGCGTTGTTTTGGGTGTTCTGCCAAGCCCCCGCCACATTGTTCCAAGCTTTGACTGTGACGCCGTTCTGGGTTGCTGCTGAGGCGAAACCCTCGAAAGCGAAAACAGCCTGCTTAACCGTGTTGCGGCGGCTTTCGAGTTTGAAACCAAACAGCAAAACCGCCCGTTCACCGCTCCCACTGCGACTTACTTGGCATCGGCTGTCGTCGCTGTACCAAAGGTTCTGGTAGTCGCCGACCGATAACTCTGTCCAACCGTTGGCGGTTGGAGATGCTTCGATGTTGCCGCTGTATACTTTGCTGGTCTGGGTGTTTGGGCTTAAACCGACATAGTTGTAGGTTGTTTGGTTTGGGATTTGGCAGTTTTGACGGATTATGCGGTTTATTTCGTCGGCGATTTTTTTGCGGATTGTTGTGGCGGTTTCGGTTTGGGATAGGGTTTCTGTTGCCCAAATATTCACGCGCAGAGTTGAGGTGCACCGTCGAATTTTACCCGACAAATCCAACTTTGAATCCACGTTTTCCGCCAAAACAACTGTAACTTGCCCATCTGAAACTTTGAATGCGTCACTGTTTTGGTATTCCCTTGAAACATCAACCGAAGCCAAACCTCCGTTGTCCAAGACCACACGCATCTGAGTGCGAAGCAACCGCATTACTGTAGCGGCGGGGTCTTCGGTTTCGCTCATTGGCTGTGTAGTCTCCTTAGTGTGGCTTTGCGAAATGCGACATCGCTTTTCAGCATGAAGTCTTGGGTAGTGGTTACTTCGTAGTCTGTGCCGTTGCGGGTTACTTTCGTGACGACGTATCGGAGCAAAAACATGTACTGTCAAATAATCGTTGACGAGGTAGCCAGGTTCGATGAGCATTTCTTCGGTTTTTTGTGGCAGAACAATGGCTTTTAGGTCTGTGGGTTCGCCGTATGCTGGGGAGTCTCCTGCTTCAGTGAGTGGGTGAAGGGTTAGGTTTTCGCCTTTGCTTCTCAGCACCTGCGTGAAGCGGGTCAGGGGCGGCTGGTAGCCCGAAAGCATCTCGCCAAGCCAGCAAACCGTTGCCATCGCCTGCTTATTCTCAATGGGCCCATAATCTGTTTGTCTGGGTCCCCAGAACATGAATTCCTGTGCTTGGCTTAGGATGGTTTTTGCGCTGAAATCGTACGCGGGTTTGTCGTGGCGTTGTCGGATGTTGCCTAAGATGCCTGCGGTTACGGCGTCGTAGTAGTCGCATGCGAGCTGCTTGGTTTTCACGTTGATATAGCCTGCCCAGCAGATACCCGAGTTGTAGGCGGGAAATTGGGGTGAAGCCCCGATGGCGTTTATGACTTGATAGGTCTTTTGCACACTGCTGCTGTAGCCTTCATAGTCGTATAGCCCAAGCAAAGCATAAGCAACAGAGTCATCATAGATTATGTCGTCACGTAAACCAACTCTGTGCCAAGCGCTGTCGCCGCTGGGTTTAGGGTCAAAATACAGATATATTTGCTCAAGGCCTGGGCGGTAAAAGTTGACTGCGTCTTCGATTATAGTTTGGTATTGCGCTTTGTTTATGGGGTCAGATTCAGCAAGCAACCGAAGCCCAACGACGCCGTAGAGCGCTTCAACATCCATTTGGGGCAGCCATGCATCAGCGGTGTTTACCGCTCTTGCGAAGCCACCGTAGTAGCAGTCGTGGATGCCCAGCTGTCGAGGTTTGTGCTGCATGTTTAACAGGAAGGTGCCTGCTGATTTGGCGCTGTTGAGGTAGTTTTCGTTTGAGGTTAATTCATAAGCTTTTAGCAGCGCGGGCATTGTGCGACCTGCATCCACGGCGTAGCAGTATGTGCTGCCTTCCGCGCTGACAAAGCCGCCGTAACCTTCTCTATTGACGTCTGTGATTTGCTGGGTAAGCATCCAGTTGGTTAGCTCGACGATTTTTGCTTCTATCTCAGCACTGCGATCGTCAAACTGAGGGTCAAAATATGCCTCATAAAGAAAATCCACCGCGAAACCCGCGGCAAGCGCTGCTTTCCCCCAAGTCAAATCTGGTCCCTCACCAGGTATAATGTAGAGGTAAGGCGCATAATCCATCACAAACTGGTAGTAAGCTTCGGGGACGGGCATCGGTTAGGCGCTCCGTAAGGTTGGTTTTTTTAGGCTGCCAAGGATACGTTCTAGTTCCTGCTGCAGAACCATCAGAGGGGGGGCTTTGTCGGTTACGGCGAAGTTTTGGTCTCCGACGCTAAAGTCTAACCCGACTGCGGAGCCGCCAGTCAAGTAGCAGATGGCGTAAACGGCGGAGAGCAGAGTGATGAATTCTTTTTCGGCATCAGAGCAGTTGCCTGAGTCGATGGCTTTGTTTAGTTCCAGCGACAGCGTGGTGGCTGCACGGTTAACCATTTTCTGCAGTTTATGGTCGGGAATATCGGTTGAGGTAACGTTAATTGTGTCTCGCACATCACTTAAGGTAACCGTCGCCATCAATTTCCGCCTCCTTTTGGGGGTGTTTCATCCCAGAGTTGCCAGCCGAATTTGACGGCGTTCTTGCGGAACTCTTCCTGCCGAATCAACCCCTTCTCAGCCGCACTCAAAAGGTCAGCTATGTTGGCTTCTTTGGCTTTGTAAGGACTCCAGTTAAGCCGAACCTGCGCTTTAACGGGGTCAAACCCCGCCTGCGACAACACTGTATCAAAGAGTTCCCTCTCCACCTGCCGCTTAATGTAGCGTTGCACGGGCTGAATGAGCATGTTCTGCAACTCCAAGGCGGCGTTGGCGGATGCCTCTGTGAAACCAGGCGTGCTAAAAAGCCGCGGCAAGGGGGTTTCGCAGCCCAAGTAAAACTGGTTAATCAAGTGGTCAACGTAGTATTCAAAGCGGGCGCGGGGATCTATCGTGACTGGGCGTATGTCGCCTTTGCCGTTGTAAAACAGCCAGGCACCTTCTTCACTGCGGTTTTTGATGGCTTGCTGAAACTGCTCAATCGTCGCGTCATCAGCCCGCTCCAGCAACGCCAAAACGTCTGGTCCAGCGTACTTCTCAAAAATCCGGGGCATAATCCGCTCAATCTTCGCCTTCATGGCCGAGTACGCTGGACGCTTATCACATCCAAAGGCAAGCGAGTGCAACAAAACCTGCAACACACCCGTGCCGTAACCCGAATAGTCTAAACAGTTGATACGCCAGTGAACGATGGCTGTGGCATCAAGGTTTTCTCCGCCGTATATGTGGCGTAGTTTGTAACTCTCAATTTTGTAAGGAACACGAAGAGTTTTTTCGTCAAGGTAGCTTTGTTCTATCCGTTCTACGGCGTCGATTGGTAACCGATGTAGGGCTTTGATGTTCTGGGGGGTTAGTTTTAGCCAGAAGTCGTTACCACAAGCTATGAGCATCCTTGCCATATCGCTGAGCAAAGCGTCGAGGTTCACGTTCTCGTTAAAGCCATCGACGACACGTTTTGCTTGTGCGGCTTTCTCGTAGTTGTCGTTTACCGTAGTGTAGAAACCTGAACCAACAGCGGAAGCCGCCAGCAAATCCACACTGGCCTTACAGGTCGGGTCACGTTGGTAAAGTTTGATTACGTCTGAGAGGGGAATGCTTGGGGTTTCGTACACCAGAGAAGTCTGCGGCGAGACGTAACCACCTTTGGGTTTAACCGCAAAAGACTCAACAAACCGACGAAACGCGCCGCTCATTTCAGAGCCTCCAGCAGCTTTTTACCCTTTTCAGTTATGGCATATTTTGCGAGGTGCCGCGTCGAACTCTTCTGTATGAATCCGCCTTGAATCAGATAGTAAAAAATACTTTCGAAAGTGGCATGTGTTCCACCACATTGCAAAGTGTTCTGTTCAAGGTCAGTTCGACGCATTGCACAGCGACTGAGATCTTTAAGGATCATTGATGCAAGGTTCATTCTTTCAGTTAATCGTCTCAATTAAAGTCCTCCAAAAGTTGTTTCGAAAAAAGGGGATGAAAGATTGGCCATCTGTTGTCACCTTATGTTAGGGTGGTTTTGATGTTGGTGAGTTTGGCGATGGCGTTGCTACGCAAAACACCTATACCGAAGCGAGTTGTGGCGCGGACACCGTACTTGCCGTTTTTGATGTCTTCCCAGTCTTCGACGGTTACATCTCGACGTAGAAGCATAACAGAAGCAACACGAGTGTCGATGGCATATGCAGTGCCGTTTGGAACAAGGGTGCTTGCTTGCACACGCATACCCAAGACGCTCGTTACGGTTGCTTCGTCGATGTCTGTTTGCCCAGACGGAAGATACTGCGCGTGGATAAATTTGTCGTCGTTTAACAGTTGATGAAGCTGGGTTTCGTTGACGGCTAAAACGGTGGGTTTCCAATTTTGAGATCGCACTGCGTTATGTAAGCTGACTACACCCTTCCAGTCGAGAACTGCTCCACTGTTGTTTAGGGCACCTCCGCCTGCTAAATCAGCATCAGCCACAGCACCATAAAGCGCCAACACACGGTTGGTTTCTTGTTCGCCAAGAGCGCGGCCGACTTTTTCGACCATGCGGTTCATAACGTTCCAAGTGGCGTCTTCTAGGAACTCGCGGGTCCACTCTTCGGAGGATTCTGCTTGGATGTTGGTGTAGACGTCTGCGACGCCGTTTTTGGTGCCGCTTAAGCGTGTGGCGGCGCCTTCGGCGTAGCGGTAAGCAACTGCTTTTTGGTCAAGGGGGAAACGCTCCATTGGTTCGGTGGTTGACATGACGGTGATTATGTCTCGTCCAATCATCTCTGGGTAAGCGGCTTGCACGAGTGTGTCGTGTAGGCGACCCAGTGCCTGAGCGGAATCACTGAACAGGCCTTCTTTTATGCCTACTTCGCAGTAACGCCTCAGGAAGGGGTGGGTTGTGGTTTTATGTCTTTGAGTTTCGATGTGTTCTTTGAATTCGCTGTCGCCCTGAATTAGGGATTCAAAAAGTTTAGGCTTCATTCTGGATCACTTCTCCACGTTGATGAAAATCAGGTCACCATCTGATGCTGCTGACTCAAGCGCGGTTCCGAGTTTGCGGTTGTAGAACACGGTGTAAGTTGCTGAGCCACCTTCATTGACTGGTTGGTCGACGAGTTGGGTGACTTTTGCGCCTGCCGCACTGCAGACCGCTTTGCCCCGCGTGATGATGCCATCGGCGATGACTTTGACTCTGCCCCGCCTAAGCACTGGGCACATTTGGCCCGTCGAAGCGGTTTTTACTGCTATACCTATGTCGTCGTCTCCACCTGGACTAGCAGAAACCTTGTCGTCAGCGCTCAAGTAGACGGGTGAGCCTTTAGTGATTGACGCTGCAGCTTCAAAAGACTCGATAACTGCGTTGGGGTCGTCTGTTTCTCCCGCGGCCATCCATGGTTTGTTGGTTAAATCAGTCATTTTTCATCTTCTCGTTGGTTTTTCGTTTTCTCCGAGTTCATCCTCAGTTACTTGCGGTCAATTTTGTGACTATCCTGCATGTTGCGAAGACGATAGATAACCCTGTTAAGCTCTTGGCACATGCGCTGTGGTCCCAGACTCCAACTCCGCTGCACGATGTGGTTGGGCACAATTTCGTCTAGCATGCGAATGACTTGCTCGATTGGAACGGTGGGTTCTTTGGGTTTTTTGATCAAGCCTTCCGCCAAGTTGACGGTTGACTTTGAAAATCCAGCAGGACTTTCCTGCTCTTGGAAACACTCGAGGATTTGGATGTTAGCCTCAGGTATCCCCGGAACCGCCACAAGGCTCATCTCCGCGTTGTAGAGTCCATGAGGAACCTTACCGTTGACATAGTCGATGGTTTGGTAGTCTGCCCCGACGCTGACGTGGCGGATTAGGCCTTTTCTGATTTTTTCTGCGGTTTCTTCATCGTAGATTTCTGCCGTGTAGTGGAGGTTTTGTCCGTCCCAGTGGGTGTCGGTGACTTTCCCTATTGCTTCTTCTGCAGAGACATGTTCAAGATAGACGGGGGCATCAATCAGTTTGCCTGAGAACGCCTCCAGTTCTTCTGGGGTGTAGATGTTAAAGTTGCGGCTCATGCCAATCGTTAAAGCTACGCCCTCGATTCGCAGGGGTTTGTCGAGGACTTTCTCTTTGACCGTGAAGGGTAGAACCGCGCAGAGGTGCTCTTTAGTCGGTAGATGCAGCTTGTTAAACCATGCCTTCGCGTTTTCCAGCGTCCAACCTTTTTCTTTACTGAAAAGATAGCTTTGAATCGCCATCGTTTGCTTGCCTTTGGGCTTAGCTATTATGGCTTGGATGCCTTCTTTCTCGTTTAAGGTAACAGTTTTTTGAGTGCCTTCTTGAAAGTCAGCGGGATTCTTGTGCCCGCTTTTGATGAATTTATCAGTTTGTTCCCATGACATTTTACTAAACCTCACAGGTCTAACACACACTAAATAAGCAATGAAAATGAAAAGGCGAATTGTACCACCTGTTGTGCCACGCGTGGCCCACTCTGTGGGCCATCCTGTGGGGTCAAATTCAAAAAATGGAGTAGTGGGGGTTAATGGTTAGGCGATGTGTGGTTAAAGTTGTGCTTAGCAAGGAGCAAAGGGAAATTTTAACGGAGTTGTCGAGCAGGTTGGGTACAAGTGAGAGTGAGGCGTTGCGGATGGCGTTTATGGATTACGTTAAAGAACTAAGCTTGATGGCTGAGACGCTGCATCGAGGTAAATCCCAGAATAGGGAAAATGTGAAGAGCTAGCTGGAACTTCGCGGTTGCTCTGTCGCCTCCTCCCCTCCCTTATATAAATAAAGTCACGTTGTGGATGTTTGCTGCTGTTTGGTTGCGGTTGCTCTTTTGCTTTAGAATAGATTGGGTTGGTTGGTGGACAGTTGGTTTCTATGGATTGATGTGGGCGGCGTAAAATTTTTATTTCTGAACTTGTATATGTATGCTATACAAGTAAATCATGTATAGAGGTGGATTGAAATGGTCGAAGACAAACAAAGAAGGAAACCAACAGTATCACCAGCAACCCCTGGAACCTCAATAGCAAGAGTGAGGGAACAAGGATTAGAAAGAAGCATCGACGACATCTTCACCGAATTCCGAAGATCCTTCGACGACCTCATGCGACCCTTCTTCCCACTATACGAAACCACAGAATACAGGTTACCCACAAGATACGCCCAAGTTGACCTCATCGACAACGGCGACTCCTTCACCGTAAACGCTGAACTTCCAGGGTTCACCAAAGACCAAGTAGACGTACAAATAAACAAAGACGGCTTAGCCATAAAAGCAGAATGCAAAGAAGAAAAACAAGAAGAACGCAAGAACTATCTGCACCGAGAACGCGCCTATTCCTCGCTGCAGCGGTTCATCGCTTTCCCAGAGGAAGTTGACCCCTCTAAAGTTGAAGGTTCCATGAAAGATGGGGTTTTGGAGCTAAAGGTACCTAAGAAAGAACCTAAACCTGAAGAAAAACCCAGAAAAGTCGAACTCAAATAAACCCCCCCATCCTTTTTTTGTTAGGAGATCAACATGACCGAGCAAACTAAAATCGATTCAATGCTTAAAGCAATCGAAAACCCCATCAGAAGAAAAATAATCAAGCGACTAAGCCAAGAACCGAGTTATCCTCTCGAGTTATCAAAAGAAATCGGGGAAGCACAGCAACTCGTAACCAGCCACTTAGCGATTTTGGAGAAAGCGGGAATTGTAGGCTCAAGTCTTGTTGCCAGCCCCTTTGGGCCAAACAGACGGTCATATTTCCTCAAACAATCAGGCTACATTTCACTGAGTTTTGGACCGCATTTATTCAATGAGCAACTCTTTAACTTTCAAAATTTACCCCCAGAACTTTCAAGTCAAGCAGCAGAGTTTATGAAACGCATCGCCAACATCGAAAAATGCAGTAACGAAAACAAGATTGAACCTTTTTCCGTCCTGCTAAAAGACATCGACCATAAATTGTCGGAGCTTGAAAATGAAAAGACTGTTTTGCTTTTCATCCGCAACTTGGCGATGAAGCATGCGACACAGGAGTTGCAGACCCAAGATAAATCTCATGATGAGCGTAGAGTTCTACATTTCATCCTTGATGAACGTTCCACAGATATCGAGAGCATTTCTAAGGCTTTGAATCTAAAAGAATCCATCGTGCGGGGTATGCTGGAAAAACTAAGAAATGACATACTGTAACAAGACAGGAGATGCTACGTTTGCAGGTTTACCATATCAGAGAAAGCCCTACAAAGTACCACTGTTGCGATTGCGGAAAAAGGTTAGTATCCAGAGCAAAAACCCCTCACTGGCGAAGCATCCCCGCCGATCAGAAACGGTGCAGAAGCTGCTCCATGAAGCATAGACTCGAATTGAAACGTGCTAAAAAAGCCCTAAACAGCTTCTTTGTTCATGCTGTGGAGCAACCTTCGATCTTAAAGCATGCAAAGTTATAGGAGTTTATTGTAGCAAATTTTGAAGCAACTTGATTGCTGCCCACGCGGCTAAGGCGCTTGTGTGAGGGTTGTCGGGGTGGGGTTGGTTTGCGAATTTTAAGTGCATTTCGCCGTAGCGCCACTTGACAGCGATTTCGTGTGTGTTGCGTGTTGTGGCGGGGTCAACCACGACTCTAACCTTGACCTTAACCGGTTTCACTGTTAATGCTAGTGTGGCGGCAACATTCATTTCCCGTGGAAACTGCTTTGCGGCTTCCTCAGCCTCACCTTCAAAAGTTACTGTCTCCTGTGTAACTTCTTTCCCCAGTGCCTTAGGGCTTTTGCGGGTGATTAGGGCAATTTCATCTATGCCTGCGTTGGCTGCCGCTGCAATAGCGTCTAAGCCACCTATGGCACCCGCAGGAAAATGCACGCAAGGATTGCTGGTATCGTGGTCAAGTAGTGCGCCTGTGCTCATGAAAATAAGCTCCGCGCCTGAATTGACTAACCTGTCGAAGTATTGGTGGACTGCGCCTTGTCCTGCGGCTTCAACGATGACTTTGGGTTTAGCTTCTAACAATTCATCGAAGGTTGGAACGATTTTAACTGGAAAAGTAAGTAGATTCTTGAGTTTGATTGCTTGGTCAACGTCTATGTCAAAGACTACCAACTCGTCGCAAGCTACGATTTTTCGTTGTATTGCCTCTGCCAAAACGGTGCCGATTGCACCGCAACCGATTAAACCTACCTTCTTTACCATAAGATTTTCATCTAGTATTCGGGTTTAATGTAGACTTCGTACTGGGCTACTTGTCTACCGTTTGCTGTGCCTGTTTGGACGATGAGAGCTTCGATTTTAAGTGTTGCTTTGATATCGGCGGCTGCTCTACGGATTGCTTCGGCTACGGACTCATCTTTGGCGGTTACCGTGAGGTTCTTGATGGGCGCGTTTAGGGGTTTTTTGTTTTCAGCTTTATCGCGGCGAATTTCACTCATAACCGCTGTGACCAAGTCGCCGTCCTTCTCAGCCAATTCATCCACCAAAGCAGGGTTGAATTTGGGCCACGCTGAAACCTGTATACTTGGGTAACCTTTACCTTCTTTGAACATGTACTGATAGATTTCCTCGGTCAGGTGCGGAATAACTGGAGCGAGAAGTTGTAGAATTCGATAGAGGACTTCGTAGAGGGTGTGCTGTGCGGCTGCGCAGTTAGCTTTGCCGTAGCTGTCGGGACGGTAGAGACGGTCTTTAACAGCTTCCACGTAGAAGTCGCAGAAGACATGCCAGGTGAAGTTGCGAATGGCGTCAAGTGCGATGTTAAATTGGCACCGCTCAAAGGCGTCTGTAACTTCTTTGGTTAACTTTTCAGTTTTACAAAGTATCCACTTGTCAAGAAGCTGCAGCTCCATTTCACCTTCTGCTTTGGGGTCATAATTTGCTAGCAGATTGCTTGCAAAACTCGAAACGTTCCAAAGCTTAACAAGGAAACGTCGACCGTACTCTACATCTTGAACGCGGTAAGGTATGTCTGAGCCTGTGGCTCCACCACCAGCGGCCCACTGACGAACTGCGTCGGCGCCGTTTTTGTTGAGTACTTCGGGCGCGGCAGCGTAGTTTTTCAGCGATTTACTCATTTTTCTGCCATCTGCGCCTAAGACCATGCCGTTGATGAGTACGCTGTTGAAGGGTCGCATGTCGAAGAGGGCAAGGTGACGCACCATGAGGTAATAGGCCCATGTTCGGATGATGTCGGTGCCTGACGGGTGAATACTTGCAGGGAAAAGACGCTGCCAGTCTGGGCGGTCAGGCCAACCTGCGTGCACCGCGCAGGTTATTGAGCTATCCATCCAAGTGTCCATTACATCTTGTTCGCCTTGGAAGTCTTTACCGCCACATTTGGGGCACTTCTCTATGCGTGGGCCCTCAAGTTTGGGGTCGATCGGTAGCCAATTTTCTTCAGCTACAATCAACTCGCCACAGCCTTTGCAGGTCCAAACAGGAATCGGAGTAGCAAAAAGACGTTGACGGCTAATGACCCAGTCCCAATCCAAAGCTTTCGCCCAGTCAATTAGGCGGTTACGCATGTAATCAGGATACCAAGGTATGGCGTTAGCGTTCTCCTCCACTTTCGCGGTTAGCGCCATGGTTTTCATGAACCACTGTTTAACTTCAAGGATTTCAACAAGGGTTTTGCAGCGCTCGCAAACGCCGACTTCTTGCTGGATTTTTTCGCTCTTCTCAAGTAACCCTGCGGCTTTTAAGTCTTCAACTATGGCAGCCCTCGCCTGATTCACGTAGAGTCCCGCATATTTGCAGCCTGCTTCGCTGATTTGGCCGTTCTGCTGTATCAGGCGGATAACTGGGAGTTTGTGTTTTATGACTGTTTTTACGTCTTCTTTGTCACCGTAGGTGCAGATCTGCATTGCTCCAGTGCCGAATTTGGGGTCAACGGCTTCGTCGGCTATTATCGTAACTTCTCGATTCATTAGGGGTACAGAGATTTTTCTACCGACATATTTGGCGTAGCGTTCGTCTTTAGGGTTAACCTCAACCGCGACGCATGCGGGGATAAACTCGGGACGAGATGTGGCGATTAAAAGGTACTCTTCGCTGCCTGCCAAGTGGAATTTGATGTAGTGTAAGGTGCCTTCTTTTTTTATGTGATCGACTTCCGCGTCGGCTATGGCGGTCTCGTCACGTGGGCACCAATTGACGGGGTGCGTGCCCTGATACATATATCCCTTCTTGTAGAGCTGCACAAAACTGAGTTGGGTGCGGCGCCAATAGTCAGGGTTCATTGTTTTGTATTCAGTCGTCCAGTCGATGGATGCACCGAGTTTTAGGATACCCTCTTTCATCATACCGATGTACTTGTCAACAAGCTCGATACACCATTGCCTAAACTGTTCTGGGGGTACATCGCGTTTACGGATGTTTCGGGCTTTCTCAACCTGAATCTCTATACCTAATCCGTGACAATCCCAGCCCTGCGGGAACAGTACATTGAAGCCCTGCATTCGCTTGTAGCGGGCAACCATGTCAAAGTAGGTCCAGTTCAAGACGTTGCCCATGTGCAGTTCACCTGAGGGGTACGGCGGGGGCGTATCGATGCTGAATGGGACTCGGTTTTTGTCGTTCCAGTCGTAGCGGTTGATACCCATCTCTTCCCAGCGGGCTTGCCATTTAGCTTCAATTTCGGTGAAGTTGTAGTCTTTAGGCATAGGTTGCATGGTTAGTTGACTCCGTAAACTTGTTTGGTTAAATGCTGTTGAATGTTTAAGTCTTACGCATCAGAGCCTGACTTGTATAGAAGAAAAATACCGCCTGAACTGATAATTCTCCAGTTTACATTAAAAGAGGCAAATATGGTAGATTTACCTTAATGACTTTGCTAATTCTTCTGCGTATTTGCATAACGTATTGATTTTGGGTGATTTTTGCAATCGCTATGGGGATAGGGCTTTTAGAAATTAAAATTCTGGTGCGAGGGACCTTTTTTGGTGCCCATCTATCATGAAAAGGCAGATCAGTCATTAAATCGATCTGTTTGATTGCAGGGTTCTTAAAAACTTCGCGAATTACCGCGTTGTTGATGTACATTCCAGGATAATATTTTTTGTAGCGGTCATCAAATGAAGTTTTGCAGATGAACGCCGTATCTTTGTATTCAAACCAGAAGCTATAAGCAATTTTTTTCCCGTTAACTTCTAGAAAGGCCACTTCCCACTGAAAACCTGTCGTAGTGAGTTGAGTACCTGTGGCCGCAGTGAACAAATCAATTAACCCATCATCTTTTTCGATGCCTCGTTGCAGTCGATAGGTCTGTTTCCAGCTTTCTTTTTCAATTTCCAATAAATACTGCTCAACCTCAGTTATGGAGTGTTGATTTGATACAAATTCAATTCTCCAGCCACCGTTAAGGCTCATTCTTTTTTCGATGCTGCGAAAAATTTTTCTGTAATTTCTACCTCTGCGCCTTTCAAATTCAGCCCAAGTGCCCTCAACACAAACAACCGAATGAAACGATGAAGGCCGAATTAGATGATAAGGACCTCGACCGAATTTGCTCATTCCTTCTAAGACAGCGAGGTTTTTAGTTTCTGAAGGCATCACGAAATCGATCAAAGTGCACCCGATTTTTTTAAAAAGAAAATCTATGGTTTCGTGAATAAATTGTTCTCGATATTTTTCTTCAACGACAAAATCTGGATCAAAATCAGGTCCAGTTAAGAAGCTTGCAGTACGCAGAAGGCCTTTTTCTGAGCTAATGGCAACAGGTGCGATTCCTACTGTTTTATGCTCAGAATAATAGACTATCAACAGTGGTTTCTGCTTTGATTTTATGGCTGAATTGATGAATTGCTCGATGAAGCTTTTGAAGTAGTAGGGGGTTTGGCTTTTGCTTGCTAAGGTGTTCCACTCGGTTATGTTCAATATCTGATCTATGTTGTTGAATGCGCGGATTTGAGCCAAATAAAATCTTCCTGCGTTTTGCCAAATTTCTGCTGGTAATGTATTTTTCTTTCAATTAACGCCGATGTTTGCTAAAATTTGCTGTTCTATATATTATACTTTATTCTAAAATTAGCTTTATCCGGAACTTCAGTTTAACAGCAGATTTTGCTCGGAAACCAGAACACTCCAAAAGAAGAACCAAATTTGGAACAAGAACAATGAAGAATGGAATGCAGAAAATTATTAAAAAATAAAAAAGAAATTAACTAATTTGAAAGATGCCAAGGTCTACACTTAGTATCTTCTTGGTGGGCGTCTTTTGCTGTAGCACTCGCGGCAATATACTGGTCTTGTGCCGTCTGGTTTGAAAGGAACATCACATTCTTTACCACAGTCAGCGCAAGTTGCCTTGTGCATCTCTCTGTTACCGTATGACATTTTTGCTGTTTCAACTCCTACTATATTGGTGTGCAAAATCCGTTCTGCACAGTACCCACATAGACAAACTCCCTGCTTATAAAGTCGATGTTTTTAGCGTCCATCGCGGTATCATGTATAACATATCTAAAACGAAAAAATGTCCAAATATAAGCTACCAATTGGATGAATAGTCAACCTAATATAGGTAAAACACCCATATACACAGAAGGTTCGGGCAATCCTACAGTCTTTAGAGAAAAAGTATCGGTTCGCAACGGTGGCTTGCTTTTTCTCAGGCACAAAATAGATGTGTGGAAATTTGAGGCAGAAAAAATCTACTTTAGGCGAACATCTCGCATTACTATCCGTAAAATACAGCGTTTACCCAAACGAAGTCTTCCAAGCCCTCGTTGTTGCAAAACAAACCGAAAAAACCGCCTCCTGCGGAAACCTAACCGTAGAATACCGCGGCAAAATGAAAGGCGAAACAATCTTTCTCATAACCAAAGACAACGATGTCGTAGCCCAATTCCGAGTTGAAGAAGCCTTCCTCCACCGCAAAGACAACCCCTTTGAAAGCTGGATGAGCACTGATAAAATCAAAAAGAAAATCGCCAAACAAAACACCGACTCCGTCTACACCCACATAAAAGACCTCCGTGCAGGAATGAAACGCGTCAACCTAAAAGCTCACGTACAAGAAATCCCCAAACCAGCCCAAGTCCACACCCAATTCGGCAACACCGTCATGGTCGTAAACGCTATTGTAGGTGACGAAACAGGCAAAATTAAACTATGCCTCTGGGAAGGTCAAATAGGACAAATTAACGTCGGCGACAACATAGAACTTAAAAATGGTCAGGTCTGCGTTTTTAGAGGCGAAAAACAGTTGCGCCTAGGCAAAAATGGCTTGTTAACGGTGCTCGAAAGCGCACAAGAAATAAAACCCATAGCAACAGTCAGATAAAGTTGAATTCTATCTTCTTTTGCCAAATAAAGCCCCGATTAATTTAAATAAATACACTACACACATGCATAGATAATAATGCCTTGGTATACCGTCCTTGTTCTTTTTGCAGGAATCGCCATAGTAGTCTATGGCGCAGACGAAGCGATAAAGCGACTCTTAGCTTTATCCAAATTTTTCCGTCTATCTGCTTTTGTTGTAGGGGCGGTGATAGCGGGGACGCTTGCGGTTTTGCCTGAGTTATCTATTGGTGTCTTGTCCGCTATTGAGGGTTCATCGACTTTCGGTTTAGGCTTAATCTTTGGAGCCAACGTAGCCGACTTAACGTTAGTTATAGGAGTTGTGGTGTTGGTTGCAGGAAACCAGAAGATGACGCCAAGCATGCTGAAAAACTTAAAGATCTCTTTCATAGCAGTTTTGCTTCCAGTGTTTCTGCTTTTAGACGGAGAGATATCAGCCATTGACGGCGGGATATTGATTGCCGCTTTTGCAGTATATGTTCTTTGGCTTCTTAGAAGCGGACGAGGCGAAAGAGAAATTGCTGAACGCATGCGACTATCAAAACGAGTAGTTCGCTTAGGCATAACAGTTTTCCTCTTAGCTATCGGAATAACAGTTTTGTTCATAGGCAGCGAACTTGTAACCACATCTGCACGAGAATTAAGCTCAACACTAGGGTTGCCGCTGTTCTTGATTGGTCTCGTAGTCGCAGTTGGCACTTGTTTACCAGAGATGGCTTTTGCAATTCGAGCATCAGAAAAAGAGGGCTCTATTGGAATCGGAAACATTTTAGGAAACGTCCTTGCCGATTCAATGTTAACCATAGGAATAATCGCAATTATTCACCCCATTAGGGTACCTAACATGGCTTCGCCGATAACGGCAGGAGTGTTCGTGGCGTTATCAGCAATATTTGTTTATTTACGTTCAAGAGATGGTGAGATAAATAAGCAAGACGGAATTTTGCTCATTAGCGTTTATGCACTTTTTGTTTTGATACAGTACCTCTTTGAAGTAATCAAAATATAGGAACAAACTCTGAAACCCCCAACAGCTATGCCAAATTAGCCTAAGTATAATCCAATGTACAAAATGCGTTTACAACTTCCACACATGACCACACGAGTCTCTAAGGTATTCTTGGGAAAAAATCCCCGCAATTGACACCCACACAAAAAACAAAACTTAAACAGGAAAAGAGTAAAATAAAACAAAAAAGAAAAGAAGCGAAGTTTTAGCTGCTTATTCAGTTGTGGTGTTTTCTGCGTTTTCGTCGGTTGGGGGGGTTTGGTCTGTGGCGGTTTCCACCATTTCCGAATGCGCCTGCTGAGGCGCTTCTAAAGGGTGGGCCGTTATGTGGGCCTCCTCCACGATGACTGGTTCAATGACCTGGGTTTCTATTTGTTCCAATGCTTTTTCGAGGGTAATTTCAGCTGGAGCATGCTCAGTTACTTCGAAAACCTGAAGCGGGGTCTCCACGACGGGTTCAGCGGCTGCTTCAACCACTGGCTCAGCAATCACCACTGCCTCTTCGACGGCTGCTTCTGCAACTGGTTCGGGTTCGGCAATTACTTCTTCTGCAACTGCTTCGGTTGGAGCCTCCTCAACTGGGGCTGTTTCGATTGGGATTTCTGCTGCGGGCGCTTCCTCCAGAGATGCGGGGGGTTGCTCGATCGGAGCGGCTTCAACTGGAGCAGTTTCGATTGTAGGTTCAGTTACGGCGGCTTCAACGATTGGTTCCTCAACTTTTTCCTCGATAACTGTTGGTGTTTCAGTGGTTAGTTCTGCCTGTGGCTCTGCGATTGCTTCAGCAACTGGAGTTTCTTCAACTGGCGCGGCTTCAGCTACTGGAGCTTCGATTGTTGGGGCTGCCTCTTCGATTACGGCTTCAACATGGGTCTCTTCTGTGGGAGCGGTTTCAACTGGAATTTCGACGGGGGCTTCAACGACTGGAGAAGCTTCAATTGTTGCTTCTGCGGGGGCAGCTTCGACTACTGGTTCGGCTACAGCAGCTTCTTCAACGATTGGGGCGGTCTCTGTTATTGGGTCAGTTTC
Source organism: Candidatus Bathyarchaeota archaeon (assembly GCA_026014685.1). Lineage (NCBI taxonomy): Archaea > Thermoproteati > Candidatus Bathyarchaeota > Candidatus Bathyarchaeota archaeon. The sequence continues at coordinate 100,435 of JAOZHW010000011.1, forward strand.
AACTGGTGCTGCCTCAACTGGAGCGGTCTCAACTGGGGCTTCAGCAACAGCAACTTCTGCTGGTGCTGCTTCAACCGCTATGGTTTCTTCTGCGGGGGTTGGTTCGATTGCTGGAGCCTCCGCGGGGGCGGCTTCAACTGGCGTTTCAATAATAGCAGCTTCTACTACAGGCGTTTCAGCTGGGGTAGACTCGATTGGAGCGGTTTCGGCTGGAGCAGTTTCAACTGGAGCTTCAATTGGCGCGGGAGCTGTTTCAACGGATGTAGGTTCGGCGGCTGTCACTGTTTCCACTACGGCGGTTTCGATTGTGGCAGATTCAACCGGAACGTCTACGGGAGTTGATTCAACAGGCGCTTCAACAACTGGAGCAGCAGATTCGATTACTGGAGCCTCAACTGGTTTTACTCCAAAAAGCTGGTCTGTTGCCTGTTTAATTACGCCCAATTCGTTTCGAGTTGCTTCAAGAGTGTTTGAAAGGAGGTTAATTTCGCGACTGTAAATTTCGTCGTCGATTTCGCCTACGACATGTTGAATTTCGTAGTTGGCAAGGAGCATTTCGAGGGTTTTTAGTTGGTTTTCGAGTTCGGAGGTTTTGATTTGCATTTTTTCTCCGAGTTCATGGCGTTGTCTCTCGATTTCTTCTATGGCTTTTACGATGTCGGCGGTAAAGGCATCGCGGGTTGCTGGTGAGATTTTGCCTGTTGCGCAGAGGTTATCTAGGGCTTGCTTCTTTTTTGTGGCAATTTCGTATTCTTCATTTAATCGTTTAAACGTGTATTTCCATGAGATCATTACATTTGGCACCGCTGTGTTGTATCACAAAAAGGGAGATAACGTTTGTTAACATGTACATATATCGGTAACTATTAAAACGGTTTTTTGAGACTAAAAATCAGCGGTTTTGTAGTTAAAACTGTTGGGTTGTTTACGTGTTTATGTATATGAAGCAAGCAATTTTTCTATACATACACCATTTGCACCTACATTTTTATGTAAACATCTGCAGATGGGGCGTGACGATATTTTGGTGTAAATGCTTATGTTTTGGAGGCATAACTACTCAGATTTGAGTCGATAGAATTTCTGAGTCCAAGCCCAACTCCAATTTTGTTTATACTTTTTGAGTTTTGTTATAACAATTTATTCTAAATCCGAATAAATCTTAAATATCTAAACAAGAATAAACAGAAAAGGGAGTGCGTAAACCAAATGGTTTCATTAACAATCACGGTAAGTGGAGAAAAATCTGAAGCCCGAATCGTAAAAAAAATGCATGAACGCGTCATCAAAAGCTTCCTAGACACCATAATCATGGCTGAACTCCAAAACGGCGCCATAAGCGGCTACGATATAATAAGCTACATCCACACCAAACACGGCTTCTTAGTCAGCTCAGGCACAGTCTACTCGCTACTCTACTCTCTTGAACGCAACGGATTAGTCCAAGGTACATGGCTCGAACGCAAAAGAGTCTACAAACTCACCGACAGAGGCACCCAAACCATCGAAACCATAATTAACTCACACGACAAAATCAAAGGCTTCCTATCAACGATTCTTAACGCATAAAACTACCCTAACTATTTTGTATTTAGCCCAATTGAATCGAAATACTAAAAAACCCCCTCGCATTTTCCTATCAGCGCAACGAATAAAGAGCGGGTCCGTAGCTCAGTCAGGCTAGAGCACCGGACTTTTAATCCGGGGGTCGCGGGTTCAATTCCCGTCGGACCCGCCTTATTTCAAGCATAGATTGACTAATATTTTCTGACTTGTGGATTAACCCGTCAATGTTGCTGAGTCGTCTACTTGACTGGATCCAAAATAGGCTAATCCTTGTCCATCACTTTCAGAAACATCTGGATTGTAGAGTGCGTCTATGATTTTTTGGTTTTTTACAGCAGTTACGTTACGTTTTAGTTTGAGGTTGGGTGTTAACTCCCCGTTTTCGATGCTTAAATTGTTGGGCAGAACGGCCCATCTTTTGATTTTTTCAGGGTTAGAAAGTTGCTTGTTGACTTCATTCATCGCTTCATCGATTTTTGACAGCACACTTGGTTTGTAGTTCTTACTTTCAACCCATAAAAGCGCAGTGCAGTAAGGTTTTGATTCTCCCAGCAGCAACGATTCGGTGACTTTTGGCAGTTCCCGTAGCATACCTTCAATTTTTGCGGTGTAGACGCATTTGCCGTAAGAGGTTTTGATAATTTCTTTTTTGCGCCCGTAAATAATGAGGCTGCCTTCATCGGTTAATACGCCTATGTCCCCTGTCATCAAGTATCCGTCTTTAAACGGTTGCTCTAAAAATTTATCGAAATACCCTGGAGTTACCTGTGGACCTCTAACCATTATTTCTCCATCTTCTGAGACTTTGACTTCTGTAAAGGGCATAGGTTCACCTACAGTTTCTATTCGGTTTTTTCTAAACCGATTCAAAGTTACAAGAGGCGCTTCTGTGAGTCCATATGCGTTGTGAACTTCTATGCCTATATTGCGGTATTTTTTGAGCAACTCCACGCTGAAGTTGGCAGAGCCAGCGATAAGTTGGTCACATTTGTCTAAGCCAGCTTTTTTGAGAGTTACCCTTCTTAGTGTACTTCGCAGAACCGACTTGAATAGTGGATTTTTTGTTTTTACATAAAAGCGGCCAAGAGAGTTCTTTTCTAGAGCAGCCCAGATTTTTTCATACAGCCGCGGCACCGCAAAGAAGATGATGGGTCTAACTTTGGGAAGCATTTCTTGGAGTTTTCGAAAATCTTCTAAGAAATAGACGTCAACGGCTGTGGGAAGATAGTATGGACAGTACAATGCTAAGATACCTTCCACTACATGGCCCATCGGCAAGAAAGATAGGTAACTGCAGGGCTGGTTTCTTGTCATCCATGGAGTTATGGATGCGGTAGATTCACCCATGTATCTGAGGTTGGCATGTGTGAAGATGGCGCCTTTGGGTTTGCCTGTGGTTCCTGAAGAATACCTCAAAGTTGCGATGTCTCCGAAACTTACGGGGGCACGAGTGGGAGCTGGGTAATCTTTTGAGAGAAATTGGTCCCAAGGAATGATTTTTCGCTGTGAATTTGCATGTGGGTTTACTCGACAAATTGAAACAAGCGGCACTTCGGGTTTGAGTTCATCGGCATGGTTCAGCAGGCTTGGCATACCTACAAAGAAGAGTTTTGCGCCGCTTGCTGATAGGACATCGTTTATGTCTTGAGGAGGCGCGGTGTAGTATAGCGGAACGCTGACGGCCCCGACGAGTCCGATTGCTACATCGACAGCTAAGTATCGTGTGCTGTTTAAGCCTGTTAGAGCCACTCTGTCTCCTGCTCTAATTCCATATTTTGTCATTGCAGCAGTCAATGCACAAATGTCTCGGCGCATTTCTTGCGCAGTTTTCTTTATGATTTTGCCTTCGACCAAGTCGTAGTATCTTACGGGGTGGCTTTGGCTTTCTAATCGAAAAAGAATCTGCTCATATACAGTGCGGTCGGAACGGTGGAAGAAGCTGTTGTATACTGCATAGCTGAGAAGGTTAGGCATTATGTCTTTCCATTTAAAGTCGTATGGACCAAGAAATTTGTCGATGTTGCTTCGGTCTAATTTGCGGTTTTCGCTAAAGTAAGGCGAGAGGGAAATTAGTGTATCTAAAACTTTTCGTTGTCCACTGAATGCGCGTTGAAGTTTAAGCGCCGTCTTCATCTGTGAAGCAGACAGAGGTATACAAATCGGTGTCGGAAGTTTACATGGAATTTCAGTGTTAGCCCATTTTCTAACGAAATCTAACAGTTCACCAAGCTGTGGGAGCGTTTCATGGGGTGCTACTGTATGGAATGTTTTGCCTTCAGCTTTAGGATTAAAAGTCAACTGAGTTACAGCGTTGGCGACGTAGTCAACTGGAACAATGTTGACTCTTAGTGAACGACTCACGGGCATGAAACGCATTTTACCAGTTAAGTAAAGGCGTAATGGGAAGTAGAAGGTGTTGAAGGTTTTAATTGCACCTGTCTTTGAGTCGCCTACAACCATGGAGGGACGAAAAACTGAAACACATAATTGTTCTTTCGCTGCATGAACCAACTGTTCAGCTTCATATTTGCTTTGTTCATAGTTAGTTAAGAAGCCATGTTTGTCGGTCAACTGATCCTCCATTATTGTTCCAGTTGCGGCTCCAGCCACGTAGGCGGTTGAGATATAAGAAAAACGTTCCAATTGGTGGTGCTGATTTATTTTTTTGGCTAAAGCAATCAGATTGGCGGTTCCTTGAACGTTGGTTTTTCTTAACTCGATTAGTGGACGAAATCGCCAGTCAGCTGCTGTATGGATGATATGAGTTGTCTTCTCGACGAGACCGAGGTAGTTTTCCTCTGTTAACCCAATATTTGGATTACAGATGTCGCCAGCTACTGCCTGAATTCGGGTGCCTAATGCTTGCACCAATTCGGGGTGGTCCCACCATTCTCTTTCTAACTTGACTTTAGCACTGGCAGTATCCTTAGCTCTCACTAAAGCAAGGACAGCCACATCTTTCTCTGCGAGAAGGTTTCGAGCTATGTACGTTGCGATGAAGCCGCTTGCGCCTGTCAAAAGAATAGTCTTCAAATTAATCACGTTGGACCGTTACTTTCGACCAGTTTTGAGTGATCGCGAGTTTGTTTTGTTGCTTCATGCATTGAACAGCCGTAGTTTTTATGTAGTTATATGGGTTGAAAAGGGTTTCCTCGGTTAAGACTAATGCAAGTTAGCGTCAAGTCCCTAAAAATAGTCAAAAACTACAACCAAGGTAAGTAACCGTTTATGGGTATTCAAATGAAAAAATTCCAGAGAACAAACGCACATTCTGTTGGGAACTCATAAAGGTACTCTTGAATCAGCTCACAATACGGTTGCTTGGTTGCGCTTTATGTTTTTATATCCAATCAATCAGTAAAAGCGATACTCTCCTCAAAAGAAGCGAGAGAAAACGGCAACTGTAATGAGGGATAGTTTCGGAGGAAAAACTCGCTCAAAACTTAGATGCAGCATCTTCACAAGCAGAGAACCCAAAGAAAACAAAAAAGCTGCAGACTAAACCAGAAGAAAAAACGGTCAACTGTGAATACGAAGAAGAAACATTAACGGGGAAAAAAACAAGTCACCGATACGTTTACAACTACTCTGACCCCCACAACATAACTGAGCAAATTCGAAAAAACAAGTTCCAACCCTTCCAAGCCTTCCAACTCAACTTGGAAGCACTCAGAATCAAGCAGGCAACCAAAATCAACCACCTCATAGCCGTCGACGCCATCCGCACCAAACTGGTTCCCTACAATTTCCAGCTAAAAACCGCTCTGCAAGTCATAAACGAAATGAACGCGAACGCCATCCTCGCCGACGAGGTGGGCTTGGGTAAAACCATCGAAGCGGGGCTAATAATGAAGGAGCTCCTGCTAAGAGAAGAAATCAATTCTATCTTGATTGTAGCTCCCAAGAGTTTGCTTTCTCAATGGAAAAGTGAGATGGCTGAGAAATTCGGCGAAACCTTCCTCATCGCTAACAAACCTGGGGAACGAGCGAACCTAAAAACATGCAAGAGACTTCTGTGTTCGCATACGCTTTTGCCTCGCAAGTTTGATGTAATTGGAAGTCGGACTTGGGATTTGGTGGTTGTAGATGAAGCCCACGCGTTTAGGAACACGCATAGTAAAGGCAGGGCATGTTTGGCGGAGTTGAGGAAAAACCATCTCCTGTTGCTTACCGCAACGCCGCTGTGCAATAAGTTAACTGACCTCTACAGCATTGTGGATTTGATTCAGCCGGGGCTTCTTGATAGTGAACGTGCGTTTATTTCGCGGTATGCTGAGGATGCAAGAAGCCGTGTGGTCAAGTCAAGTGAGGCGTATTTTTTGAGGCAGAATCTGCGGGATGTTATGTGTCGTACTCGCCGAGAACAGACAGGCATCCCCTTTACCAAACGTGTGGTGGAATCCAGAACGCTGGAGCCCACACAGGCGGAGCGGGAATTCATCGACGCTGCTACGGATTACCTGCGTGATATGAGCAAAAATCACTTCCGAACCATAGAGGCCCTCATCGCTGAGAACCCTACACGTAAATTCTCTGAATCGCAGAGCAACGCCATACTAGTGTTCCAAGCGATCACTCTTCAGCAGTCGTTTTCTAGTTCGCCTGAGGCGTCCATTCAATCGTTGTTGAAGAGGCAACAGCGGTTCCCAACTGAGGCGCAGGTTACGGGGGCTCTCATAGAAATGGCTAGAAAAGTTAAGAGTGCCAAGATGGAGCTTCTCAGAGATGTGCTCAAAGAAACGCCAAAGGAGCAGGCACTTATTTTTTGTTTGAGAAAAATCACTGCCAACAAAATCAAAGCTATGCTTGATGCTGAATTTGGCAAGGCAGAGGTTTTCTTGGGCGACATGAATCAGGTTGAACGAGATGCAGCTATAGAGAGCTTCAGGAGCGGTGAAACAAGATACCTCGTCGCCACTGACGCAGCCGCAGAAGGCCTCAACCTTCAGAACTGCTGCATCATGTTCAACTACGATTTACATTGGAACCCGATGAAAATCGAGCAGCGCATCGGACGCATTCACCGCTTTAAACAGGACCGTGATGTGACTGTTTTCAATCTAGCAGTTAAAGACACGATAGACGACTACGTTTTGCATGTGCTGTATCAAAAGATTGACTTGTTCAATATGACTGTAGGCAAGATGGAGACTGTGCTGGCTGAACTAAAAGAGGGCAACCAAGACATACAGAAAACCATCGCCGAGATTCTGCTCCGAAGCCAAAGCCGCATAGACCTCAAAAAGGAATTGGAAAAACTCGCCGCCGACCTCAACGTTTCTAAGCAGAATCAGGAGTTGGCTGAGCAGTTTACGAGGGGGGTTTTGGGTTGAGCACCGAAGCTGCGGACAGTGAAATCAGACAATTCATAAAAGAGTACGTAAAAGCTAAGCAAGGTGCAATAGTAGGCGAAACCAGCGGAGTCTTCACAGTTACCTATCCCAATCAAGAGCAAACACAGGAGTACACTTACCAGGCATCTGTGGCGAGAGAAAAAAACGTGCCGTTACTGACTCCAGGCAGCCCAGCATTTCAACAGATGCTAAAAGAGTGCCTCGATAAGGGGGCGCCTTGCCAAATCCAAGTGAAAACCAAAGGCGACATAGAAGCATTGGTGAGAGGGTACTTTAAGGATACAGCGTTTAAGTGCGAGAGATGCCAAAACGCAGCTGTAGATGGGAAAAGTTTTAGCGTCTGCACGAAAACGCAAGTCTGCTACCACAGAATAAACAACGGAAAAATCGTCGCCGTAAAAGTTGCCAAAACAGAGCCCTTGAGGTACTTTCTGTTCATTTATTCAGTAACATTCCAAAACAAGCTGAGACCAAAAAACGAAGAAACCATCACCATCCTTGTAGACGAAAAAGGCAACATAGTCAAGGAGGACTTTGATTTAGAAATTTTGCTCCAAAACGAATCCCTCTTAATTCAAGACCTCAAATCGAAACTGAAACCAGACCTGTTTGAAGCCCTCAAAACCGCTGCAGACCAAAAACTCGGTGAAATCATTAAAGAGAAAGTCGTACTCTACGATTTAACTCTGTTTAATGAGAAAAAAGCTAAGTTGAAGAGCTTCATTAAACGGCTGAGAAGGGAACGTCGAGAGCAAGTTATCTCTAAAACGCATGATTTTGATTACGTGCAGTGGCAGGCTAATTTTGAGGCGTTGCTGAAGAGGGAAGAGGAAGCTTACTTGACCAGTGTAGCCGTAAAATTCGCCAACCTACTCATAGTAAACACGGCTAAAGTAAAGCTCGAAGTACATCTTCAAAATAAGGCGTCACTTTCGGCCGTTTTCACTTTAGGAATTAATCACAGCTGCGAAGCCGTCTGCCCCTTATGCCACAGCACCTTCACCGAGGGCTATGCAACGCAAGATGGTTTCTACGTATGCCCAAACTGTATCAGGCAATCCGCAGATACAAGAAAAGTTTTCTCCAAAAAAGCGGCCCTTTCACTGGACGAAACCCTAAACGAGTACCTTGAACGCGACGCAGGCTTTGTATGTTCGGTTTGCGGCAAAAAACACAGTCGCCTGCTCGAATTCAAGTGCAGCCACGACAACTCCAGCGTCTGTATCTACCACTACGACCTCTGCGACGCATGTGGCAAAGTGTTCTCAAAACTCAACCTCACCTACACCGACGAATTCCAACGTAAACTCTGCCCCAAACACGCCAAACCAAAGGAGACCTAACATGACTACATATTTCAACGGTATCTTAAAAGAAATAATCCAACAGTACCCAAACATCGATTTATCAGGGTACCTTGCAGATAACCTACAGTTGCCCTTAGATAAGGCTGAAGCGTTAGCTGACAGAATACAGAAACAATACATAGAAAAAATTGGGGTAACAGAAGAAAAGTCGCCGCTGTTTGTGAGAAGGGAAGAATCAGACCTAAAGAAAAACAAGACTTACCCTATCGATAGGTTATCGGTGAAGGAGTTTGAGTACTTCACGAGGTGGCTTCTTGAGGGAGCGAAGTTTGAAATCGAACAGCTAAGAGGTATGGATTGGGGTTTGACTTTAGTGGCAAAAGAAAACGGCCAAAAAGTGGCAGTGCAGACCGTTCGTTGTCCAAGAAACAGTTATGTGTCTGAGGCGATCTTGCCGATTGCAGAGGAAACAAAAAGTCGCTTCTGCTGTGAGAAAGTTTTGGTTTTGGCAACCGCTTATTTTACGGAGCAGGCAAAAGCAGAAGCTGAAAAGCGTGGTATTGAACTGTGGGATGCTGACACATTGGCCAAAAGGATTTCAGAGATGATCGCGAAGTCGGAACTAGAGGTATTGGCGTGTTTCCCCAAGTATCAGGGATCGCTGCTAAAGAGCCTTCTTGCGTTAGATGAGACGAAGAATTTTCTTGTGACACCAAAAACGGAAGGAAAATACGATGTGTACTTGCCTGGCGTCAAGTATCCGCTGCTGACTTTCCAAGCACAAAACGGCAGAGTCGTTAGATGCGTGTTTAGGATAAAGTACAATGAGCCCGTGAACGAAAACGACGGAGAAGTCCTGATAGCCTTTGACGATTCCTTGAACAGCACAGGTCCAGATGAAGCCCAAGCTTACGAAGCGGTTATTCAGTATCTTGAACAATTCTTAGAGTAGAAGGTTAATTTTTCGTCGACATCTACATGCAATTTTTTGGATGCTGCTTGATTTTGAACCTTTAACTGAGGAGTTTTCCGTAAGGTAGAAAAACAGCGCCCACAACCATTCACCCATGACAAAACCCAAAAAGCCCCAACTCGTCTGGCTTGACGAGTTAAGCACCAAAGAAGCAGCCCAAGCCGCCAAAAACGGCACCGTCATCATTTTCCCGTTGGGAAGCGTGGAGGAACACGGCGACCACTTGCCGCTTGGTACGGATAGTATTCAACCCGAATACATCGCTGTGGAAGTAGCTAAAAAGACGGGGTGCTTGGTTGCGCCGCCGTTCCGCTATGGCATCTGTAACGCCACCCGCAATTTCCCTGGAACTTTAACTATCCAGTTTGATACTCTCTACAGAGTCGCCCACGATATTCTCTCGGAGTTGATTCGTAACGGTTTCTACCGCATAATCGTGTTGAGTGGTCACGCGGGTAACTCGCATATGGTGGCTTTGCGTTTAGCCGCGCAAGATGTAATGGACAAGAACGAAAAATCATGTTCAGGGCAGGTGCGGATTATGGTTTTGTCAGATTTTGATTTTGCAGAGGATTTAGCATCGGAAGTTGCAGCGCCAGACGATGGACACGCGGGAACGATTGAGACTTCGCGAGTTTTGGCGATTAAACCTGAGCTTGTTAAGGGTAAAGGGAAAGCTGAGAAGTGGCAGTTGCCGCGTTTTGAGGTTCTTGTGCATCCTGAGCGTTGTTTCCCCGGCGGCGTCAACGGCGACCCGACTTCGGCAACGGTTGAGAAGGGTGAAAAAATCAACGAATACGTGATTGGTCAAGTGGAGAAGCTAGTGAGACAACTCCAAACTGGATAAGGTTGTCTACGTGCTATTTTTTGCTTTTTGAGGCAGATGCTTTTGGAGCTGCTTTTTTGGGTGCTGTTTTAACTTGTTTCATGGGTACTTCGCAGCAGACTAACTCGCAGGATTCGTCACATTCACAGGGGTCCTCTACAACCACGACCAAACCGCACTCGTCACAGCGGTATGTTTCGCCTTTCTTTTTAGCCAAAAAATCACCACCTAAACCAACTAAAACTACAACATAAAACTCTCTTCAGCCGATATAAGAATTCTGTTTTTAGCCCGATTCATCTAGACTTTTCTTGTAGAGCGCTTTGTCGATGACTCTGGCGTCAAGGTTATGCTTCGCTGCAGTTTTGCGCATGGCAGCTAACAGGCGGAGGTAATTCTGGGGGGTGTAGAGTCCAGGCGGTGGATTGCCGAGGAGTGGTTTCCACACGTTTTGGTCGAATATACCATAGTTGTGGGGGTCAAAAAATGTTAATATGATGCTGGCTAACACGGGGCTTATGCCTTCAAGTGTGGTGAGACAATTTAAGCGGTAAGTGTCATCGGCGTTGGGTAAACTTAGAGACTGGCTGGTTATACGTTGCACTTTTTCTTCGTCATTACGCGTTACTAACTCGAGGGCACGCTGCTTTTTTTCGGGTTCATCTTTGAATTTCCATTCAACAACCGCGGCTAAATCCTTCACTGTGAGCGCGTTATTTTTGCGGAACTTTGCACCTAATTCCCGTTCACGCTGCGCTTGCCAACCAAAAGCCTTATCGTATTTGCGGCTCCAAAGGAGGTAGTCGGGTTTATCCAACAAGTTTCACCGTATAGCCAAGATAATGCGGGGGTTGGATTTCTGCTTTGCGAAGTCAACGACTCTTAGGTGAATAGAGCCCCCCATTATTTAGGGGCGCATACGAAACCGTATCCGCAAATGCGGGAATCACGCGACGTCTCCAAGCGGACCTCCCCTCCCTTATATAAAGAACCGCCCATAGGAACTAGGTCAACAAACCTTGACTACACTTAGTCAAGGAATCTATACAAGTAACCTTTTATTGTAAACAGTGTTTGTCGAGTTGATGACTGCTATGAAGAAGAATGCTTTGTTCATTGCAATCTGCCTCTCAATCCTTTTGTCCTCGTCAACGCTTGGAAACCAAATGATTGACACAGCAAACGCGAATCCCATGGTTTTTCGGCGATTCGATGCGTCACCAACGATAACAATACAGTCGCCCCAAGACAACCAGACATATTCCCCCGATAACACGACGTTGGTTTTCAGTTTGTCAAAGCCAAACGCTGAATGGACTGGCCCCTACGATGACAACTGGTTTGAACCCATAAACGGCGGCGACTTTGGAAACAAAGTTGTCAACGCCACCATATACATAGACGGACAACCTTCTAACCTATCAATCGATGTGAACAGCACTCTGCTAGAACCATTCAATTATTCAGTACCTATAGAGGGCTTAGCCGATGGAAATCATACTTTGCAGAAATGTTTGTTTTGTAACGGTGTAGAAGGCATGACGTGAATGGCAGGTTATGATATGGGATATTTCGACTATTACGCGTATTCACAAAAGATTGCTTTCACCGTAGCCACACCCGACAGCCAAGCATTCATGGACGGAGCGTTGATTGCACTTTTTGTGGTCCTTGTCTCGGTAGCCTGTTTAGTTGCATTGGCTCTTTATCGTAGAAGAAAATAGTAAATTTTTATGAAAATATCGTCTATATTGCTGTTACCCAATGTTATTATTTAAAATCGGCATCATATGGATAGTGAAAATGCAGGGAACGAGTTGTAGTCGTGACGTGTTCCCTAGTGGTGTAGGTTAACTTGGTTCATCTTTCCCCTTTACGGCTACAACTCAACCCTCGCATAAACTTTTAAACCACACAAAATTGAGCTATGCCTCTTTTTCTTTAGACACCTTATCGAAAAGCTTCTTGGCAACGGTAACACTGATTATAACAAACCACATAAGCCCCAAACCGACCAAAACCACCTGAGCTACGCCCATAATGTCCAGTTGAAACAAAAGTTCCTCAAGAGTTGAACTTCCAACTGAGAGGGGCGAGCCAGGAACAATTTTCGGGGTTGGAGTAGGGGTTGGAAGTGGTGTTGCAGTGGGTTCAGGAGTTGGCCAATTAAAGTCAAAGGTTGGTTCGGGTGTTGCGTAGGGGTCGGTTGTGTCTTGAGCGGTTACAGCGATGAACGTAAAAGATGATGTGACAACTAAGAGCGCTACGAAAGCTAAGGCACATGCCAGCCGCTTCATGTAACCACTACAGCAATATTGGCGGCTTGTAAATTTAAAACTATCACAAACTAGTAGCAGACAAATATAAAATTAAAAAAGGGTTGAAGATAGGGGAAGGTTAGGCTGGGGAAGCTTCGCGGCTTTCCTTAGCTATGGGTTTAGCCTCGACGATGGGCAATTCTTCTGATTTCGCTACTTTCTCGTCTTTTGGCGGTTCAGGTAGGTTCCGTGTGACGCAGCGGAAATCTATGTCTTCTCCTTTGAGGTCCAGTGTGGCTTTGACGGTGCCGTCGCTTAGGTACTCGATTTGGAAGCCCATCTTCTTAGTTAAGCTTAAAGCTCGGTAGTTGTCTTGGAGCATGATTGCATAGACGCTTTCGACGCCTCTTTCCTTAGCTATGTCAAGCGTGTAATCAACTAGTTTTGTACCTAAGCCTAAACCTTGCCAGTAGTCGCTGACGATAAACGCCATTTCTCCATGTTTACCATCGGATTCTATGCTTAGGCGTGTTACTCCGAGTATTTTGCGTTTGCCGTTTTCAACGATCTCGGCGACGATAGCTACTTCTCTGTCGTAGTCGATGTTGCAGTATCGAACACGGACTTCGTGGGGTGTGTCTTTTAGCATCTGGAAGAAGCGGTAGCGGATGGATTCTTCGCTGAGGCTTTGGAACCACTCCAGCCACATGGGTTCATCCTCTGGTTTTATTGGTCTTAATAGGACTTCTTGCCCGTTTTTGAGAAGCCAGAGGATCTCGTATTTTTTTGGGTATGGACTAATGACCATGTGTTCGTGTGGTTCGAATTTTTTGCAGATTTTTTCTTTATCGATAACTATGCGGGCATCGAGGATGGAGGCTTCTTTGTCGTTGATGAGCAAGGGGTTTATGTCGATTTCTTTGATTTGTGGGAAATCTACCAGTAGCTGCGAGAATAACAGAACGGTTTCGTCAAGGCGTTTTAGGTCGACTGGTGTGGAGCCACGGTAGCCTTTGAGGAGGCGGTAAACTTTGGTTTCTTCCATCATGCGACGGATTAGAGTAGTGTTTAGGGGTGGAAGCCCGATTGAGACATCTTTGAAGAGTTCAACGCCGACACCGCCCATACCGAAGAGGATAACTGGACCGAAAACTGGGTCGGTTTTTCCTCCTAAGATGATTTCGTGACCTTTCTTTTCAATCATAGGTTGAACAGTTACACCGATGATTTGGGCGTGTGGGTTGTAGGCGGTTGCGCGTTGTATGAGCAGTTCGAATGCTTCTCGGACTTCTCTGGCTGAGTTAACGTTTAGGATGACTCCGCCTGCATCGCTTTTATGGATGATTTGAGGTGAAAGAATCTTGAGTACAACTGGGAAACCCATCTCGGTTGCAAGTGCAACGGCTTCGTCAACGGTGTTGGCGGCTGCCGTGCGTACGACTGGGAAGTTGTAGTATTTGAGTATCTTTTTGGCTTCGTCTTCGGTGAGGATTTCTCGGTCTTCAAAGGCAGCGTTGCGAAGGATAGCCATGATTGGGCGTTTTGGCGGCGAAGCATCGACTGGAAGTTCTTCAGGGGTTTCGTAGAGTAGGTCGATGTTGCGTTGATAGTTGTACATGTACATGTAGGTCTTAAGCGCCTGCTCAGGAGTGCTGTAGGTTGGGATGTTGTTGGCGTTGAGGATGTGGTTGGCTTCTTGCACTGCACCAAAGCCCATAAACGAAGTCAAGATGGTTTTGTTCTGGTAGGGTTTGTTGCGTACAAGTTCCACGATTGCTTTGGCGATTTCTACAGATTCAGAAACCGCTTGCTGAGTGAAAATAATTAAGATGCCGTCAACGTTTTCGTCGTTTAGTGCAGCATCAAGAGCCGCCTTGTAGCGGTCTGCTTTTGCGTCACCTAAAACATCAATCGGGTTGCCGTGACTCCAAAACGGAGGCAACACAGCGTTGAGGGAATCGATGGTTTTCTGGCTGATTTTAGCGATTTTACCGCCGAAACCGATCAATGAGTCAGTTGCCATTACACCTGGACCACCAGCGTTGGTGATGATGGCTAGGCGGTTACCTTTTGGCAATGGCTGAGTGCCTAAAACCTCAGCTGCGTTGAATAAATCAGCGATTTCGTTAACACGAACAACGCCTGCACGTTTGAATGCAGCATCGTACACGCCGTCTTCGCCTGACAAGGAGCCTGTGTGAGATGCAGCTGCTTGGGCGCTTTCAGAGAATTTGCCTGATTTTACAACAATGATTGGTTTTGTGCGTGCAAAGTGCCGCGCGGCAGACATGAATTTGCGGGCTTGAGTTATGCCTTCAACATACATGAGGATACTTTTTGTTTTAGGGTCACTGCCGAAGTAATCAATCAAGTCGCCGAAGTCCACGTCAATCATGGAACCGACGGAGACGAAGTTGCTAAAACCGATGTTTTCATGAATTGCCCAATCCAAGATTGCTGAACCCAACGCGCCACTTTGAGAGAGAAACGCGACGTTGCCGGGTTTGGGCATTTTATCCAAAAAGGTAGCGTTCAAGTTTATTCTGGGACGCAAAACACCGATGCAGTTGGGTCCGATTACTCGGATGCCGTATTTTTTGGCTACTGCACCTACTTGATCTTCTAAGGCTTTTCCCGCGGGGCCTGTTTCTTTGAAGCCTGCGGATACAATGATTACTCCTTTTATGTTTGCTTTCCCGCATTCCTCCATAACTTGGGGAACGGTTTTTGCGGGGGTGGCAATCATTGCTAAGTCGATTTGGTCGGGGATTTGATCCACTGTTTGATAGGCTTTTACCCCTAAGAGCTCTGTTTTTTTGATGTTAACATAGTAAACTTTGCCAGCGAAACCTGACTGTGTAAAGTTTTTAACGATTGCATAACCTACTGAACCTTCCACGTCACTGGCTCCGATGATCGCAACTGTATGAGGATTGAAGATTTTGTCGAGGTTTGTAGTGACCATTGTCTAACCTTCTGCTTTAGGGTCGTGTATTGGCTCAAATTAAAGCTTATTGTTCAATAATCCTAATTTTTCGAACCTAAACATGAATAATGAACGCAAAACAGAGGTTTAAACATTTAACAAAACAGCAAAGCAGGGGCTAAAATGGGGGTTACTTGAAGTTCTTCTGCAAATCAGCCAATGATAGAACGGTGATGCCGCCTGCTTTTAGCAGTTGCTCTGCTTTTGCGACATCGCTGACCCGAATGATCAGGGCGACTTGTCCATCTACATGGATCCCTGAAGAATAAGCATATTCAATGTTAAGTCCACTGTCACCCAGAATCTTGGTGATTTTAGACAAACGATCCTTTTCTGAACTAAAAATCGCTGTGACTTCAGTGTTCTTCTTAGACTTAGCCAAGTTGAAGCCAGCATCTTCCAACAGTTTTTCTGCACGTTCTGGTTCCTCAGCGATTAGACGCACCAAACCATATTCGCCTGCGTCGGCGATGGAGAGGGCAAAAACGCGGATTTGGTTGTTGTCCAACTGTGACATGGCTTCAAAAAGAGAACCGGGACGGTTATCTAGAAACACGCTGACTTGTGTAACTGGCAAACAGATGCACCACTTTACCGTATAGTGCAGTTGGTATTTAACTTTAACCAACAACACTTATGTGCTTTAGAAAAATTGGTTTTTGCCAACATTTATATTTGCACTTGAATAATTCCTTGCTAACTGGGAGATTGGAAGGTTTGTTAAAGTGTATCGGGGTGTCCAAGCGGTTCGGGGGACTCCAAGCATTAAAAAACGTTGATTTCACGGTTAACGACGGCGAAATAGCAGGGCTGGTTGGCCCTAACGGTTCAGGTAAATCTACATTGCTAAACCTCATAAGCGGAGTCTACAAACCTGACTCAGGGCAAATCCTGCTTCAAGATGAAGAAATCTCAAAACTGCCCCCACACGTAATTTGCTCGAAAGGAATTACCAAAACCGCTCAAACGGTGCAGTCTTTCCCAGAGATGACCGCGACAGAAAACGTGTTAACAAGCGTGCTGTTTAACAGGAAAAAAGACGACAAAACCGACGGCGCCACAAGAGCACACGAGCTTTTGACGTTTGTTGGGTTAGATAAAGAAAAGTTTGATGTTAAAGCAAAAAACCTAAACGTCGTGGAACTTCGCCGCATCCAACTTGCGAAGGCTTTGGCGACTAATCCCAAGCTACTCTTGCTCGATGAGTTGCTTACGGGTTTGACCCCGAAAGAATCCGACGAAGCCATCGAATTAATCAAGCAGATAAACAAGCAAGGCGTAACCGTGCTAATCGTAGAGCACGTTATGCGAGTCATCATGGGCTTATGTAACCGCGTCATCGTTTTGCATCACGGCGAAAAAATCTGCGAAGGCAGCCCCAAAACCGTATGCACCGACGACAACGTTGTGAAGGTATATCTGGGGAAGCGGTTTACTTTCGGCGAGGAGGAAGCCTAAGTATGCTGGAAGTCGAGAACGTTTCGGCAGCGTATGGTATGGTGCAGATTCTTCGCGATGTCTCCTTCAAGATAGAAAAAGGGGAAATTGTCAGCATCATCGGCCCAAACGGCGCAGGCAAAACCACGCTGGTAAAAACCATCATGGGTTTCCTTAAACCCCAAACAGGCACCATCAAATTCAAGGGCGAAAACATCGAAAAATTAGCCACCAACGACATAGTCAAGAGGGGGTTAACTATGATTCCTGAGGGCAGAGAAATCTTTCCCCGCATGACCGTTGAAGAAAACTTGATGGTGGGCGCCTACACCATCGCAGACAAAGAGAAGATTAAGGCTACAAAAGAGAAGGTCTACAAAATTTTTCCCGTGCTAAAGAAGAAAGAAAAAGCACTGGCACAGACGCTTAGCGGCGGGGAACAGCAGATGCTGGTTATCTGCCGCAGCCTCATGTCAAACCCAGAACTGCTGATTTTGGATGAACCCTCACTGGGGCTGGCCCCCATCATAGTGGAAAAAGTGCTCGACACAGTTCGTGCAATCAACGAGGAAGGCGTCACGGTGCTTTTGGTAGAGCAGAACATCCATGACAGCTTAAACGTTGCCAACCGAGGATACGTACTCGAAGAAGGCAAGATTGTCTTGGAAGGAAAGAGTAGGGAACTTTTATCTAATAGTCACATAAAAGAAGTGTACTTAGGTCTCTAAAGCAGAGAGGGCAAAAACGTGGATGGCAAGTACTGGAACCAAAAAATCGAAACCATGCCAAGACAACAAATCAAAGAATACCAACTGCAAAAACTCAAAGAGCAAGTCAAATACTGCTATGAAAACAGCAGCTTTTACCACAAAAAATTCGACGCCGTCGGATTAAAACCTCAAGACATACAAACCCTTGAAGACCTACCTAAAGTGCCCTTCACGGTTAAAACAGACTTACGCGACAACTACCCTTTTGGAATGGTCGCCGTTAAACCAGACGAAATCGTAGAAATTCATGCCTCAAGCGGAACCACAGGCAACCCCATTGTGGGCGCCTACACCCGAAACGACATGGATGTCTGGTCGGAACTCATGGGCCGCTCCATCTACACAGCAGGCGGCAGACCCCAAGACGTCATCCACATCGCATACGGCTACGGCTTGTTCACGGGCGGCTTAGGCTTCCACTACGGCGCCCAGAAGCTTGGTGCAAAAATCATACCCGCAAGCGGCGGCATGACCCAACGCCAGATTAAACTTATGAAGGACTTAGGCGCCACCATCCTTGCTTGCACGCCTAGCTTCGCGGTTTACCTCGCCGAAACCATGGCACAAGAAGGCGTAGACCCCAGAAAAGACCTCAAACTCAAAAGAGGCATGTTCGGCGCGGAACCTTGGTCAACAAAAATCCGTGAGCGAATCGAGCAGCAAATGGGTATCGAAGCGTTTGACGTTTACGGATTAACCGAACTCTGCGGTCCAGGCGTCTCCATCGAATGTGAGCAGCATAACGGTTTGCACATTTGGGAAGACCACTTCATCGTGGAAACCATCGACCCTGACACGGGCGAGGTTTTGGCGGACGGAGAAGAAGGCGAACTGGTTTTCACAACCCTCACTAAAACAGGGTTGCCCATGCTTCGCTACAGAACCCGCGACATATCTAGAATAACCACTGAACAATGCAAGTGCGGTCGTACCCACTCACGCATGCTCCGTGTGCAAGGACGCAGCGACGACATGCTCATCATACGCGGAGTTAACGTGTTTCCCTCACAAATCGAGTACGCAGTCATGTGCTTCTCTGAACTTGCCACTCAATACTTAATCGTGGTTGATAGGCCAGGCGCACTCGACACCTTCGTCGTTAAAGTTGAATTGTGCGAAAAAGCCCACTGCAACCCACAACTAGACAGAAACGCCTTGAAAAACGAAATTCAAAAACGCATCCACATCGTCACAGGCATAACCGCAGACGTAGAAATCGTCAAACCTGGCGAAATCCCAAGAACCGAGGGCAAAGCGAAAAGAGTACTTGACTTACGCAAGGGTAAGATGTAAGGATTAACGATGACTTCCAAGATTGCAGCAGATAAGCCAGGCACCTTCGCCTTGCTTAACGGAGATGAGGCAGTTGCACGTGGGGCACTAGAAGCCACTGTTAAAGTTGCCGCCGCCTATCCGGGGACGCCTTCTACAGAAATTTTGGAAGCCATAGCAGAAGTTGCTAAACAATTCGGTGTCTATGCAGAGTGGAGCATTAACGAGATTGTCGCCGCCGAAGTTGCGGTTGGCGCTTCCATGACGGGTGTCCGTGCAATTGTCTGCATGAAGCATGTGGGGTTAAACGTTGCCGCTGATGCCGTTATGACTTTGGCTTATACGGGTGTGGAAGGCGGCTTGGTGATTGTTGTCTGCGACGACCCTGCTTTGCATAGCAGCCAAAACGAACAGGACACCCGCTACTTCGCAGTTCACTCCAAGCTGCCGCTGCTGGATGCTGGAAGCCCTCAAGAAGCCCTCGACATGGCACGCTACGCCTACGAGCTTAGCGAAAAACTTCACCTCCCGATAATCCTCAGATTAACCACACGTGTTGCCCATGGCAAAGCTAGGGTGAAGTTAGGTGCCTTTGAGCAGATTAATCGACGCCCAAATTTTGACAAAAACGGCTCTAAATGGGTCATGGTGCCCTCAAACGCCATACGCCAACATCGCGTCTTGGAGAAAAGACTGGCTGAAGCGAAGCACGATGCAGAAACCTCACAATTCAACATCTTCGAGGACAACAATAGCGAAATCGGCATCGTAGGTAGCGGCGTCGGATACTACTATGCCCGCTCAGTTTTAGACACCAAAAAGTTTTCGTGGCTAAAACTCGGCTTTGTACATCCTTTCCCAGCCGACATGGTTAAGGCGTTTGCGTCAAAAGTCAAAAAACTAATCGTCATCGAAGAACTCCGACCCTACATAGAAGAAAACATTCAACGCCTCAAACTCGACGTAGTAGGCAAAGCTGAGTTGGGGCTTGAGGAAATCGGCGAATTTACACCTGACAAAATCCGCGAAGCTTTCGCTAAACTGGGCTTAACAGACAAACCAGAAATCCCTCAGCAACTCGATTTGCCGCCTCGCCCCCCCGCATTGTGCCCCGGGTGCCCTCACCGCGCCTTTTACTATGCACTCAACATGCTTAACCAATCCGTGCAGTGTGACAGCGACAAATGCGTCGGCTGCGACATCTGCGAATACGTCTGCTCTTTTGAGAAAGAAGGCATCTTTAACCCACTAAAATCCCGCATACGCTCCGTACGAATCAAACTCATCAACAACACAGCGATAACCTGCAAAGCCTGCATAAACGCACCCTGCGTTGCAGCGTGCCCCGAAGGAGCCATCGTTCAGTCAAAACAAACAGGCACAGTCACCGTGGATTGGGAAAAATGCAAAGGCTGCGACTGGTGCATAGAATCCTGCCAATACGGCGCACTCACATTGCACCCAGTTACACATAAACCCTTAATCTGTGACACCTGTGGAGGCGACCCCAAATGCATCCCACTCTGCCCCGAGAGCGCGCTCAGCCTCAAGGGACGTTCTGATGACAAAATCGTCACAGGAGACATTGGCTGCTACACGTTGGGTGTTTTGCCTCCAGTGAAAGCGATTCATTCCTGCCTCTGCATGGGTGGGGGTATCTCACAAGCTGCAGGCATGTACCACGCTGGCGTAAAAGACAAAGTTTTCTCAGTTATCGGGGACTCAACGTTTTTCCACGGGGGAATGCCAGGACTACTAAACATTGCCTACAATAAAGCCAACGTCTGCGTCATCGTCATGGATAACAGCGTGGTTGCTATGACTGGACATCAGCCGACGCCGGGGTCAGGCAAAACCGTCATGGGTACAAACACAAAAATCATCCAAATCGCCGAAATCGCCAAAGCTGTCGGCATAGAAAAAGTCGTAACCGTAGATCCATACGACTTAGAAGCCACCATAACTGCGCTTAGAGACATAACAAACTACGACGGCCCCTCAGTCCTCATATCTAAACGTCCCTGCCCACTACTAAGCGAAAAAGGACCCAAACGCCAAGTCAAAGACACCTGCAACGCATGCGGAGTCTGCACCAAAGCCTTCGGATGCCCAGCCATCACCCAAACAGGTCAACACGCCGAAATCGACGCCACTCTCTGCAATGGTTGTGGAGTCTGCGAAACAGTGTGCCCCTTTGACGCCATCGGGAGGAAAGAAAAGTGAAGCTAGACGTAGTTTTTAGCGGTGTAGGCGGACAAGGCGTAGTAGTTTTAAGCGACATCTACTGTGAAGCAGCGATGCTGGAGGGCTTCGACGTGGCTAAAGCAGAGATTCATGGCATGGCTCAAAGAGGCGGCTCCATAGTTGCTTATGCACGCATCGGCGACAAAGTAGAAGCGCCACTGATAGAAACAGGCAAAGCAGACGCAATTGTTGGCTTCGAAATCCTAGAAACCGCCCGAGCATTACCGATGCTAAAAAAGCAAGGCACCGTCATCGTTAACATGAAACTCATTCAACCCAGCTGCATGCCATCAGGAGTTAAACCCAAAACCAAAGACCAACTTATCTCGCTGCTCAAAGCAAAAGCGCTGGTGCACGAAGTGGATGGCATGGGCATAGCTGAGAAACTTGGCAACATGCTTGTGGTCAACACAGTGCTTCTCGGGGCACTTTCAGCGTTGCCCGAGACCCCACTCAAGGTTGAGTCGTTCCAGCAGGCAATAGCGGGCAGACTTAAAGAGAAATACATCAATGTGAACCTAAAAGCGTTCCAGCTGGGTAGAGAAAGTGTGTTAAAGAGTTAATTTTATTAACCAAACACTGAGATATAGCAAAGATACCATTAAAAGAGGATGTTAATTTGCAAAAGAAAATGTTAATTGCATTAGTAGTCGTTGTAATCATCATCGTCTCAGCAGTAGCAGCAATACAATTGATGCCCAAACCCGTATCACCCGACGCAAGAAACATCAAAATCGGCTTAGTCGCCCCCGTCTCAGGTTCCCCCATCGGACAAGACATGGAACGCGCCGCAAGAATGGCAGTTGACGAAATCAACAACGCAGGCGGCGTCTACGTCTCAGAATGGAACACCAAAGTCAACATCACCATAGTAGTCGCTGACACCATTAACGACGCCCCAGGCAACGCCGTAACACCCGTCACCCGCGCCGTCGAAACCGAC
The DNA here is from genome assembly GCA_026014685.1 of Candidatus Bathyarchaeota archaeon. Lineage (NCBI taxonomy): Archaea > Thermoproteati > Candidatus Bathyarchaeota > Candidatus Bathyarchaeota archaeon. Next base: position 122,371 of record JAOZHW010000011.1, read on the forward strand.
GGAGTAGACCTCTTAATCGGCGGATACGGCAGCGCAGGCACACTCGCCAACGAAATCGTCGCCATCGAAAACAAAGTCCCATACATCATTGCAGGTGCATCAAACGAACTCGTAACCCGCCGCGGACCCCAAGGCAACTACGGCGGTTTCGGACCATCAGGAACCTACAGTATAAGCGACGCCGAAGGAATGAGCTACATATTCCACTACTGCACCACCACCTATGACTACAGCAAAACCGTCGTCCAATTCTTCGCCCACGAAATGAAACCGCTCGTAGCAGAAAACAGAGACTTCAGATTAGCCCTACTTTACCGAAACGACGCCTTCGGAACAGGCGTAGCACAGGCAACAAAATTCTGGATAGAAAACCTCAGCTTACCCATCACTCTTGTAGCTGACAGAAGCTACGAAACCACCACAACCAACTACCAAACCGACCTAACAGCAGTTAAATCAACAAACCCAGACGCAGTCTTCGTAGTAGACAACCCCGACAAAACCCCGCTCATAATCAAACAGGGTTGGAACGACGTCGGGTTAAAGACAGTCTACATCGCGGTGGAAAACAACCAAGACCCTGCATTCTACACACTTCTAGGACAAACAGGCAACGGACAGCTACTTGAATCAAAACTTGACCCCTTCATGAGCCCCTCATACTTACCTGCGGTGCAAACGTATTCGGAGAAATTCCGACAACTCTACGGTGTTTATCCAGGCATGATGGGCGCAGACACCTACGACGCATTCTACATCGCCAAAGACGCAATAGAACGCGCAGGAACAGTAGATAAAGCAGCAGTAAGAGACGCCATAGAAAACACCGACCTCCCACAGATGCTGGTCATGACGGAATCAGGCAGAATACGCTTCAGCACAGGCATAAACTACCACGAAATCAGCCCAGTAACTTTCGTCGAACAACTCTACTGGGATACCACAAGCAACACACTAAAGTCACGCATCGTTTGGTCACCGTTCTCACCTGGCGGAATCACCCTAAAACAAGCAGACTTTGTATTGCCCACTGGCTACCAACCTGGAAGCCCATAAAAAATTTTTTTAAAACCTCCTTTTCTTTTGTTTCTCGCATGTTTTAAATAGTTTACATGCTAAAGTATGTCAACCGCTGCAAAGGGAGAGAGGATAACACTACATGGAAATTACGGCACCAGCAGTCATCTTAACCTTAGTTTGGGGCGTTGCAATCGGCTGCGTCTACATCCTTCTGGCAACAGGGCTGAACCTCATTTTCGGTGTCATGAAACTCGTCAACTTCGCCCATGGACAACTCCTCATGATAAGTGCCTTTCTAACATGGACCATATCGGTTGCCTCAGGAATGAACGCATACCTCGCCATCATCATTTCCATGATAGTGGTCGCCCTCTTAGGCGTCGGCGTGGAACGGCTAACTTTCCGCAGAGTGCTTGGAACAGACAAACTCAACGAGATATTCGTTAGCCTCGGGTTAATCTACATCTTTGAAAACGCCGCCATGCTCATCTGGGGACCCCACTCCAAACAGATCGTCAGCCCCTTTAGCGGCATGAGCTTCGCTCTCCCTGGAATCTCCCTATCTTACGATCGCGTAGTCGCCGTCCTTGTAGTAGTCGCTACACTTGCAGCGTTTGGCTTGCTCATAAAGAAAACAAAAATCGGTTTAGCCATGCGCGCCACCAGCCAACGAAACACCACCGCCATGCTCATGGGCATAAACGTGGAAAAAATCTACATGATAACCTTCGCCATCGGCGCTGCACTAGCAGCAGTGGCAGGCGGGCTTTACGGAATAATTTTCTCATTCGATTACCAAGTGGGAGCGATGCCCACCATCATCGCTTTCGCCATCATAATCATGGGCGGGTTAGGCAGCATCAAAGGCGCCATAGTCGGCGGGTTACTCTATGGCATTGCTGAGCAGTTGGCTACGCTGTTTTTAGGCGGCATATGGGGAAGCGCCGTAGCATTTGCCCTGCTCATAGTGGTGCTTGTGATTAGACCCAACGGAATATTCGGTGAAAAAGGAGAATAAAAATGACGCTAAAACAACAACTCACCAAACTCGTCCGTTCCAAAAGCTTCCTCTTCCTCATCGCCGTCTTCGCCATACTTGCGCTCCTACCTGTTTTAATCAGCGACAACTTTTTCCTCACAATCCTCACCCTAATCACCATATTCTCCATCTACGCAACCAGTTGGAATTTCTTGGCAAACTCAGGTCAAGGTTCACTTGGGCACGCGCTGTTTTTAGGCATCGGCGGCTTTGCCTCAGCGCTCATAGGCAGCTCGATAGCAACAGCCACAGCCAACTTCTTGGGTTCAACACAGTTAACCGTCGGCGCCCTCTCAGTCGCCATCCAAATCTTATCGCTACTCTTAGGCGGCTTACTCTCCGCAGGAATCGGCTTGCTAATCGGATTAGCCTGCGTTAGACTAAAAGCATGGTACCTTGCCATGGTGACATTCGGCTTCTCAGTCATCGCAGCTACACTCTCAAGCCAATTTGACGCCATAACTCAGGGTATAAACGGTTTCCCGACCACAACGCTGGTTACCAGAGGATTACCCTTCTACATACTGGCACTCACATTCGCTGTAGTCTCCATCTCCACAATGTATCTGATAACAAAATCACGAATCGGCATGGCATTCAAAGCCATCCACGGCAACGAACCAGAAGCAAAAATGATAGGCATCAACACCGCAAAATACAAACTCACCGCATTCGTAATCAGCACCTTCTTTGCAGGCATCTCGGGAGGCTTATACGCCTACTTCATCAGACTTATTGACAACTCGGTATTCTCGCCGCTAAACTCGTTTACGCCGCTTATAATGACGGTCATCGGAGGATTAGGCACAGTTGTAGGCCCAATCATAGGCGCCGTCTTTTTGGTTTCAATCCAGCAACTCTTAGCCTTACCAAGCGTAGTGGATTCGCTGCGAGTCTCTCTGGGTCCGTTCTTCCCAGAAGTCAGCAACGTCGGCGCACCCCTGAGCTTCCTAATCATCGGCATTATCCTACTTGTCATCGTCATCTTTGCACCCAAAGGGTTAGAACCGCAACTACGTAAACTCTACGGCTACGTTGCCAAAATGCTACAGGACAAAGAGGCAAAACCATCATGAAGGGCACAGATCACTTCGCAAAAGCCTTAGGTATAAATGAGCATGAAGTCAAAGACGGCTACGCCAAAGTATCCATGCAAATCCAGAAAAACCACACCAACTCCTTAGGATTCACACACGGCGGAGTCATCTTCTCATTGGCGGACTACGCGTTCGCTTTGGCATGCAACTACGGCGACAACGTGGCAGTTGCCGTGGAGGTGGATATCAAGTTTCTGCGCCCCACAGTCGAGGGAGACTGCTTGATTGCTGAAGCGACCCGCATTTCAGATGGCAAAACCACGGGGCTCTACCATGTTGCTGTGCGAAAAGACGATAAGTTGGTTGCTTTTTTTTCAGGTTTAGCATTCAAAAAGTAAAATAAATACATACTCTTTCCCCTTTAGTGGGGCGAAAGGGGTTCTCTATGGGGCATAGTTTGTTTTTGCGAACAATATATTTATGTGGGACTTTTCATAGTGTTGCGGTGCTGGGGTGGCCGAATGGCTTAGGCGGTAGCCTGCAGAGCTGCTCTATATGGGTTCAATTCCCATCCCCAGCTCTTTTGATGCAGTCCCCAGCTTCTGGCGACAAACCCATATACTCATTTTCGTTTTCTGAAAAGCCTAAGACCATCCATTTCAGTGACGTATTCGTAGCCTGCTTCGATGAGTTCTTTGGCTTCTTTGACGGTTTCAGCTGTCTTGCAGATAAAATCGTCGTCTTGAAAGGTTACGAGCTGTGTGTAGATGAGCGTATTCTTGATGTTCTTATGTCCAAGTAGGCGCATTACGTGAAGGATATCTTTGGTTTTGTGGTACTCCATGGTGGCTTTCCAGTGGCGGAAGGTATGGAATGTTATTTGGTTGATTCTGGGGTTTGAGTTTTTTGGCTGCTCTTTTTCGTTGCCGCACGAATGAGCTTCGGTAGCCGCGTAGGTCGTAGGTTCCAAAGATTTTGTCTGATTTTTTTGGGAGCACTGATAGCATGGTTAAGAGTTTTCCTGATATTTTGAACATTCTGGCGTGGCTGCGTTTTTCTGGTGTGATACGGATGGTTGAGTTTACGTAGTCTATGTCAGTCCACTTGAGTTTCCAGGCTTCTCCTACTCGGATTGCCGTTTCCTTTAGTGTTTGAAGCAGTGCTGCAGTTTTTTCCGCGCAACTAGCGATGAGTTGATCAATTTCTTGTTCTGTGGGTATGAAGGGTATCTTTTCGATTCTGGTGTATCGCGGGGGATCCCATTTGCCGCCGACCATTTTTAGGAAGTTGCTGTAGGCTTCGGTGACGTATTCTTTTCTGCCTTCGCTCCAGGTTTGTTTTGTTAAGACTTCTTTTACGGTTTCTGGGTCGAAGAGGCTAGCGCCAAGTTTTACTAGTCTTTTCATTACTTTTACTCGGCCTTCGATGGTTTCTTTTGCGTATCCTTGTTTCAGCAGCCAGAACTCGTATTCGACGATTTTGCCGTTAGTTGTCGCTGCTTCATTTCTACGCAGAACTTCTGTTGTTTGAGGTTCTGCTGCCAAGTTTTTCGTCTCCGTGACGCATATTTGGCGAGTAGATATTATGCTCGCTTTGCTTTTTAATGACTGCGTTTCAACTGTTTCAACGGCTATAGCTGCCTCTTTGGCTCTTTTTGTGTCGTTTGGATCTGAGAAGCGCATTCCGCATTCTCTGCAGGACCAGCGTTGAATTTCAAAGCCGCTTGGCGTGTAGCGTTTTGCATCTCGCCAAACCTTTTTAGAGTGGCATCGTGGGCATAGGGGGCTGGAGCCGACATCCCTTTTTTGGGATGACTTACTCTCTGTTTCGGCTTTTTCGCCAAATATGCCGTTTTCTGGTGTAAGTCCAGCCATTCCCTCCCACCCGCGTCTACTCTTGGTTATTCAGCTTTTCAGAAAGCTTCAGTCCGCATGGCCCGCACAGGAAGCCCCACGATTCGTCAAAGAGTGTCACCTGCCAGTCGGGTCTGCCCTTGGCGCCACAGCACACGCAGGTTTCAACCCCAAAGTCCATCGTCAACCTGTAAACCGACTTAGCTTTAGCCGCCAGCTCCTCGAAGCTGAAGTTTGCAAACGAGTTAACAAGTGAAACGACTTTCTGCTGTGTCTCTGCCTCTTTTTCGGTTTTCTCACTTCCCAAATCAGGCGCCTTTTCCGAAATGGGGCATGTTTCTGAGACTGCATTTTCCGCTTTTGACCCGTCGGCACTTGCAGTTGTTGGGTAACTCGTTAACTTGTTTGCAAGGCTGCAGCCGTACTTTTTGGCTATGCGCCCAAGCTTTTCTGCGTCGAATTCGTAGATTCTGCCCGGACCCTTCTGCCCCCTTGTGTTGGTTTTTCTGCCGCTGAGCACTTCACGCAGCCTGTAGCCGACCTTCTGTTTGGTGACTTCGCCGAATTCGGCTGTATCCATCTTGTTGGGCTTCTTGTCGTCCAGTTTACCCTCCAAATCCTTAACCAACGCATCCCATACGTCGGCAAAGGCAAGCGGCTGATTGGGCGCGTACAGTTCGCAGATGACTTTGACGATGTGGCCTTCCAGCGTGTTGGTTTTCTCGTTCAGCCGTTCCTTCCGCAGCAACTCAAGATGAGTCCGCAAATCCGCCTCAACGGTTAAGCCTGAGACGATTTGGAGGATGGGTTTCCAGAGCTCTTTTAGGCGCCCCTTGACGGCTAGGTCGATTTCGGGAATCTTCCACTCCATGCTGGCTAAACGCCATTTCAGCAGCATATCCCGCAGCTGTCGGAGGCGTTTCTCGTCTTCCTCGTTAAAGTCCGCCCAATCCCTACGTGGATAACCCTCCACCATAGGAATGAAGATGAAGCGCTCCAGCAAGCCTTTGACATGAGGGATTTCTTCGGCGGCGCATGCTTTGAAACAGAAAACACGGAAGTACTTGATGAACCTCTTGTTCTGTGTAATCATGGTTCTTGGGACGACGGCGCCTCGTTTGTAGCCTGCCTTGTAAATCTTTGATTTCTCCATATCCCGCTGCAGCCCCTGCGCCTCATCCTCCAATATGGTACCAGGCGCCTCGGAATCATCCAAGTAGCCGTACGTATCCGCTGAGGGGATGGTGACGCCAAGCATGGGGCGGTAGCACAGCCAGTTAAGCAGGTTCAACGCAACAGTTTTTCCGCTTTCGTTATCGCCCACAAAGTACACGTAGGGCACCGTGCGCAATTTCTCCTGCTGATAGCTCAGCAAGACACAGGCTGCAAGGTAGTCTTTCCAAATAGACTCCACATCTAAGAATAGGTCAAATTCGTCCCGTACCTTCCAGAACAGCTCCTCGCGGCTGGGCACTGCACCTTCGTAGAAGCCGTAGGGTTCGTAGGGGTACTCGTTTGGGTACTCTTTAGGCAGGAACGTTTCGTCTTCCACGGTAACCTCATCACAAACCCTAAACGAGTCCTTGTGTGCTACAAGAAACGCAGGCTTCTCCTTGTGGTAGATAGCTTCAAAGCAGCCTTGCTCAGCAACGCCGCAGGTCTTGTGCAGTTTAGGCTTCTCTTTGTCTTTGGGGTAGAAGTCGTCACATGCAGGGTCATTAATTCGTATGACGCCTTTGCGTATGTCGTCTTGGTAGGTGCAGGGGCTATCTTTGACTTTCCAGTATGCGCAGTCGCCGCATTTTTTGCCTTTGCCCCGCTGAACCATAAGAATGCTCCTTTAGACGAAGAATTCCAGTCGAGTGGTGCCTGAACCGTCAGTGTATTTCTCCCTGAGCGGCAAACCCTTTTTTATGATGTCTTTGAGTATGGCGTCTTTGGATGCTTTGTGCTGTTTGCTTAGTTTTTCGAGTATGGCGTCCTGCTGCTGTGCTGTGAGGTCTTTCCAGGCGACGAGGAAGACGCGTTCGGCTGTTTGGATGCCTTCCAGCGTTGCCGTTTGGGGAAGCATGCTCTGCACTGGAACCGCGCCATCGGGGAAGATGTCGCCCCATGCCTGCTTGCCTTCACCGTTAAGATAAACCCAAGTTCGATATCTCCTCAAAAAATGCTGCCTCCTGCGCGTTAGGTTGCTGTTTTGGGTTTGAGTTTTTGGCGGTAAATCTTGTCCTCTGCATAGAGCCAGTAGCTGTACTGGTAGGTTTCGCCGTGGTATCGGTCTTTTATTGTGGCGTTGCTGTTGCGCAGGATGTTATAGGCGCTTTGCCACTTGTCTTGGAGGTTGTTTTGTTTGTAGGCTACTTCGAAATCGCCCAGTTTAGCGCCCTGCTGCGGCTCGAACCTTAGTGTGGAGAAGGTGACTTCTTGGACTGCAGCTACTTGGTTATTCTCTTTTACTTCAGGCGGCGCCAGAGAATCAATGAATTCATTGGCGGCGTCAGCAATCATCAAAGCGGCGTCGCGGAGCTTGACTAGAAACTCTACCTGTTTATCCATCACTGCGTCGCCTCTTCACTGTTGGCTTTCGGCTTCTCTTTGCGCTTTACCAGTTCCCATGGAATGTGCGTTACCAGTCCGCAGCCGACATAGCGGTAAAAATACTCGGGGTCGATGATGCGGTAGTGGTCTGCTTTCATGTATCGGGGTTTATGCATTTTGACGTAGCATGCGCAGTCTTCGCCAAGACAGGAAGCGTCTTCCTGCTGCGGATAGGCAGCGGCTAGCGGACAAATTTTGTGGCTCATATAGTTGGCGCCTCTTTTAGGGGTTGAAGAATTTGTCGTCTGGGATGTTGCCGCTTATTTCCGTGAACTGCTGTTTTGCGCAGAAGTCTTTGATGTCTACGAGTTTTTGGTCGCCTGGGTTTTCGAACTGTTTTTTGAAGCCGCAGTTGCCGATCC
>JAOZHW010000012.1 GCA_026014685.1 Candidatus Bathyarchaeota archaeon
GATAAGGCAGTCGCCGGGCAGCCACGCCGTTGTGGATAAGAGCTGAAAGCATCTAAGCTCGAAGCCTCTCCCGAAAAGAGGCAGCCATTCCAGTTTCACTGGACGAAGGCTCCCATAAAAGATGGGTTTGATGGAGCCGGGGTGTAAGCTAGAAGACTTCGGTCGACTAGTTCAGCCTGCGGCCACCAATCGCCTGAGATGTCGAGTCAATGTAGTGTCTGAGCGATATTTGACTGAGACACATATTGCCTCAAAACGGTGTTTGTCGCTGTATATGTTTGGTCTGTGCATGGTTAACCGTTTGTTTGTTTATGTTCAATTTAGCGGCTAATGTTTTGTGGTTTAAAAGAGGAAATCCTGCCTCTTTATTTAAAGAACCACGCGACGTCTCAGGGCAGAGGTCCCCTCCCCTTATTTAAAGGCACAATATCGCCGTTTTGTTGCTCTGTCAATCCCCCCATTCTTTATATATAGAAATGCTAAAGGTGGCGTTTTTAGCTTCTTTTTTAGACGTGTTTGCCTTAGTGTGTTCCTTTCCGGTTGTTGTTTTTTTACATTTTTCAGTAATGCTGTATATACTCTGCAAGTTGCTGTCCTAAAGCCTCGGCTTAACCGCCATCTTTCATGGTTGAAAAAGCGAATGTAACAGGTGCCACACACACAGCCATATCACTGTTTTCATGCTTAATTGTGGGTGTAAGCCTCGAGAGGTTGCAGGACTCCGACATCTCCCCCAATGTGTGCCGTTAAGGGTTTAGCATTTTTCCCTTTTCTCCTGGGAGCCTGCAGCCTCCCATCCTCCAAACACACCGGTTTTAGTGCGCAATATTTCTGGTTAAGAAACATCCCTTATTTAAACGCTAAAAAACTTGAACATGGAGAGACATACAGGTTGCAGCAAGGCAAGAACCGTGATGGCATAGGTTTTGAAGCCATTTTGATAGCCTTGTTCTTTGTTTTCGGCTTTGTAGGCTTCGTTTGTGGCGGAGTGTGGTTGTACACCTCAATGGCTTGCTGGTGCGCAACGATTTTTGTGTGGTTCTTCGTTGGTCAACGGTGCAAAGGCAAATCTGAAAAGCACACTTAAATCGCGTTTTTTGGCGTTTAACAAAAGTGATAATAGAGTGTTTGTGCCTTTGCGGTTTTATGAGTCAACCTGTGCCTGTACCGAAAAGTGAAATAAAATTCTCCCTTGCGCTCATTGCTGTACTCGTTATTGTCGTGGCTGTGAGTTCTCTTCTGATGCTTACCCCGTATTGGTATCTATGGCCTGTCATACTCGGTGTTGTTCTGGTTTTGGTTGCCTATTTTTCTGCCTTAAAACACCTTTACCGTTGCCCGAATTGCGGTGAAGAATTTCGTATAAGTGCATTGCAGGACTTTTTTGCACCGCACGGCATCAGCAGAAACCCAGACGGCGAGTTACTAGAATGGAAACTCCTTAAATGCCCTTCCTGCAGCAAAAGAGAGAAGTGCTACCGCGTAAAAAATAACCCTTAACCCGCCTGTTTAACAGTTAGCTTTTTTTACTATCATAGCGTTCTAAGAGTAGAGAGCCCAGAAGGTAGCGCTGCCAGACCAAACTTGCAAATTTGGTCCTTGTGATCATTTTGGTAGCGGCAGAGTTGCCAATTTCTGCTTTTACAAGGGGAGAACACAAAATGATAAACAATGATGAGCGCGTAGTAGTTAGAGGTCTCAAAGATGTTGCCGCAGCCGAAACCAAAATCAGCTACGTAGACTTCAATGGGTACCTTTACTATGTAGGCTACAACATCGATGACCTAGTGGGACGAGTCATTTATGCAGAAATCGCATACCTGCTGATTCATAGGCGCCTTCCAAATAAGCAGGAACTAGAAAACTTCAAAAACGAATTAATCTCAGCCATGAAGTTACCCGATGCGGTGGTTGAAAGCATAAAAAAGACTCCGAAAACCTGTCATCCCATGGATATATTGCGCACCGAGGTTTCCCATTTAGGTGAATATGACCCAGAAGGTAGCGACTTCTCCCCTGAAGCTAACTACCGACGTGCAACACGGCTTGTTGCTCAGGTTCCTGTTATTGTGGCAACTATACATCGAAGTCGCCTAAACCAGCCTGTTCCTGAACCCAAGCAAGAGTTCGGGTTTGCCCAAAACTTCCTCTACATGTTCAAAGGCGCAGTTCCTGAAGAAAGCGAAACTAACGTGTTGCATCGATACATGACGCTTCATGCTGACCACGGCTTTAACGCTTCCACTTTTGCGGCTCGCGTAACCGCATCCACTAACTCAGACATGTACAGTGCAGTAACTTCTGCTATTGGTGCACTCAAAGGTCCCTTGCACGGTGGCGCAAGTGAGAAAGTTATGGATATGCTTGATGACATTAACCTAGAAGAAGAGGTGGAAGAATACATTAACGGGTTGTTGGGTGATCAGAAAAAAGTCATGGGTTTCGGTCACCGAATCTACCGGGCGCAGGATCCAAGGACCAAGCATCTTAGAGGTATGGTGGAGGATCTTTGCCACCGCGACAGAACCTTGAGTTTGTACAATAAATGCATAAAAATCGAAGACATAGTTTTTAAGCGCAAAAAAATCTACCCCAACGTCGATTTCTATGCTGCAGTCACCATGGACGCATTAGGCGTACCTAAAGAGTTCTTCACACCCTTCTTCGCCACAGCTAGGATATCTGGCTGGGTTGCGCATGTGATTGAGCAGTATGAAGATGCGGTTCTTCTACGTCCAGAATCAAAGTATATCGGCGAATTCAACAGGCCTTTTGTTCCAATCGAGAACCGATAAAGAATCGCGGTAATAGCCGTTCAGCTTTCTTTTTCTTTTTTTGTCATTTAGCGTTTGTCGAGTTTGATTACCAAATTTAGCTTGAAATCGTTTTTTAACTGTTGTAGTGGCTGTTAGGTCGGCGGTTTCTTGTGTGGGGTATAAATTTGGTATTAGTTGGGTAACATTTGGGTAAACGCTAATATTGATTTTCCATAACGGATTCGTTTACCAACATAAAAAGGAAATAAAAAGACATGAATCAAAAAATAGTTTCAATTTTGTTACTTGCAGTTCTAGCAATCGGAACAGTGGCATCTCTGCAATCAATCAACGTCGAAGCAGCAACATCGATGAAGACTTATGCAATCTCTGACGCAATTCCTAGCACCATAGGCTTAGGTGAAGAAACTCTCCTCAAATGCGGTATCACTGAAGCATTAGCCTCCGCATCTTACGGATGGACAGGAATAAAAATTGTCGTAACAAAACCTGATGGTAAAACCGAAACACTTGGCCCCTTCACAACTGACTCAACAGGCTCAACATACACACTCTACACACCAGACCAAGTCGGCAGATACAACATTACAACATACTTCCCAGAACAGGAAATGCCAGTCGATACCTACTCAAATGAAAGAGGCTCCTATGTTTACAAAGGAACAATTATGCTTGCAAGCGAGGCATCAAGCTACTTCATCGTAACCGAAGAAGCCTCAGCAACATACCCAGGTCATGCATTGCCCTCTGAATACTGGAGTCGCCCAATCGACGCACAACTACGTGAATGGTACAGCGTATCAGGCAACTGGCTTGCCCGACCCGACAACGGCTTAGCACTCTACAACGATGACGCACCAGACACGGCACACGTACTATGGGCTCAGCAATTGACCACCGGCGGATTAACTGGCGGCGTAACGGCAGATACCCTAGTTGCTTCTGAATCTGGTGATGCATACGAAGGCAGATTCACAAATTCAGTCATACTCAACGGAATATTATACTACAACACTCAAGGCTCAGGAACATACGGCACTGTCGGAACAAACCAAATCAGAGCAATTGACTTGCACACAGGCGAACCCTTAGACTGGTACATAAACAACACTTGGTTGTCCTTCGGTCAAGCACTATACTTCGACGGCTACAACGTTGACGGCGTATACACCTACTTATGGTCAGTATCTGGCACAACCTACACGGCATATGATCCTTTTGACGGCTCTTGGGTTTATACAATGACTAACGTGCCCTCAGGCGTAAGAACCTTCGGTCCACATGGTGAAATCCTCATTTACCAATACAACTATGCAAAAGGTTGGATAGCTCTTTGGAACTCAACAGAATGCGGTCTACAGAACGCAGCAGTCGGCACACCATACCATGGTAGCTGGGCTTCTAACGTAGGTCTAAGAACCTTCAACGCCTCTTTGCCTTCATGTTATTCATGGAACGTTACAATTCCAGAAGGCACAGTCGCTTCCGGCTCATACATCATTGCACACAAATTCTACACTGAAGACAGAGTTGTCGGTATACAATACAACCAAACAAAAGTACGTGTCTGGGCCCTTGACATCAGCGATCTAGACAAATCATCAACTGCCATAACTAGCTACATATTCGACAAATGGTGGGATGCACCAACCGAATGGTACAACGGAACAAACACTATCCACTATGTCGGCGCAACAAACTACGTTGAAGACGCTACATACGGCGAAGGCGTAATCGGACTCTGGTCAAAAGAATTAACAACCCATTACGGATTCAGCGTTAAAACAGGCAAATACCTCTGGGCAACTGAATCAGAAAACTACCTAGATGCATACGGTTGGGGTAACATGGAGCACACCTGGTACTATGCTTACGGCAAACTGTACTCAGTCGGTGTCGGCGGAATCCTATATGCCTATGACCTCTCGACAGGTAACACTGCATGGACCTACAACTTGACCGATGCTTATGGTGAACCCGTCACTGGCAACAACTGGTGGGGCTGGATTGCGCTAATTGCTGACGGCAAAGTCTATGTCGGCACCTTAGAGCACTCCGCTGAAAACCCGCTGCCAAGAGGCGGCCCATACGTCGCTGTTAACGCAACCGATGGAAGTGAAGTCTGGCGTGTTAACGGTATGTTCCGTTTAACTCGCTGGGGCGGAAACAGCGTCATCGGTGACAGCATCATCGCAACCATGGACACCTACGACCAACGCATATACGCAATCGGCAAAGGTCCAACACAGACCACAGTTGTTTCACCCACATCCTCAGTTGAATACGGCAAAACCATCATAATCCAAGGCAGAGTCACAGACATCTCTCCAGGCACATCTACCACCGCTATGCAGTTGCGGTTCCCCAACGGCGTTGCAGCAGTCTCTGACGACAGCCAAGGCGGATACATGCTCTATGTGTACAAGCAATTCGAATGCCCAACCAACACAACAGGCGTTCCACTATCTATTGACGTTGTAGATGCAAACGGCAACTACCGCCACATCGGCACAACCACCAGCGATGCAAGCGGAGCATACAGCTTCGCATGGCAACCTGACATCCCCGGACAATACACAGTCTACGTAACCTTCGCAGGCTCTAACGCGTACTACGGCTCCTACGCACAAACCGCCTACTACGTCGAAGAAGAACCCGCAGCAACAGCAACCCCCACACCCCAACCACAGTCAGCAGCTGACCTCTACTTCGTGCCACTCTCTGTTGGCATGATAGTAGCAATAATCGCCATCGGCGCGATTCTTGTAATGCTGCAACTCAAGAAACGACCATAAAGGTGCAAAAAATGCAAAAAACAAATTCCCCCTCTTTTCTTTGTTTGGATCTGGCTTTAGAAGCTGGGGCTGAGTGGGCTTCTGGGTTTAAAATTACGAAGTTGCGATCGTGGTTTTCATTTTTCTTTTCTCCTTAAAGAAAACTGACCCAGAGCCTCAGCAAACCCATATTCTTTGTTAGGCTTTTAAATTTTGTTATAGAACAAGATGCCTGCTTTTTTGTCTTTCATCGTTGGGTGTTGCTTTATTGTGTGTTTTCGTTATTTTAGGTATTCAAAATGAATGCTGTGGTTAAAATTATGGGAAAGAGAGTTGTTGTTTATTTTATCAGGAATAGGTAGCATATGTAGGAGCCGACGGTGAAAACTACGCATACTCCGATTGCGGCTAATATGGCTTTTATTGAGTCACATACATGCATTTTTCCATCTCCATTTTGTTGAGATTGGTATCGTGTGAAATAATATAAGCAAAATTTCTTTTCCATACTTATATCAAAAATCGAAACTATGCCAAGCTCGGTATATGCCAACTATTTTTTGTGATAAAACAATTCCTCATTGAATGTTGTAGAGAAAGAATATGTGGTTTTGTCTTTATTTAGATACATCTTTTTGATTACTGCATACGAATTAGTAAATTAAATGAAATATAGAAAAAAATTTAGATTTTTTACTTTTTTACTGGTTATTTTTGATTATTTGTCGGATTCTGAAAAACCTTATATAGTAAAACCAAAAGACCCCTACTTCGATTCGCCAAAATCGGTGAATCTTAAGGAGAAAGAATATTTGAATTATACCCACAAACTAGCAATTTTGTTAATAGCAATATTTGTCGCTTCAATCGTAACCTCGATACCCATACTAAACATAAACGTCCAAGCAGCAACAACAATGAAAACCTACCCAATTGTCGACGCCATACCCAACCCAGTCGCAGTCGGCCAAGAAACCCTACTCAAAGCAGGCATCTCCGAAGCCCTCCCCTCCGCATCATACGGGTGGACAGGCATCACCATCACCGTTAAAAAACCAGACGGCACAACAACCACCCTGGGACCCCTAACCACTGACTCAACAGGTTCAACATACGCAACATACGTACCTGACCAAGTAGGCAACTACACCGTAACAACCAACTTCCCCAACCAAACCTACCCAATAACCTATACGCCCTCCGGAAGAACTCAACCCATCCAAGCAGGCACCATAATGCTAGCAAGCAGCAAATCCATGACCCTAGAAGTAGTCGAAGAACTCTCCATACCCTTCTATCCAGGACACGCGTTACCAACCGAATACTGGAGCCGACCCATCGACCCACAACTCAGAGAATGGTACAGCATCTCCGGCAACTGGGTAGAACGACCCTTCAACTCAGTGGTACAATTCCAAGACGATGCACCAGAAACGCCCCACATCCTTTGGGCTACCCCCTATGAACAAGGCGGCATATCAGGCGGCTTATACGACGGCGAAAACAACATAATCGCAGACATGTACGGCGGCGACGCATACGAAGGCAGATTCGCAAACGCAGTAGTCATCAACGGCGTACTATACTACAACACCCAACCAAACGGCTTATACGCGCAAGTAAGCATACCTGGAATTCAAGCAATCGACCTCCACACAGGCGAGAAACTTTGGTTCCTAAACAACACCTTCCTGTCATTTGGTCAAACGATGTTCTACCCAAGCTACAACGTAAACGGCGTCTGGAACTACCTCTGGTCAGTAAATGGCAACAACTACACCGCATACAGCACAAACGATGGCTCATTCCAGTTCATGTTCTACAACGTACCCACAGGCACAAGAATCTGGGGACCAAACGGTGAAATCCTCATCTACCAAATCAACTACGCCGCAGGCTGGATGGCACTTTGGAACTCAACCCTTGCAGGCCTACAAAACGCGGTCATGGGTCAACCCACCTATGGCAGCTGGTCTTTCGGTACCTTAGGCATGGATGCAAACGGTAGAGGCTCACGCGACGTCGGCGGTCCAACAAACCCAACTAACGCCATAGGTCAGCAGATAAACTCAGCTTTCCCAGTGACTAGATGCCTCAACGGTTCACTAGCCAAATGCTACTCATGGAACGTAACCATACCCAAAACCTTAGCCGCAAACTCTCTTAGGGCCTATGAAGGCGACAGAATCGTCGGTATTGCCTTCAACCAGACCATGGTGCGTGTCTGGGCTTTGCCACTCAATGGAATAACCGCAACAAGAAACGCATCCATAAGTTCAGGCTCAATATCGCCCATATTCGATAAGACCTGGACTCCGCCGTCTGAATGGCTCGAAGGATCAAACATACTATACTACACAGGCGCATCAAACTACGTTAAAGACCCCATCTACGGCAACGGTGTCATCGCAGTATGGTCAAAAGAATTAACAACCCACTACGGCTTCAGCCTCGTCGACGGATCTTACCTTTGGGCTACCGAACCTGAGCACTATCTTGACTTATACGGCGCAGGAGCAGGAGAACATACTTGGTACTTCGCTTACGGCAAACTCTACTCAGTTGGCCTCGCAGGCATACTCTACGCGTACAACCTCCAAACAGGTAAAACCGATTGGACATACACACTCAAAGACCCCTACACTGAGCCCGTTACTGGTGAGAACTGGTGGGGCTGGATTAGTCACATCGCTGCAGGCAAAGTCTACATCGGCACACTAGAACACTCAGCTAACAGTCCAATGCCCAGAGGCGGACCTTATGCTTGTGTTAACGCAACCGACGGTAGCGAAATCTTCCGTGTAAACGGTATGATGCGTTTGACTCGTTGGGGTGGTAACCCTGTTATGGGTGACAGCATCATCGCAGGCTACGATACATATGACCTACAAATCTACGCAATGGGTAAAGGCCCAAGCAAAATCACTGTCTCCGCTCCAAACCTCGGAGCCGCACAAGGACAAAGCGTACTCATCTCAGGCCGCGTAACCGACATATCACCGGGCACCACGGACCCACGCATTGCAATGCGGTTCCCCAATGGTGTTGCAGCTGTATCTGATGCAAGCCAAGGCCAATATATGCTCTACGTCTACAAGCAGTTTGAATGCCCAACCGACGCCACAGGTGTCCCAGTTTCCCTTGCAGTTATCGACGCTAACGGTAACTATCGTGAGATTGGCACTACTACAAGTGATGTTACTGGCTTCTACAGTTTCAGCTGGATGCCCGATATTCCAGGCAAGTACACTGTAATTGCAACCTTCGCTGGCTCTAAAGCATACTACGGCTCATACGACCAAGCAGCCTTCGTCGTAGACGAAGCACATGCAACTGCTCCTCCGCAGGCAACACCTGAACCCTCAGCAGCAGACCTCTACTTCGTACCTGGCATAGCAGGCGTAATCATAACCATCATCGCAGTCGGCGTAGCCATAATACTGCTACAAAGAAAACGCCCATAAAGCGAATACAGACACAAATCCCTCTTTTCCTTTTTTTGTTTAATTAGCCAATTCTTTTCCCGAAAGCGGATTCGAAAATTCTGCCTTTCGATAAAAACCAAATCTATTTCAAAAATGCCTAAAAAAATCAAAAAAGTGTGCTTGTTGTGTGGTTTCGGCTGGTTTGATCTATAGTGACTTTTACTGAATTATCTGACCAGTGGCGGTTTTCTTGTCAACTTGGACTTGTGTAACCCTAATTTTTACACGCTCTCTTGGCTTAGCCTTCGGCACAACAATAACGTAGCCTCGAATTCTTGACATCCCATCCCCGCTTGGGCACCTGTCGATTATGTTGACTTCTAATTCGTCTCCTACCTCGACAGGGGCAGGTTGACCAGCGTAATTTATCTTGTATTTTCCGCCTCTTACTCTTCTATGAACCATTGAGAAACCTGCTTTGGTTTATTTGATTTTGATGTTTAAAATCTTTCGAATGCTAATTTGTAAGTTTTGCTTGTAGCCGAAGGACTTGAAATTTCTGTGTTTTAATATCCGCGGTCTTTTTTGAAGGGGGTTAAGATTGTAACATTTGAAATCTCGTTAGGTATTGTCATAACAAAACGCACCCCTTGCCCACACATCCCCCGCTCCTGAACCGACCACCCATACAAGTCGCATATGCGGCGAATTAGCCAAAGCCCATACCCTGTCCCTTTGGTGGTTACACCCTTCTCAAAGAGCCTGTTTTTAATTTGGGTATCAATCCCGTTTCCGTTGTCCTCGTAGACGAGTTCGGTTGCACCTTCCGCGTTGACCTGTGCGTATACTTTAATTTCGGTGATTTTCGGCGGCCCATACTTGAGGGAGTTGTCAATCATGTTGTGGAACAGTTCAAGCAGCATCGAGTTAGCGGTGACGTTAACTTCTTCGCATTCGTTAATCACTGTGACGCCTTTGAGGTCCACAAACAACGACACAGCCTCGTCAACCATTTTGCCGACGTTTACCGACGTTAATTCTTCTGTGCCTAGTAACTCGTAGGTTTTGGCGAATTCGAGTAATCTGGCTATATTTTTGCTGATGGCTTCAATGTCTCTGAGGCAGTTGAGGACTTCAGGGTTGTCTTTTGAGCGATTCTTAGCTAAATATGCCTTGAACGTTAAGGCAGTGAGCTTGTTTCGTATGTCATGTCTGGTTAAACCGCTGGTAACGCATAACTGTTCATTTTGCACTCTGGTTTTTTCCAATGACAAATTCTGTTCCTCAAGCAGTATGTTTAGTTCTTCTCGGGCAGCCATGACCTCTGTGATGTCTTGAAAAATCAAAACATATCCAGTGACGTTTCCATCTACTGAGGTGGCTGCACCATACAGGGACACGTTGATTTCTTGCTGGTCTGGTCTTTGACGTTTGGTTTGGCATGCCACGTGCCCTGATAGGAGTTGCTGTTTTATCTGAATATTTTCTGCCATGAAGTTTTTGGGTGTGAACATGTTTATGGCGTCTTGACCTTTTATGGCGGCGGCGGAGCAACCGAATAAGCGCGTAAAACTCGGATTAACCTCTATTACGCGGAAGTTCTTGTCACATATGGCGATGGCTTGAGGGTTTTCAGAAAACAAAATCGTGTATTCACGTGATTTTTCTTGGGCTCGCTTTGTCTTGGTAAGGTCAACTATGCTTTCAACAATGTATTCCTCACCTGACACGCTGACTTTTTTGGCGAGTCTAAGAATCGGAATTTGTCTGCCGTTGTTTCGGGAGATAACTTGCTCTTCTTCGGACACTATCTGATTCCAATCTATAATTGGGCATTGACCTATTGGGGCGCAACATATTGCCGTTTGGCAAATTGTCCCGACTAGTTGTTCCCTTGTGGCGTTAAACAATTCTAAGGCGGCTTTATTGGCGGTGACGATCCTGCGCGTTGCAACCTTAATGACTATCACTCCTACGGCTCCGTTTTCATAGACTTCTCTTAGTAAACCTGTGTTTTCAAGCAGGTCATCTTTGCAGGGAGAATTCGGGTTCTGTGAGGTTGACGTAGCCATTGTTTTCACTGGTGAATGGTGTTGGGCGTGATTGAATTGGAAGTTAGGTGGGTAAATTGTTTGTGAACGCAGAATCTATCTCTAAAAAGTGTATTTTGGAGTATGGCGGGCGGGGAGGGATTTGAACCCTCGACCCCCAACTTAGGAGGCTGGTGCTCTATCCAGCCCAAGCCAGAAAATCCGAGTACCCCCCACTTGTGGAGACACAAAGGAAAGCGGCTTGAGTATCCGTACTGAGCTACTCGCCCACACCGAATGCAACTCATAAAGTCACTTAAATATACAAACCCTTCTGAAAAGCAATAAGCTAACCTCCCGTTTAGAAAGCTTAAAGCTAAGCCTCAACAACAGAACATTTGAAGAGAATGAATTCCCACATCCCAAAAACCCCTTCTGGGCAACCAAACAAACTACCTCAAACAGGTCAACCCAGTTCAGCCACCCCGCTTGAGCGATTCAAAAAGAGCATGGTTTTGGATTTTGATAAGTGGCATGACGGCATCGGATACGACTTAGACGCAATAAGGTCGGCTTCCCCAACGGAACGCGAGGCAATTGAGCAGATGCTGATCAGTCATAGTCCGCGTGACTGGCGAGACATCGAAGCCCTCGCCGAGCTGAACACGGAACGCGCCCGCCAAGCCATCAAGGAGGCGATAAGCGACCCCAACCCAGACGTTCGAGTTGCGGTAACAAGGTATGCTCCCGACTTGGTAACCGACCGAGAGCGGACCCGCTCAATCGTGGATGGCTTGCAGAACGCGGAACTCTTCGGGGGCCTCTCCCAAGTGCTCGACGACGTAGCGGAATATCATCCCCAAGAAGTTAAAGAAGCACTCATCACTGGTTTGCTGAAACGGAAGGGCGACGTGGCGGTTCTGTTTGCTGCGATGCTCTTCTACATTTTCGGCAAAGCAGACGAACCCTTTGACATGGCGCAGCGACCTTTCTTTTTGCGCTTCAACACCGAGGACAGGGCTGAGCGGGAGGCTGTTTTTCGCGAGTTGTGCGAGAAATTGGGCATCAAAGCCGAGAAATATCTGCAATAACTCTGAAGTTTTATGGGAAAAGTGCTTGCTGGAGACAAAAGTAGTGGTGCGTTTAAAAATGGATAAAAAGATGAGAGAAGCGCTTACTGTTGCGCTTGGGTCTTCTCTTCTTCTTTAGCTGGAGCCTTTTCCTCTGCAGGCGCGGCTGGTTGCGGTTTAGGTTCAGCTTTGAAGGTTTCCACAAACTTGGTTTCTGCGATGTCTGGCAGGAACTTTTGGATGTCCATGGCGATGCCGCGTTTCGCGATTTGGATGCCTTCAACGTAGAAGGTGTCTTCTGGCATGTCGATGGTTAAGTTTTTGTCTTTAACGGTGATTTTGAATTTATCTTGCTCAACTACTGGGACACGGCGGTGGATGAGGGCGCTGATTTTTTCTTCCTGTGCGTCAAGTTTCTTTGTAACTGTAAAGTCATAGATTAGGGTTCTGCCAGCCAATGGAGGATTGAAATCCAAAAGCACACGTCCTGCACCGATGGAGCGGATGGTTGCCATTTTACCTTGGAATTCGATGCGTGCACCAACGACGGGGTTGATTTCTTTAGCGTAGAGTTGCTTGATTGGGACGCGGCGGATTTTTTCTGGGTCACGTGGACCGAATGCTTTGTCGCTGGGGATTTCTATGGTTGTGGCTTTGGCGACTTCTGCTTCGAGCAGAGAGTCGTCGAGGGCTTTTAGCACCCAACCTTCGCCGACAACGACGAGTTTAGGTTCATAGATTTCTCCTTGTTTGTGGAGGTGCTCTTTTTTGGCGACTTCTTCTTGTGTGGTGTCGAAAACTTCGTTTGTTTCTTTAACTTTAGCGACATAATCGATTAGTATGAAATCTCCTTTTTGTAGGGTCATCTTGAAATCTTCCTTTGTATATTCGGGGAAGGTAGAGCTTCAAAGGAGCATAAAAACTTTTATCCCTAACCGTGGAATTTGAGCCGTTTTTGGGCGGTTACTGCTTGTTTTATCTGTTTTTATGGGTTTGTTTCCGCCTTTTTCTGCAGTGGTGGGTGCAGTTGAGGTTTTTCTTTAGGCCCCCTTTTTAGCGTCGCATACGAAACCCTAACCGCATGGGCTGCTGCTCTGCAGTCCCTCTCCCCTCCCTTATATATGCGGGACTTGCTTTAGGAGCGGGGAACCTTCAGTTTTACTCCCAAAATTGCCCATCGATGACACAATCAATAAAAGCCGCTTTTTGTGGTTTACTTCCTCAAATTGGTGCTAACCTTGAAGGCTCTCGTCGTTTATGGTACACGCTGGGGCGGCACAGTTGACGTCGCCCAAACCATCGCCAAAGCATTAACGCAGGAAGGCTTCTCAGTGGACGTTGTGGACGCCAAACAGAACCCGCAAAACATCGACGGTTACGACTTAATTTTAGTCGGAAGTGGACTGCGGGCGGATAAGTGGACTAAAGAGGCGCAAAGTTTTCTGGAAACCAACGCCCCCACGCTTAGGACCAAGAAAACCGCGTTGTTTGTAAGTTGCTCTATGGCTGACCGAAAAGATGCGGGCTACGAGGTGGGCAAAAAACGTTACCTCACCGATATCGCTGCGCAATACGGTTTGACACCGATCTCTTTGGGTTACTTCGGTGGGTTGATGGATTTCAGTTACAGCCACGGTTTACTCGTTGACATCATAGTGCGGGTTAATCGGCGGAATCTGCGCAAGAACGGTTTAGACACAGCCAAAGTCCATGACACCCGCGATTGGGCAGCCATCGAAACATGGGGCAGAGAAACCGCCAAGCTCGCTTTAGGGTGAGTTATGGTTAGGCTTTAATTATGTGAAAATAGTTATTAACAAGAAACATGTACGCATAGCATACAATAACTTAACCCTGAGGAAAGTAACATGAACACCAGCAAAAAACTATCACTTCTAACATTGGTCACTTTACTGGCGCTTTCCATGTTTGGCTTATTCGCCAACCCAGCAACCGCCGCCGCACAATTCACAACCTCCATAACGGCCACCAACCCCACAGTCGGCGAATCAGCCACCTACACCTTCACTGTGACCAACACGGGCACCATAAACATAGCTGCCATAAATGTGACTGTGCCGCTGGGTTATGTTGATGTGGAAAATGTGGCGTTGACTCAGCAACCCCCCGCTCAGACATGGGCTATAAGCTACAGTTCCCCAGAAGAATCCAACTCTGGAGTAATAATGCTTGTTAACCAAACAGGCGGGGGCTTAGCCAATGGACAAACTATCCAGTTTACGTTTAACGCCGTCAACGCTCAGGTAGCAGGAAACTATGTCTGGAGCACTAAAGCCTTTACCTCAGGCGATTCGTCCCCTTCAACTGTGGACACATCTTACACTCTTCTTATTACTTCACTGTTGCCTGCTCTTGCGATTTTAGGTATCGCCGCAGGTATTGCCTTCCTGAACAGTGGCATTAACAGAGTTTTAATCAACTACTTTATCGGCTGGGAACAATATCGCGTTATGCAAAAAGAGATGGCGGAGTTCCGCGCCGAAAGCATGGCTGCCGCACGGTCAGGCGACAAAAAGCAAATGGAGAAAATCAAGAAAAGGCAGTCTCAAATTAACAATATGCAGGCAAAAATGATGAAACCACAAATGCTACAAATCGGCATCTCCTTCGTTTACTTAATCGTATGGTTCATCGTTTTGATTCCCACTTTCCAGAGCAAAAGTATGGCTTACCTCCCCGGAGTAGGCCCAATCCCAGTTGCATGGCTATACCCCATATTCTCAATATTCCTCGGGCTGTTAGCTTCCAGAATAATCGGTATAATGCCCATAGATCAATAAACTCATAAAACTGGATGACAAAGCAATGCCTAAACCCACCCAAACCTCGCCACCAACCAAAACAACGGTAATCTGCATCTCAGGTATGGCTGGGACAGGCAAAAGCACTCTTTCTAAAAAACTTGCAGAAAAATACGGGCTCCGCTACTACTCGGGCGGAGATGCCTTAAAAGAACTCGCCAAACAGGAAGGCTACGACACAACCGTTGAGGGTTGGTGGGAAAGCCCCGTTGGCCTCAAGTTCTTACAGGAAAGAGTCAACGACCCCAAGTTCGACAAGGCGGTTGACGATAAACTCTTGGAGTACGCTAAGCAGGGCAATGTGCTTTTGGATAGTTGGACTATGCCTTGGCTGCTCAAAGGCGGCTTCAAAATCTGGCTGGAAGCCTCTTTCGAGAAGCGGGCCACACGTGTTGCTCAAAGGGACAAAATGACAAAAACCGAAGCCATTCAAGTGTTGCAGGAAAAAGAGGGGCGAACAAAAGCCATCTATAAAGCACTCTACGGGTTCACTTTGGGCGAAGACTTGTCGCCGTTTGATTTTGTTTTAGATACAGATAATTTGAATGCTTCTGAAGTGTTTGAGGTTCTTTGTCGTGTTTTAGAAAACGTTGTTCTCTGTAACCCAGAGAATTGATTTTGAAATAGAACTATCTTATATAGAAGTGTTCCAGACGTTTTAAAAACCAAACTGGTAGAAAAGCGTTTTTCCCGGATCGAATTGGGGTTAAGGGGAGAGGAGAGAGTGGATATCATCAAACGGTTAGTTATGATTCTAATGTTAGAATTGACTGCTTTGAGTGTGCTTGTTACCTACTGTTGGGTTGATGTCCAATCAGGCGCAATACTGACAATATTCAACATCTTATTTTTTTCGTTGTTCTCTCAATTAAAAGGTGACCTCTGCCTAAAACTTTCACTCTTAGTAGTAGGCAACGTCTTCGGTTTGATCTGGAGTTACAGTTTCCACATGCTATTTCTCTATGCCAGAACATACGAGGTAGCTTCAACAACCACATTACACACAATCTACACCATTTTGTACCCGTTGCTGAACGCTTTTTGGGTTATCGCGTTTTGGTCTCTAAGTTCCACCGCTTTGCATAGTGCTAGAAACCTGCGCTGGGTGACCTATGTTGATTGAAGTTGTTGAGTTTTTGTTTGTTTTTTTGCTTGCTATTCTGGTGGCTTACCTTGTGAGACACAACATATTCACTTTCACGGTTCTGCGCAATGCTAACAGCACTAAAAAAACCGAAAGCACACCCGTTGCAAAGTTTGAGCCT
Source organism: Candidatus Bathyarchaeota archaeon (assembly GCA_026014685.1). NCBI lineage: Archaea > Thermoproteati > Candidatus Bathyarchaeota > Candidatus Bathyarchaeota archaeon. The sequence goes on from JAOZHW010000012.1 coordinate 16,164, forward strand.
ACAGTAAGCATCCTCATCCCTGCAAGAAACGAAGAAAACGTCATCGGACGACTACTACGGCGACTAACCGAGTTAACTTACCCCAAAAAGAAACTGCAGGTGATAGTCATAAACGACGCTTCAACCGACCAAACCGGAAAAATAGCCAGCGACTTCCACAAAAAATATCCATACATAGAAGTCATCCACCGCGACAAAAAAAGCGGAGGCAAAGGAAAATCCGCCGCCATGAACCACGGGTTTAGCAAGGCAACAGGAGAAATCATCCTCTGCTTCGACGCCGACTATTACCCTCAACAAGACATAGTGGAACGGCTCACGGCTCCTTTCGTTGACCCTAAAGTTGGGGGCGTGCAGGGTAGAGTCGTGGTTTTGAATGAGCCGCAAAACATGATTACCCGTCTGATAGCGTTGGAGCGTGTGGGCGGCTACCGTGTTGATCAAGAGGCAAGAGACAACTTGGGCTTAATAGTGCAGTTTGGGGGGACAGTGGGTGGTTTTCGGCGTAGTGTGCTTGAAGCTTTGCATGGCTGGGACGAAAGCATGCTCTCAGAAGACACTGACCTCACTTTGCGCACTTACCTTGCAGGCTATAAAATAAAGTATGAAGTCACTGCCGAATGCTACGAGGAAGCGGTGGATAACTGGGGGGCTTATTGGAAGCAGAGGTACCGTTGGGCTAAAGGTCACATGCAATGTTTCTACAAGCACATCTGGAAGCTTTTGGCAACAAACAAATTGACCTTTATACAGAAAGTAGATGGGCTGCTTCTGTTAAGTGTCTACTTCTTGCCAACTATCGTTTTGTTTTCTTTCATACTTGGTTTGTTTTTGCTTTTGCAGTTGCCTGCTGAGGGTTACGGGTTAGCTTTTATAGGTCTGGTTCCTGTTTCCTGCTACAGTTTTGTCGGCAACTTTGCCCCGTTTTTTGAAGTCGGCGTCGGATTATATTTAGACGGCCGAAAAAGGAGTCAATGGCTTCTCCCACTCTCGATTCTAACGTTTGGTTTTAATCTGTCAATTTGTGGTCTGGCATATTTGAATGTGACAATGGATAAAATTAGGCGCAAGAAAAAACATTCGTGGGCTAAAACCGTTCACTCTGGTAGCGGAGACCACTACGTTAACCGATTAATAACGGTAGGCGAACAACTTGAGCAGTGATATCAATGTTATACAAATGTTTGTGGCGGGGTTAGCTGCTTTTTCGTTGATGTTTTTGCCCTCGCTGGTGGAGCTTATGTACCCTAAAGATGCTGGTCCAAGAGTGATATGTGGAGGCAGCGAAATCGTAAACCTGATGCACCTCGCGAGTTTGGAGGAAAACTATCGCTTAGACAGCTTAGAGCAGAAAAAACTTTCTGGCGCATTGGGGTTCCTTCCGAATCTGGAGCAGTTTATTTGAAGAGGTACTTGGCGTTTCTCCACTGGTCACCGACAAGCGAGACGAGTCCTTTGGGGCTGCCATACATAGAGTAAGCCACATAGCAGAGGTAGTTGCACTGCGTGCAGTCATGGTACATTTTTCGCAGTTCCTTAAACTCTTGGCTCTTCCACTTTTTGGGCAAATCGAAAATTGAACCTGCAAAGTTGTGGTTGTGGCACCCGGAGATGCGACCTAAATGGTCAACGACTAAGAAGAGGTTTAGGGCTTGGCATTTCCAAGTGCGTTCCTCTTTTTCCATATAGAGACTCCGCAGAGCCCTAAGCAAGCCTTTTGTCATGAGTATGTTTTTGTTGGTTTTCATCATAACCATGATTTCATCGCAGAGGTTCACCATGGCTTGTTTGTCTGTTATGACGAATTCATCGTTGGCTTTACCTATCCGGAAAAGTTGTTTATCATCTACTGAAGTGTCATAGGAGTAGAGACAGTACCAAACTGGGATGCCCTTTGCTGTAAAATGCTTAGTTATATCCACGATTTCGTAGAGGTTCTTCTGTGAAATGGTAGGAGTAACGGCGACTCTGATGCCCTCTTTCTGCAAGGTCTCAACCGCATGCAACGCATTCTTCAACGCTCCGGGCACAGCTTTGATGGCGTCGTTCTTTGCTGCGTCCAAGCTGTCGATTGATATCGCAACAAAATCCACTTTGCGCAACGCATCAAGCTTCTTTGCCGCCATACTGCCGTTATCGTAGACTGTTGTGACGAAGCGGTCGGCTGCGTAATCGAGAATTTCAGCAATGTCAGGACGCAGCAGGGGGTCTCCGCCAGAGATGACCAACTCCACGATCCCGGCTTCTTTTAGGATGTCGAGGCCTTTTTTGATTTCTTCAGTGGAAAGCTCGTTTTCGTCCTGCTCTTTCCAGACGTTGCAGCCTACACAACGGTAGTTGCATTTTCTTGTGATAAGCCACTGCGCGTGGTGGGGTTTGCCGGGAGTCATTGAACGTCGTGCTATGGATGCTGCTTTTTTCCAACCTGAAGTCAAACTGTTCGTCACGTGCCGCTAATTATGCTTAGAAGTATTCAGAAAGCGACTATAAAAACAATTACAAGAATCCCTCCCTAATTATGGCTTAATATAGAAGCAGACCACACCACAATAATTGCAGAAAAACCAATGCCATACGAGCAAACCTACTTTACCAAATGCAAATACCCCAAAAAACAACAATTGATCGAACGCCACGTACTGGAAGTCCTCAAATGGGCAAACCAAACCTTCCAAATCAACCTCTTAAACGGCAAAGGCAAACGTGCGTTAGATGTCGGTTGCGCTCTAGGCTTTACCAGCCGGGTGCTGTTGGGGTTGGGATACGAAACTTACGGAGTGGATATTTCAAGTTGGGGCGCAAAACAAGCCAAACTAGCGGGCGGCGGCGAATTTTTGGTCTGCGACGCCCAAACAGCTCTACCCTTAAAAACTGAAGCATTTGATTTGGTGACTTGCTTTGATGTATTGGAACATATGTCTGATCCCGAAAGGGCACTTTTAGGTATGCTTGAAGCCTGCAAAGACACACTTGTCTGCACCACACCCAACCGAAGAGTAGAGAAACCCCTCCGCAAACTGCTCTGCGACTATGACCAAACCCACATCAGCACCAAAACCCCCAAAGAATGGCAAACCGCCGCAGCCCAATTGCCTGCCCAAAGCCGCAGGGTTGAGGCGTTCTATGATTTGGCTGTGAGGTTTGGGGGCAAGCTGTTTTTTAAGTCGTTTAGCCTTCCAACGTATGGATTAACGGTTAGGATAGCTATCAGGAAGTGACTGCGGTGGGGGAATCTGTGGATGTTGTGTTGCTGACTAAAGACAGCGAACGTGTCCTCAGGCGATGCGTAGAATCTATCTACCGAAACGTTCCCGTCGCGCAACTAATCGTGGTGGACGGCTACTCCAAAGACAACACGCTCCAAATCATCACTGAATTCGACAATAAATACCACAACGTCAAAGTCGTCATGGACCGAGGCAACCGCGCCACCGCCCGCCAAAAAGGCATAGAGCACGTCACCGCGGAGTGGTTTCTCTTCGTAGACAGCGACGTGGTGCTGTGTCGCGACTGGTATAAAAAAGCCCAAAAATATATCCAACCCGACGTCGGCGCCGTGTGGGGCATAGAAGTCTGGTCTACAATAACAAACCCCAAAACCCTGCGCCTCTTTTTGACGACAACCCGCAAGATTTTTGAGGTCCGCGGCGGAACCCACGACACCCTCATCCGCACTAGCACAATCAAAGACATCAAAATCCCGCCTGACCTGCATGTGTTTGAGGACTCCTACATTAAAGACTGGATCGCGGGCAAAGGCTACCGCGTGGTCGCCTGCTACAGCCCATTTTGCATCCACTACCGACCTGAGCAAGTGTGGACACTGCGGGGCAGCTTAGGTTTAATCGCGGAAGCTTTCGAATACGGTAGTCCGCAGTTGATTAGCAGGTTGCTGTTGGCTTACGGTTTCTACACTGTGTACTCAGTTTACCAGATGCTTAATTCCTGATTGGGGCGGGTTTTGGGTTTAGGTTTTTAAGCGCACCTTGCCATAGTTTGCTAAGGATTACTTTGAGGGAACCATCCGAAGTCGACGTGGTCATTCTGACAAAGAACAGCGAGCATTTGCTCGCTAAATGCTTGGGTTCAATATACCAAAATGTGCCCGTCAAAAACCTCATCATAATTGACGGCTACTCCACAGATACAACCCTCAAAATCCTCGAGCAATTCAACCGCAAACACCACAACATCCAAATCCACCAACTCAACGGCTCCCGTGCCAAAGCGCGCACCGAAGGCATCCGCAAAGTCACTACCGACTGGTTCCTTTTCGTTGACAGCGACGTGGTACTGTGCCGGGACTGGTTTAGGAAGGCAACTGGGGATTTAGCTGAGGGGGTGGGTGCGGTTTGGGGTTTAAACGTGGATTTGTTGCCTAATGTGAAAAACGGGCGTGTTTTGAAGTTGCAGAGTATGGTTGCTCGGCAATGCTTCAAGCTGCGTGGAGGGATGCATGATACCTTGATTTTGCGTAAGGCGGTGGAGGGCATCGTGATTCCTGAGGCGCTTCACGCTTATGAGGACGCTTACTTGGTGCAGTGGATCGAGGAACACGGCTATCGGGCGGTTATTGGTAGCGGCATCTATTGTCTGCATTGTAAGCCGCCTGAGAACTGGAACCTCAAAAACGGCGTAGAACAAGCCATCGTCGAGTTACGCTGCGGACTGCTATATTCACACATTTTCGAGTACATGGTGTTCTATCCAGTGTTCTTCCTCTACTGGGGACTGCAGCTGCCGCTCAACGGATTTAGAAATGGTTCATCGCGATAATGCTATCCAGAGGTGGTCTGAGGTTGGTCTTGGCAGCATCTCCGCAGACTCATCTCCATGCACAAGGATGCGTTTGTTGGGGTTGGGGTTGAATTCGCCGATGATGTTTGAGTAGATGTGCTCGCGGCTTAGGTTGTTGACGATGTTGTCTGCTTCCGCTGGGTCCGCAGCGATAAGGAGTGCGCCTGAACTAATCAGTTGGAGCGGGTCGATTTCGTAGAAGCGACAAATTTTTGCAGTTTCGGGTTCCACTGTGATTTTCTCTTCCAAAACCCTCACCCCCAAACCCGCCGCATCCGCCAATTCGTGTATGCCGTTTAAGACTCCGCCCTCAGTTGGGTCATGCATCGCGTGCACGCCGCCCGCGCGGTAAGCGATTAAGGCGTCTTTGACGACGCTGATTTGACTGTAAAAATGCTTAGCACCCTCAAGAACCGCTGGCGAAAACACCTTTTTCAACTGTTCTTCGCGGTCTGTTGCTAAAATCGCGGTGCCCTCTATGCCTGCGGTTTTGGTTAGGATGATCTTGTCGCCTGCCTTGGCGCCTGCAGCCGTGACATATTTGCCTTTCTCCGTTAAACCCACTGTGCAGCCCACCACAATCGGGTTAGCTAAGCCGGGGGTGGATTCGCAGTGGCCGCCAACTATGGCTATGCCGAGTTCTTTTGCGGCTTGATGCATCTGTGTGCTTATGGTTTCAACGATTTTGCTGTCCGCACCCGAGGGCAGCATGATGCAGCTAAAGAAGAACGCGGGTTCCACGCCGAAGGTGGAGACGTCGTTAGCGTTGATGTTTATGGCTTCCCAACCGATGCGTTCCACGGCGCCCGTTATGGGGTCCATGGAGACGATGGCGTGTTTGGTGCCTACATCTATAATTGCGCCGTCCACACCTGCCGCTGGTCCGAGAACAACTTCGCTTCGGTCTGCGCCGAGATTTTTGAAGACAACGTCTTTTAGGATGTCTATGGGAATTTTTCCAGGTGGCAGCTTCATGACTTATTCTCTGTTAAAGGTTGCTTTTAAGTTGTGGGAAAACCTTCAAAACCGCAATCATCACTGGAACTGCAATAACCAAACCGATGAGCATCTGGATGAAGTTGAAGGGCACCTCAACCAACGCCAGCGCTAGTGGATAACCCAGTATAAGAGTTTCGTAGAGCAGATATCCAGCAACCATCTCTAAACCGCCCACTGTAACCGCTATGGTGGCGCTCAACGCGATGCTTTTGGTTCTGTGATAAATCTTCCCCATCAACACTCCAACTATAAGACCTTCCACAGCTTTTATGGTAAATGTACCTGGAGCGAATTGTGCCGCGACGAGGGCATCTGCGATTGTAGCTCCTGCACCTGCCGCTGCCCCAACCAGTGGACCAAAAAGCAGGGCCGCTATATAGATGAGGGTTTCGCCGAGGTTGAAGTAGCCGCTTGTCGCGGGGATGGGAATTACAAAGAGCAGGGTTGCTACTGCAACAAGCGCCGCGAATACTGCTGCCGCTGCGATTTTGAAAGCGGTTGTTTGATCGTGTTTCGGTGTGTGTTGCGGTTTTTGTGCTTCAGTCATCCCTATCACGCTGTTATTTTCTTTGTGCAATAGATGTGGCTCCAAAATAAAAACACCAACGCTTCTCTGCCTACTACAACAGCCCAAGCCTTAGTGCTGCAGAGGTAGGGGAAAATTCTAAATCTTAGTCCAACCAAATATTTGCTGTTGATGATTATGAGTGTAAAAGAAGACCCGATTAAGCTCCACAAAGACGCTAACGCCTTAATGGAAAACGGCAAATACGCGGAAGCTCGCGACCTCTTCGTCAAGGTCGCCGAACTCTACTACAAAAATCAAAACTATTTTGGCTCCGCAGAAATGAACTATAAAGCAGGCGAATGCAGCTTTAAACTAAAAGAGTACCAAAAAGCAGTTGAACTCTTCACAAAATCCGCAGACGTCTCCTTCGCCAAGGGCTTTGACCGCTACGGGCTCAGCGGTCTTGAAAATGCACGGGACAGCCAAAAAGAGCTGGGTAACACCGCAGAAGTTGAGGCACTCAACGCAAAAATCGCGGAGATCAAAAAGAAACTGGAGCCTCCAGAAGAAGAATCAACGTTCTCTGTGTTTGGTTAAAACCCGCTTGAACCGCGTTTTTTTGGTTCTGCCTTTTTCTTTGCTTATGCCTTTTTTGAGCGTATCTCTTAGCTGGGGCAATCGTTTTTGGTTTGGCTTTGCGTGATTGCAAGTAAACTTGTACCTCGCTTATAGCAAGGCTTAAAACGTGAAAGCCCATTTTTATTCCAACCCAGTTGGGCGAGTAGCTCAGTACGGATAGAGCATCAGCCTTCTAAGCTGAGGGTCAAGGGTTCAAATCCCTTCCCGCCCGCCATACAATCAATTTACTTTTACAAGTTAATTCTGGATTTTCTTTGTTATCAAGACTGGCAAACTTGACCTTAACACTTCACCATCACCCCTTCAACCATAAAAATAACAAATGGCAGGTCAAGTTTCTGTAACAGGAACCATTTTGGCTGTAATTACTGTTAGTGACTTACAAGGTCATAGCGGCAAAAGTCATCCTTTAGATATTTACGCGCCCAATCCATCTCCTATAGTATCCGAGTTTCCCAAAACTGTGCTATTGAGTACACTCTTTGCTGCTGTAAGTCTACTTATATCGATTGGCGGGCGAAAGCTAACAACGATAACTATTTCAAACTAGTTTTAGCACTGTCACTTTTTTCTTCAGTCGATAGTAGAAAAATACGTTTACAATTACCATCATGATGAATATCATCAGTGGGTAGTTTGGTATCGGATAGGGTAAGGCGGTTGGTATTGGGGTGCCGCTTGGATTAAGTGGATATTCATAAAATATTTGGGTGCCTACACTGACCAGTTTGTATCCTGTTATTCTTAAAAGGATTAGTTCGCTTGTGGCAAAAAGAAGTGTCACCATTACCAAATTGAAAACGATGATAATAGATGTATACGTCTCAGTCTTCAATATTACTTTGCTCATCGCTGTTCATCTGTATGTTTTCTCTTTTTAAATACACAATCAAGACGGCATTTCCAACTACGGCGAAGATGAATACAGGTATTGGCCAGTTTAGAATGTCACTGCGCGCATAGGTGGGGGTTAATTCTATCGGCCCAACATAGCGTGTGTCGATGGTTAGGCTTATTTCTCCTACTACTTCTCTTCGTTGCTCTATGGAGTACAAGACAAACTGGTTTGATAGTAGTAGCAAAAAAGCCGTTAAAACATTGAAGGCAATGATGTAGGTTACCTTTTTGGTTGCCATAATTACTATTCGCTGTTATTTTAATATAAAATTAAACTGTTGTTTGGTTGTTTTTACTGTGCGTTTGGGGTTTCAAAGTGAAGTTGTCTGTTTGTTTTTCAATTTCAGTTGATAAACTTTTGTTTAACTTTAATTAAATTAAAGTTTATAGGGTTGGATGGATAATCCACCACTAATGGGGACATGCATGAAAACACCAACAAAAACCGAACAAACCTCACTATCTCATCTGAAATCAGCCTTTTACAAACTCGCAACCAGAGGTCACTTACGTTGAAGAAACCTATCATAGCCTTTATCCTTGCAGCATTGATCCTTGCCTCCTCTCTTTATGGCGTCTACAGCCTGATTTACATGGCATCCCCTTCTACATCATCCCCTCCGCTATCCAACTCAACACCCACCCCTACACAAACCCTGCCAACGACAGCTCCAACACAATCTGCGACATCAAACCCAGCAGCCGCGCCCACAACACCACCAACCAAGACACCTGAATCTACCACATCGTCAAGGTCAACGTCTTCGTTTTATCCGATTGAAACAATTATCACTGAACAATCGCCATCATATGTTATTATAAAAGATGTATACGGCAACGATGTCAATGTCACCCTTCCAGTGAACCGTGTTGTTTCCATTACCAGTGGTGTTACAGAAATAATCTACGCAATCGGTGCAGGAGACAAAGTAGTGGGCCGCGATTCATATTCTGTTTTTCCTGATGCCGCCTTGCAAGTGCCCATCGTGGCGCAATCCTCCGCAAGCCCAAATACGGAACTAATAGTAGACTTAAAACCTGACCTGATAATTGCGGACACTATGCTAAGCAACAGCACTAAAGCCTCTCTTCAAGCATACCTCGGTGTGCCCGTGCTCATCCAAAGTGCAACCCAATCCGACCTTGTTGTGCCATTGGTAAAAGCCCTCGGTGCAGTTATGCAAAAAGAGCAGACCGCACAAGAGTTGGTTAATTTTATGAATGGTGTTACTAATCTTGTTGCAGACCGCCTCAAGAATCTGTCAGAAAGTCAGAAACCCCTAGTTTACTATGAATGGAATAAGGCTTGGTATAGCACTAGCAGTTTGGGTTTGCCTCATCAAATGATCGTTGACGCTGGCGGGATCAACCTCGCTGCAAATGGGACCGTAGCTTATCCGACTTTGAGTCCTGAATATGTTTATGAACGCAATCCAGACAAAATCATCCGTATTTTAAGCGACAAAGCCCACAACATCACGGACTTTCAAGTTCTCCGCCAAGAGGTAATGACCCGCACTGGATTGGTTGGAACAAAAGCAGTCCAAAACCAGGAAGTATACATTCTGAGCAGCGCTTTACGAACGGGGATACGAAACCCCATTGGTTTGCTGACTATGGCTAAATGGCTCCATCCGACCCTCTTTGCCGATGTAGATCCGGTTGCGTTGCATAGTGAGATGATTCAAAAATTCTTTAAAGAATCCTTGACGGGAACATATTCGTACCCCTAAATCTATGAAACCCCGCGCGGCAGCTACGAGATTTCCCCTTTTTATTTGAATTTCTACCGATAAAAAAACTAAACACTGGGACTTGCTGGATAGCGACCTAAAGCTTCCAAAATCTCTTCGCTTGTGGTCTTTTTGCCCACGTTGCGTACAAAATCTGAGGCTGCGACTATGCCTACGAGCTTGTTTTGTTTTAGTACGGGGAGTCGGTGGATTTTGTTTGTGGACATGACTCTGGCAGCTTCTTTGAGAGACGTTTCGGGTTCAACGGTTATGACGGTTTTAGTCATGACTTCAGTGATTTTTTGGTCTAAGGGTGCCCGTTTTGCCACGATTCTTCGCACTATATCGCGCTCGGTGAGTATGCCGACGGGGAATCCCTTGATGACTACTACTAGGCAGCCTAGTCCTTTTTGGGTCATGAGTTCAGCTGCTTCAAAAACGGTTTTGTTTGCTTCTATGGTTACGACGTCTTTGGTCATGATATCTTTGACTTGCGGCATAGGCTTTCAAGCAAAATGATGGTTGTTTTATTCATAAAAGGTTTATTATCTGCTTTGTTTATATGGCGAAGGTTCAAAGGCTTTCTTGGTTGCATTTTAATTATATTTAAATAGATAAAAACTGTTGAAAAATATCTTGCTTTATGTATAATTTGTACTTTTTTACAGGCTATTTGGTGACATGTTATTTTTAATATTGAAAAACCTTATAAGTTTAAGCGCTACCTCTCTAGGCTATAACTTTAAGGAGAAAAAGGAAAAATTGAACACAAAAAGTAAAACCATAGCTATTTTCATCTCAGCAATAATGCTCATATCCATAGGAGCATCAACATTGCTACCATCCGCATCCGCACGCGAAAACATCCCAACCTACGCTTACGTCGCAGCCCTACCCGACCATGTCGGCGTCGGTCAAGAAGTCATGATCTACATGTGGATCGACAAACTCTTTCCAAACGCGGACATGGACAACGACTACAGATTCCACAACTTTAAACTCGTTATAACAAAACCAGATGGATCAACAGAAACTAAAACATGGGAAACCATTTGGGACACAACATCCAACCAGCAACTAAAATACGTCCCAACCATGAACGGAACATACCACCTAAACTTCACCTTCCCAGCACAATCCGTTTCAGCAGTATCACACCTCCCTGGCGCCACTGAAAACGACACCTACGCAGCAAGCACAGCCTCAACCACCTTTACAGTCTCAGAAGAACCAATCCCCAGCGTAATCGACACATACCCCTTGCCATCAGAATACTGGACTCGCCCAATCTACGGTGAGAACAGCATCTGGTACTTGATTTCCTCTAACTGGCTTGGAACAGGCGCACCAGGTTATGGTGGCTTTGCAGGCACCTACAACTATGGTGGCAACAACATGATGTACCCAGCCGACGCAGTCGGACCCGAAACGGCCCACATCATGTGGACCAAACCCCTCCAAAGCGGAGGAGTAGTTGGTGGAAACAACTTCAAGGGCTACGAAGGAAACACATACTTCGAAGGCTCAGCATACCTACAACGTTTCACAAACCCAATCATAGTCAACGGCAAACTATACTACACTGAACCAGTCTCATATCTGTCTCCAAGCGGTGGCCCAACCAAATGTGTTGACCTGCGCACAGGACAAGTATACTGGTCAAGAACAGATGTACCTGCACTTTCGCACGCAATAATCTTCGACGCAGAAAACCCCAACCAACACGGTGTCTACAACGCATTGCTTGTAGCTCAATCCGGTGGCGGTTGGACAGGTCTACCTACAACTTGGCGTTTCTTTGACGCAGACACAGGTAACCCACTATTCAACGCAACCAACATTCCCTCAGGCAGAAAAGCCATGGGTCCACTCGGTGAGTACCTAATCTACAACACAATGTCCCAAGCAGGAAACTACGTTGTTAGACAATGGAACTCCAGTAAAATGTGGACTTGGACAGACACACCATCAGTTACAACTGGTGACGCAAGCACAGCCGCAAGGTTCGACTGGGTAAAACCAATCACTTACAACGGTGCAAACTGGACCACACCCTTCACAGTTGTCGAAGCATACTACGACGACATAATGCTATGTTACAACGGTACCTTACCATCAACGGGCTCTAACTTCTTCTTCGGCTCAACAGAAACCTACAAAGAATACACTTACTTCGCAGTTAACCTAAACGCTTCAAAAGGCACCATAGGCAACATCCTCTGGATGAAAAACTACCTGCCCCCTGTCAACGCAACCATACTCCAAGCAGGCGTTGACCCAGTTAACCGCGTATTCGTAGAAAACGTTCGCGAACTCAACGCTTTCATCGGCTACAACCTAGACACTGGTGCAAGAATCTGGAACACTCTGGAATATCCACAGACCGCCATGGACTACTATGGTAGCCCTGCTTCAGGCAGTTTAGCTAACATGTTCGCATACGGCAAAATGTACAGCAGTGCATACGCAGGTATCGTTTACTGCTACGACACAACCAACGGCAAGCTACTCTGGACCTACGGCAACGGTGGCCCAGGCAACAGCACCGATGGTGGCTTAGACGTTCCAGGACGCTATCCAACCTTCATCAACGCATACGGCAACGGAATAATCTATCTAGTTACTACAGAGCACACAATCGAAACTCCTCTCTACAAAGGTTCACTATTCCGTGCAATCAACGCAACTACAGGCGAAGAAGTCTGGACACTCAACGGTTACGTAGGTGAATTCATGACTAACAGCTACGCTATTGCAGACGGCTACGCAACTTGGTTCAACGGCTTAGACAACCAAATCTACAGTGTCGGCCGCGGTCCAAGCGCAATGACTGTCTCAGCACCCAACCTAGCCGCACAAGCAGGTCAAAAAGTTGTAATCCGAGGCACAGTCACCGACATATCCGCAGGCACAACACAAAGCGAACAAGCAGCACGTTTCCCCAACGGCGTTCCAGTTGCATCTGACGCCAGCATGAAAGACTGGATGGGCTATGTCTATCAACAGAAGCCATGCCCAACTAGCTTCACAGGTGTCGAAGTAACCATAAACGTCCTCGACGCAAACGGTAACTACCGCTCAATCGGAACAACAACAACCGACGCATACGGAGTCTACTCACTCTCGTGGCTACCTGACATTCCAGGTGACTACAGAGTAATCGCTACATTCGCAGGCACTAAAGGCTACTGGCCATCCTCAGCAGAAACCAGCTTCACAGTCTCTGAACCAGAACCATCCGCAACCCCCATCGCAACACCAGAACCAACCGCAGCTGACCTATACTTCGTGCCCGCAATCGTTGGCTTATTCGTAGCAATAATAGTTGTTGGTTTACTACTAGCATTATTGTTGCTCAGAAAACGCCCATAAACCAAGAATAAATGCAAACCATTTATTCTCCCCCTTTTTAATTTTTTTAATTCTGTTTCTGTGTTACTGCAAATCTACAACCACATACCAATAAATCACGCAGTCAATTGACCTTCTAAACAGGTAACCAAACTCTTTTCAGTGGTAAATGTCTCCATGAAGGCTCAGTTGTGCACCCGAATCGACAAAATCGAAAACCACCCCCTAAAATACACAACCCACCCAACCCCCCAACCTCAAGTTGACCAAGTGTTCATCAAAGTTCAAGCCTGCGGCGTATGCTACAGCAACCTACACATGATAGAGGGAGAACTCAAACAATTCGGTGTACCCAGTAAACTGCCCATAATTCCTGGTCATGAAGTCACAGGTGTGATAGAAGAAGTCGGTAGCCAAGCAAGAGGTTTCGAACGCGGTGACAGAGTCGGGGTGCAGGTGCTCTGGAAAACAGATGGAACCTGCGAATACTGTCTTTCAGGACGAGAAAACCTCTGTTTAAACCGCCAAACAACAGGCGAAGTCGTGGACGGTGGATACGCGGAATACATGGTAGCGCCTGCCGCTTTTGTTCATAGATTACCTGACAATTTGGGGTTTGACGAGAGCGCTTCCCTGTTTTGTCCTGGAATAACTGCGTACCATGCGGTGAAGCGGGCAAATGTGCGGGTGGGGCAGAAGGCGGCAGTGATTGGAATCGGAGGCGTTGGGCACATGACTTTGCAATTCGCCAAGTTGGCCGGGGCGGAAACCATAGCGGTAGACACTTCCGAGACTAAGCTCAAGTTGGCACAAGACATTGGCGCAGACCACTCTCTGACCGCGATGGAACTTGACGAGTTTATCCTGAAAACAGGGAGACCCGACATAGTTATGGTTCATGCGCCTTCGCAGCAAGCGGTTGAGCAGGCCATGCGAATTGTTAAGCGTGGCGGCACGGTTTTGATGGGCGTCTGCGGCAATGTAGCTGTCCAGTTTCCAGAGGAGTACTCTATCGTCGGCAGTGTTATTGGTACGCGGCAGGAGATGAATGAGGTTCTCAGGTTGGCGTCTTTGGGAAAAGTCAGAGTGGACTGGAACAGTTACCGCCTTAGTGAAGCGGAGGATGTGCTTGTTAAGTTGAAGCAGGGCAAAATCGTGGGAAGAGCAATATTGGTGCCATGATTTTTTTAAAATGCAATTTTGCTGGAAAGCTTTAGAAAAGTTTCTAATCTGCGAAATATTTTGATTTACTTATCGTCGAACCGGGTTTAGAATTAAGTTTAAATCACCATTCTGAATACCTTTCTGGATTAAAGGTGCGCTCTGATGCTTTCGCTGCTAATTAAGACCCTCGGTTTGGTTTCTATTGTTTTAAGTTTGGTACTAGTTTACTTATTTTTTAAAGTCTACAGTACTCAGCGCTCAGTCATTTTACTAGGTCTTCCATTAGGCTTCTTGTTTTTGTCCGTGTCTTTCATCTTTTTAGGTATACACCTATTTTTTTATACAATAATTGATACTTTTTCAAGTTCTGTGATGTGGCTACGTGTAACTACACAGACTTGCGGTTACTCTTTTATCGCTTTATCATATTTTCTAAGTGGTCATTCGCAAAAACGCACAACACACAACCTTTCATCTCTTGCCATCGGATCAATTTTATTGATTGCATCTGTTTTTGGTGTTTTACTCGCAATTTATCCTTCTGGATTGGTATCTGTCTACTCCTACAATTTATTATTCACCGTTGCCAACCTCTGTTTGATCTCCTACATTCTTTTCTTCATCATCAGACGCTTGGAATCGGCTACAGAAAATATAGCTCTCCTCATCAGTGCACCCGTAGCTTTTGCTTTCTTATGGTTGGGACAATTTTCTTTTTTAATCACTAAATTGGACGGCGGTGATGCTTCCTTGATAGGTTCACAAATTGCTCCAATTATTGGTCTAACAATTTTGATCCGAATATATTACCTAAATAGTAAGAGGTGCCACGTACCCGTTGACGACCAGCAAACGCAGTAAAGTCGAAATTTACTCGGCTATACTTGACGGTCTATGCCGAGAAGGCGGTAAACTGGGAAGAGCGAGCCCGACAAGAGTAGCGCATCGCGCCAACATTCCATATGACCGTTTTCAAAAGATTATGGAGCATTTCTTTGAGTTAGATTTGGTTAGTCGAACGGAGGCGGGTCTTTTAATCACTCCGAAAGGACTGAAATGTTTGGAACAGTTTAGAAAATCTAAGGCGTTTCTCAGGAGTATGGGTCTATCGGTCTGAGTTCATATTGGAAAATGTTTTCAAAACTATTGAAATTTTTATCTCTTTGATGTGTAAAAAATAATTTTATTGAAAGTTTAACACTGATTAGATTACAATTTTTTACCTAGTAAAATAATTTTTATTCACTTGTCGTTCATCGAATTTAAATACATTCTCTATTGCTTTGAGGATAGGCAGATCTGCATTTCAAAAAATAGCTGACTGCCTAAAGGAGAAAAGAAATGCAAATAAAAAAATCAATAAAGGAGAAATAAAAAAATGCAGATATTTCGAAAAAAAACCATAATCAGCATATTTATGGTATTTGCTCTATTGATGATCGCTACACCTCTTGTGCTTTCCCCAACTGCTTCCGCTCATACACCAGGCTGGAATATTCCAACTTATGCGTACCTTGCCGTTTCACCCAATCCCTACGGAATTGGTTCAGCTCAACCTTTGCTTATCGTATTCTGGATTAACGTTGCACCTCCAACCGCAGCAGGTAGTACAGGCGATAGATGGCGAGGCTTTACAGTAGACGTTACAACTCCATCAGGCCAAGTTAATCACTTCGGTCCAATCACTTCTGACCCAACAGGTTCAAGCTTTTTGCAATACACACCTACAGAGATCGGAAACTACACTGTCTTCTTTAGTTTCCCTGGACAAAACCTAAGCCGCACAGGTCCCACAGGTTTAGTCGGTCCAGACAGCATATACGTTGGCGACTACTTTATGCCCAGCAATACAACGCTAACATTCACTGTGAACGATACCCCTACCTCTTACTTCCAAGAAGCACCCTTACCCGGAGCCTACTGGGAACGACCGATTAACGAAAACAACCAATTCTGGTCTGTAATCGGTGGACACTGGTTAGGCCAAAACGAATATGGCGCAACCTACTTAAAATACAACCCATACGGTCGAGCTCCAGACACAGCACACGTTATGTGGACCTATCCCCTGACTTGGGGCGGAATAGTTGGAGGAGATCATGCAATCAACGATTATATGAGCTTCTATTCTGGCAGCCAATACCAACTTAAATTCACTAACCCAATAATCATGTACGGAATCTTATACTTCAGTCTCCCAGTAAACAACGCAATTCAAGGAAACGGAGTCACAGCAGTAGACTTACGGACAGGAAAAACATTGTGGACTAACCCCGCTCTCACATCAGTAACTTTTGGGCAACTATATGATTACGAATCTCCAAACCAACACGGAACTACCGGCAACTATCTATGGTACTCTGGAACCGCAATTGGAACAGGAATCACCAACCCCAACCAGACTGCGATAAATGAATACATAGGTGCTACAAGCTTTTTAGGCGCAACTTACGACAAGAGTCTCGGTGCAGTTCCCGCAATTAGCAGCCCCACACAAGCAGTTAACGCCGCCGGCAGTTGGATTGCAGTTGACCCACAAACCGGTAAATTACTGTTCAACGAAACAAACGTTCCAACAGGAACACGCGCGTACGGTCCACAAGGAGAATGGCTAATCTACAACATTGGTCGACCAGCCACTGCAACTGGCACAACACCCTTCACATATCTATGGCAATGGAATAACACTAAACTCCCAGGGAACGACGTAGCTGGAGGAATCTCTCAATGGCTTCCGGGCATCACAAACTACAACATGAGCACCGCATACGACTGGAACGTAACGTTGTCACAACCGCTTTATCCAACGCTTACGACGATAGGCGCCACTGGTGGCTTCGGTGGTTCTGCGTCATTTAACGCCACAACAGGTTTATACACAAACAACCCAACAATACTCAGAGTTTTCCCAGGTAACGTAATCTTTGGTCAAAGCTCAGGACTTCAGCAAACACCCGGAACAAGTTCAGGCACATGGGGAACCCCAGATCCATACGTGCTATGGGCAATCAACCTCAATTCATCAAGAGGACAAATAGGCCAAGTGCTGTGGCAAAAGAGTTATCAAGCTCCTGCAGGAAATCTGACAGTTTGCATCGGACCAGCTGACGGAGAAACCAACGTAGCAACACTCTACTACCGAGAAACTATGCAATGGGTGGGTATTGATTTGCTTACTGGCAACCAGATATGGGGACCAACCGCATCCGAAACGCCTGCTTGGAACTTCTACACAGGAACCACAGGACTTACAAACCCCATCGGATTAGGCTATGGCCACCTCTACGTAGCAGGATACGGAGGAATACTTAGAGCATACAACCTTAAATCAGGACACATAGACTTCACCTATGGCAATGACCCCAATGACCCAAGAAATAGCACTTATACCGTAGAAACAGCTTATGGAACATACCCAACTCAAGTAGCTGCAATCGCCGACGGAAAAGTCTACCTAGTCGAAGAAGAACACTCATTAAACGCTCCCGCATACCACGGTGCAAAGACACGTTGTGTTAACGCAACTACTGGCGAATTGCTATGGGAAATGTATGGTATGAGCTCCTGGCAAGAGCAAGCTGTAGCTGACGGCTACTACGTATGGTTTAACATGAACGATCAAAGAATCTACTGCATTGGTCCCGGACCAAGCGAAACAACGGTAACTGCTTCTCCATCAGTGACGGCACAAGGCAATAGCGTAATGATCACGGGTACAGTCACAGACCAATCACCAAATCAAGACCTTAAAGGTACCGCAGCTATCTCAGACCAAGACCAAGGCAGATGGATGGACTACATGGTAACAAAAACAATAGCTGAGCCAACAGACGTAAAAGGTGTCCCTGTCACTTTAACAGCTCTAGACCCCAACGGCAACCTAATTTACATTGGTACCGTTACAAGTGACCAGAGTGGCTTATTTAAGAAACTTTGGACTCCTGAAGTTCCTGGCGAATACACTATCTATGCAAAATTCGAGGGTTCTAAATCTTACGGCGGTTCATCAGCAACAACTGCTATTGGTATTACAGAGCCACTTGCAACACCTGCACCTACTGAAGCGCCACCAGCATCAATCGCAGACATGTACTTCATTCCAGCAATTGCAGGTCTCTTCGTCGCAATCATCATAGTTGGTCTGTTGACAGTCTTGATGGCTAGAAAACGCCCATAAAACAACATAAACAATTTCCCTTTCTCTTTTTTATGTACCTTTTTCAGCAAATTTTTCGTCTCTAAATTAGGGTAACGAAACCTATTTCCCTAATCAGCCCATACCATACCAAAGGTGCACTTGATGGATCGAAGCGACTACCTAAAAGAACCCGTAAACCACATAAAAATCCAGAGCCCAATGACCGTCGACCAGCTTATGCAGCAATTCAGCAACTCAGGCTCGTTTGGCGCTGGGAGACTGGCGGCTGCATGTGACACCTACGAGAAGATGCTCAAAGACCCCGAATGTACCGTGTTTCTGGGGTTATCAGGCGCTGTGGTTCCCGCTGGTATGCGCACCTTAATCACAGACTTAATTCGCAACCACCTTGTCGATGTAATCGTAAGCACTGGTGCTTGTATGGTTCACGACGCCATAGAAGCCATCGGCGGACACCACTACAAGGGCGGCTGGGCAGTCAACGACCAAGAACTCTACAAGTACCACCTGTTCCGTATCTATGACCTCTTTGTGCCTGAAGAGGACTACGTTAAGCTCGACTTCAAATTCTCAGACATATACACCGACATCGCACGCGAACGCAAAGGCGAAAGCTTAGGTTCAGACGAATTCACCCACGAAATCGGCAAACGCTTAGAAGACAAAAACTCGATCCTCCGCGCGGCATACGAGGAAAACGTGCCCATCTTCCTTCCTTCGGTGCGTGACTCAGAATTCGGTTTCATCCACTGGCTCCACAGCAGCCAACAACAAGACCCAAAAGCCGTGCTAAAACTCGACGCCTTCAAAGACGTTCCAACAATCTGCGGTATATGCGCCGATTCACCAAAAAACGGCATGATAATCATAGGCGGCGGAGTCCCCCGCAACGCCATCCAATCCTCCACCTTAGCCTCCAAAAAAGGCCTCGACTACGCCGTCGTCATAACCATGGATCGACCCGAAACAGGCGGCTTGTCAGGCTCCACTTTAGAGGAGACGGTAAGTTGGGGCAAAATGAAAGGCTCCGCAGACCACGTCATGGTCATCGGGGAGGCGTTGATGGTTTTCCCGTTTGTGGTGGCTTCGGTGACTGAGCGGCTCGGCAAAGACTTTAAACGTCAAGGTTTTTTACAGAGAACTAAACAGGCAAATAAGGGAAAAACACCATGAGCGGCGGCGAAGGAGAATTCTGCGGTAACTGTGACGGACACAACTGCTACGATTATCCCTCCAAAGTGTTCTGCAGCACCCGGCACGCAAAAAACTTGGATCCAATCGTGGACACGCTTTGGCGTTGCGAAAGCTACAACCGAGTCAGCCAAGAATGCTACTGTGTGCGGGAAGCGCAGAAAGCTAAGAACAGCGGTAAAGAAACGTAACGGTAAAGTTATAAAACCGCGCGTCGATGTCTGTTTGTTTGCAGCCCAGTGGTGTAGTGGTCAAGCATAGGGGCCTCTGGAGCCCTTGACAAGAGTTCGAATCTCTTCTGGGCTACCATTCATCTTTTGCACTTGTAAAACCTAATATTTCTTTTAAGTAACTGAGTAACTTATTGTTGGCGAATTGGTTGACTGCTCAAACTTGCCATCTGCCAGATGGACGCAAACTCGCATACACAACCGTCGGCGAAGGTTACCCTGTGGTGTACTTTCATGGAACTGCCAGTAGTCGCCTCGAAGTGTTGCTTCTCCAAAAACTCGCAGAATGCGGTTTGAAGCTTATCGGTGTGGACCGACCCGGGTATGGTTTATCCACCTATAAACCTCGAAAAAGCCTCTCTGACTTTAACGGCGACTTGAACTGTTTAGCTGATGCTTTGGGGCTGGAAAAGTTTGCGGTTTTAGGCTGGTCAGGCGGCGCCGTATTCGCATTGGCCTATCTAGCAAACAACCCACACAGAGTATCCAAAGCCGTTGTAGTCGCTGCACCCTGCTTACCCTTCGACGTTTCAACCGCCCACAACACACCCCTCGCCAAACATCTGATGAGGTTTCCAAAAATCGGAGAATTCGCCATGCGTCACCTCAGCCGCCAGCTGCTCAAAGCGAACGGTAACCCACAAGCATTCTTGAAAACCCCGCAAGGCAAACAGTTGCTCCATGGCTGTTCAAAAACAGATTTAGCTTTCCTCCATGACCCATCTTGGGTTGGGCTGATGTACCAATCTATGGCTGAAGCATTCCGACAGGGCAACGGTGGAGTAAGAGCCGTGGTCGAGGAGCATCAGCTGTTCATGAAACCTTGGACGTTGTCTTTCGAAGCGGTTGGCGAGGGCCAATTGTGGATTTGGCACGGTTCCGACGACAAAACTTGCCGAGTCGAAAACGCCTACGAGCTTGCGCGGTCGGTGCCTTCGGCGCGGTTGGAGATTTTTGGGGGTGCTGGACATTTTGTTATGTTTGAGAATCTGGGGCGTTTGGGGCAAACTCTATTATTGCCTTGTGGGAATGCATAGGTTAAGGTGGTTTGATATGGCTGATTTGAAGGGTTGTCCGTTTGGGCAAGACATAAAGAATGATTGTAAAAACTGTGACTACGGTGATACTAACCATTTTGATGCGGCGACTGGGCAATGTGTTAAGCGTTAGTTTTTTAGGTTTTTTGTTTGTGTGTTTGCTGTAGGTATTTATTCAATTTTGGTTTATTGTTGTTGGTTTGGGGTTGATTTCCGTTAAATTTATAAGCAATGGATGGATTATCCATCCAATACAGGTGAATTGCGCGAGCAAGCTCTGAGTGGTTTCTGCCCCTGCTCAGCAGTTTGCTCGCATCTATCATAGATCGCCCAAGGCGAAGCCTGTCGGGGGTGCCGGTTATCCTGGGCCGGTTGCCCCTTTTTGATTTGCGTTTTCTGGCGGGGTGTTTTTTTGAAAGGTTGGGTTTTTGTTTGGTTGGTTTTATTCAACTTAGTTTGTTCAACTTGAGATTAACTTTTGTTTAACTAAGGTTTATAAGTTTTTGTTGGATAATCCAACCAACCGTGGAGACTGAACAATTGGGCAACAAAACCATCTACCCCTTCAGCGCCATAGTCGGCCAAGAAAAAATGAAAACCGCACTAATCCTAAACGTCATCAACCCCAAAATCGGCGGCGTACTCCTCAGAGGCGAAAAAGGAACAGGCAAATCCCTAACCGTCCGCGCCCTAGCCAACCTCCTACCAGAAGTAGACACCATCGCTGATTGCCCCTTCCACTGCGACCCCACCCACCCCAAAGACGCCTGCGACGCATGCAACGCCAAAATCGCGCGCGGAGAAAAACTCATGGTCACAAAACGCCCAGTATCGGTTGTAGAGTTGCCCGTCGGCGCCACTGAAGACCGCCTCGTAGGCACAATCGACATAGAGAAAGCCATCAAAACTGGCGAAAAACACTTTGACCCCGGCATCTTGGCGCAGGCAAACCATAACCTCCTCTACATAGACGAAGTAAACCTCCTCGACGACCACCTCGTAGATGTCTTGCTGGATGCTGCAGCGATGGGAGTAAACTATGTAGAGCGCGAAGGTGTCTCTTTTAGTCATCCTTCTCAGTTCGTTTTGATTGGCACGATGAACCCTGAAGAGGGTGAACTTCGACCACAGTTGCTTGACCGTTTTGCCCTTTCCGTTGAAGTTAAAGGCATACCCTACAAAGAAGCCCGTGCTGAAATTGTGCGGCGCCGCATTGCTTTTGAAAGCGACCCAGTCGCCTTCATCGCTGCTCAAAGAGAGAGTCAAGAGCAAATGCGTCAAAAAATCGTTTCCGCTACCAAACTTTTGCCTAAGGTAGTCTTATGCGGTGAACTGCTTGATCTTATAACACAAATTTGTACCGACTTCGCCGTTGACGGGCACCGTGCAGATATCGCTATGTACAAGACTGCCTGTACGCTTGCTGCTTTCAAGGGGCGGGTTGATGTTACCGAAGAAGATGTCAAGGAAGCAGCTGAGTTTGTGCTTCCACATCGTCAGCGAAGGCAGCCTTTTGAGGAACCCAAAATGGAGCAGCAGCAAGTCAATGAAAGCATTGACCGATGGAACAAGAATCAACAAACACTGCCCAAAGAAAATGACGTTTCCCAAAATCCTGATGATTCACCCAGTGAACAGCAAGAACCTACAAAAGAACAAATTTTTCAAGCCGATAAACCCTACGCCGTTAAGCCTTTGACTACCCCTGTTCTTGACGAAATCCAGCGAAACGGCTCAGGAAGACGGTCAAAGACTCTTAGTGATTCAAAAAAGGGCCGCTACGTAGCAAGCATGATTCCCAAGGGAAAAGTTGCCGATTTGGCTTTTGATGCAACCCTCCGCGCGGCGGCACCTTTTCAGAAAAGACGAAGAGAGGAAAGAAACGATCAGCAAACAGCCTTTTTGATTGAACGCAGCGATTTGCGTGAAAAAGTCAGAGAAACAAAAATGGGTAACTTGATTCTATTTGTGGTTGATGCCAGCGGCTCAATGGCGGCAGAAGAGAGAATGAGCGCCACAAAAGGTGCCATTCTTTCTCTTCTGCTAGATGCCTATCAACGACGCGACCGCGTGGGTCTCATTGCGTTCCGTAAAGACAACGCCGAACTGGTGTTGCCGCCGACCAATTGTGTGGAGTTGGCAGAAAAATACTTGGCTAAGCTTCCTACAGGCGGAAGAACTCCGCTGGCTCATGGTCTAAGACTGGGTTTAGATACAGTTAAGTTTTGGAACAAAGACGGCAAAGACATACCTTTGCTTGTGTTGGTTTCCGATGGCCGCGCAAACGTTAACCTCAACGGTGGAGACCCTGTTGAAGAAGCAAAACGGATTGCCCACCGTATAGGTTCTGAAGGAATCCAAACCATCGCTGTTGACACTGAGAAGGGTTTTCTGAGTTTTGGTTTGGTTAGGCAGATTTCTGAGGCTATGGGCGGTAAATATCTGCGTTTAGAAGAGTTAAGTGCTGCGCCGATTGTGTCTGCTGTTCGTGAGAACTTGTTTGATGATTATAGGATTTTTTTAGATAATCCTGTTAGGAGGTGAAACATTTGAAGAATACAACAATTATAGCTGCAACCTTCATTGTTGGAATAATAATCATTGCATCCATCTATGGCGTTTACAGTCTATACAGTCCAACTTCCTCTTCCTCATCGACTTCCAACCCCACAGTTAATCCAACTGCTTCTCCGACAGCCACTGAATCACCCACCTCAACGGCGACTATCAAACCAACAACTAAACCCACAACATCATCCAACACACAAACCAGTTCAACCAGTTCCACGCCAACTCCAACTCCTGCTCCAACCGAAGTAACAGTTACCGACGGCGCAGGAAACACCATGACTATACCTCTCCCAGTAACCAGAATAGCTGCTCTTGACGGCGGCATAGCAGAGATTCTATGTGCCATGGGCTGCCGAGATTTAATTGTTGGGCGTACGGATAGTTGCACGATGCCCCCGTCAATTCTAAGTGTTAAATCATATGGGGAAAATGATTATGCACCAAACGTAGAAGCCCTGATAACACTTGACCCAGACGTCATATTTGCCAGTTCAATGCTACCATACAACCCCACTGCTTATCAGCAACTCAAGAATGCAGGCATCCCCGTCTACATCATCGACACAACCACACCCGAACCGACAAATCCTTCAAAGTTAACCAAAGATGAACTCTACGCGCTAAGCACCCCTATAGATTTCACGTGCGGCTTAATGCAGAACTTTACCAAAATCGTCGGTCACCAAACTGAAGTAGACTCATACGTTAAATGGGCGCAAAACTACAACAAAATCGTTAAAGACCGCATATATGCTTTGACGCCTTCTCAGCAAGTTAAAACCTACCTTGAATGGTACGGTTACGGTCGAACTTTCGTTACGGCTAGTGTTTACCAAGCTGGCGGAATTAACATTGCTGAAAACCAAACAGTTTACTCCCCTACACTTAGCACTGAATTTATCGTTGAACAAAATCCTTCTGCGATAATCGTGCTTATCGCAAGTCCGTCACATAACATAAACGACTTTATCGCCGCAAGAAACGACGTGTTAAACAGAACCTCGCTTCAGAATGTTGATGCAGTTAAGTATGGCCGGGTCTACGTCTGCGACTTTTACGCCAGAAGCGGTGTACGATGCGTAATCGGCTACCTCTACTGGGCAAAGTGGCTTCAGCCAAGCCTATTCTCAGACATAGACCCAGCAATAGTGAATCAGGAGCTTAATCAAAAGTTTTTCGGAACCGCAATTGCAGGGACGTTTGCTTATCCATGACCACAAAAGCTGAACTGACAAAACTCTACAATAAAGGCAAGAAGCGCAAACTTCTTGCAATTTTCTCTGTTTTTATAGCAATAATCATAGTTGTGCTTATCGCGATTAGTTTCGGCGCGGGTTCACCTCGGCTACCCGAAGCTCTACAAGTCATTATTTCAAGGACTTTTCCATTCTTAAACCTCGATCCAGGGTCACCTTTAGCTCAAACTATAATCTGGGACATACGCTTTCCCCGCATCGTAATGGCTTTGATAGCTGGAGCAGGTCTCGCAGCTGCAGGAGTAACCATGCAAGGTGTCCTGCGCAACCCCCTTGTATCCTCTTATGTTTTGGGGATTTCTTCCGCAGCAGGTTTCGGCGCCGCTTTAGCCATAGTTTTCGGAATAGGAGTTGTTTCTTTTGTCGGTGGATACTTGGTTATCGGTAATGCTTTCATTTTCTGCTTGCTTGCCATGGTAATTGTTTATTCGATTGCTCGCTTAAGGGGAATGTCCTCGGAAACGGTGATCTTGGCAGGGGTCGCTGTTGGTTTCCTCTTTTCTGCCCTCTTATCTTTGATTCAGTATATATCACCCGATAATAACGCGGTAACCGCGATAGTTTTCTGGCTTTTAGGCGGCCTCTACACGGCGACATGGGAAAAAATCCTGATCTGTCTGCCTATAGTTTCGGTGACGATGATTTTGATGATGACTCAATCTTGGAACATCAACATTATGAGCATGGGTGAAGATGTGGCAACAAGTTTAGGCGTCAACTCTAAACGCGTCCTAACCGTAAACATGCTGCTAGAAACCATCGCGACCGCCAGTATAATCGCCTTCACAGGAATCATAGGTTTTGTGGATTTAATAGCCCCACACATCGCACGTATGCTGCTGGGTAGTGACCACCGATACCTTATCCCTTGCAGTATCGGCATGGGTGCCTTGATGCTTCTGGCATCCGACACAGTGGCGCGGCTGATCATTATGCCCACTGAGCTTCCTGTGGGTATTTTAACGTCTCTATTGGGTGTCCCGTTCTTCATTTACCTTTTAGTGAGTAAACGGAGGAGATCATTCGGATGAAATTATGCATAAACAAACTAACCTTTAGCTATGGTCCAATCTCTATCCTCAAGGATGTTGAATTCGAAGTCGGATTAGGCGAGGTGCTCAGCATCGTTGGTCCCAACGGTTCAGGCAAAAGCACCTTGTTAAAATGCATCAACCGAATCCTAAAAACCAAACATAACACCGTGCTCGTTGACGATCAAGACACCTGCAAAATGAACCTCAAAGAGCTATCTATGCTTATGGGGTATGTGCCCCAGAGTTCCTCAAGCACGTTTCCCTTCACCGTTTTCGACGTCGTTTTGATGGGAAGAAAACCCTACATACACTGGAACATAAGTGAACGGGACAATGAAATCGTTGCTGAGATGCTGGATTACCTCGGTATCGGTCACCTTGGGATGCGTCATTTCAACGAGCTCAGCGGTGGTGAACAGCAGAAAGTCATTATTGCTCGTGCTTTAGCTCAGCAGCCTAAACTCATGTTACTCGATGAACCTACCAGTTCGCTTGACATTAAGCATCAGTTGGAGATTCTCTGTATGCTTAAGAGTTTAGCGAAGAGTAAGGAGCGTTCTGTTATTGTTTCTATGCATGACTTGAATTTGGCAAGCAGGTTTTCTGATCGTATGCTTATGCTAAAAAACGGCTGCGTATACGCCTTGGGCACCCCTGAAGAGGTTTTAACCGAGAAAAATATCGAAGCCGTGTACGGAATTAAGGTGAATGTTTCAAGCTCTTTTGTAGGTAAACCCCAAGTTACTCCAGTGATAAACGAAGTTGACTTTTTCTCAAACACAAAACTAACGCCAGTGTTAGAACAAAAAATTTGACGAGGAAAACACCTATGCCGAAAACAAAAATCGCAATCGTAACAACCATCCCCACTGACGCCATACCCGCCATAGAAGCAGCAAAAACAATTAACAAAAAAAACCCCAACACCATCGAACTTTGTCTGCGCACTGGCGGAGACTTCCGAGACTTTGGCACATTAGACGAATTCATAAACTTCGCAAAGACCGCACACATTGTGATTGTCCACTTGATGGGTGACTTGCCAGAGTTAGAAAAGCTGGTTGAAGCACTAAAAACCGCCAAGGTGCCGCTTATGGTTTCCGCTTCGTTTTTCGGCGCCAAAGACTACAACAAGTACTCCACGGTGGAAGCGGAGGACCGCAAAAAAATCTTTTTCTACCTCAACTACGGCGGAAAAAAGAACTTCACAAACCTCATGTATTTCCTCATGAGCCGCTTCACAGGCGCCAGTCACGACTTTGAGGAACCGACCAAGCCGCTGTGGGAAGGCATCTACCACCCAGGTTTCTCCCACCTCCCAACACTTACAGAATATATTGAAAAGAAATTTGATCCTAAACGGGTAACCGTGGGCTTATGGTTCCACCAAAGCCACTGGCAAGGCGGCAACACAAGCTTCATCGACCACACCATACGCGAAATCGAAGCTCAAGGTGCAAACGTTTTGCCTGTGTTTTTCAGCGGTTCAAAAAACCCCAAACTCGGCATTAACGGTTTAGAATGGGTTATTGACAATTTCTTCCTAAAAGACGGCAAACCCATCATCGACGTCGTGGTGAGCTTGTTTTCTTTCTCTTTTTCCACTTGTCTCTCTGGCGCAGACGCATCTTTAGTCCTCAAAAAACTCAACGTACCCATAATCAAAGCCATCCTCACTTGCAACACTGCTGAAGAATGGCGGGACTCAATTCAAGGCTTAAGCGTAATGGACATACCTGCCAACATCGCGATGCCTGAATTCGACGGCGCCCTGATTACTGTGCCCATTGCGGCTATGGATTGCTGCCAATTTAATTCCACTACAGGAACGCGACTAATCAAGTATGAACCCATTGCTGAGCGCACCCAGAAACTGGTCAGTTTAGCCATTAACTGGGGTAAACTGCGGCGTCTACCTAACAGCGAAAAAAAAGTAGCCATAATCTTCCACAACTATCCTCCAAGAAATGACACGATAGGGCATGCGTTTGGATTGGATTCTTCTGCTTCTGTTATGAACATTCTTGAGGCATTGAAGAAAGAAGGGTATATGCTTGATTTTATGCCCGAGAGCAGCCAGAAGCTAATGGACACCATAATCAACGGGTTAACCAACGACCGTCGATGGGCAAGCCCTCAAGAACTCTCAGACCGCGCCTTAGACAAAATCCCAAGCGAAGAGTACGCGAAATGGTTCGATGAGTTACCCTTAGATGTCTCGGACAAGATGGATCAGGACTGGGGGGTGCATCCAGGCAAACTTTTCGTCTTCAACGGCAAATTGCTTGTCGCTGGAATAATAAACGGCAACGTCTTCATCGGGATGCAACCGCCACGTGGGTTCATGGAAACCTCCGCTTCAAGCCTCTATCATAGCCCAGACATATCAATGCCCCACCATTACCACGCCTACTACCGCTGGATACGTGACGTATTCAAAGCCAACGTTATCATGCACATCGGCACACATGGCACCCAGGAGTGGTTGCCTGGTAAATCTGTAGGTTTATCGCGTAGCTGCCAATCCGACATAACCATCGCAGACATGCCAAACATTTACCCTTATGTGCAAACAAACCCCGGCGAGGGCACTCAAGCTAAACGTCGAGGCTACTGCTGTATCATAGAGTACTTGGTTCCCGCTATGCATAACGCTGACTCCTACGAGGAGCTCGCTAAACTTGAAGTTCAACTGCAAGAGTACTATCACGCTAAAACGGTTGACCCAGATAAAGTAGCTGTTCTGCAAAAGTTAATCTGGGAAAACGTGGTTCAAGCAAAACTGGACCAAGACTTAACAGTAACCCAAGAAACAGCATATGCAGATTTTGACTCTTTTTTAGAGAAACTCCACGCATACATCAACGAGTTATCTGACGCGCAAATTCGTGACGGCCTCCACATCTTAGGCGAAGCCCCTACTGGTCTCCGCTTAGATGAATTCCTATTTACGTTGACACGGTTAAGCAACGGGTCTGTGCCTTCGCTTCGAGAGGCGCTTGCGGAGTTGAAAGGCTACGACTACGAAGACCTGCTTGTACATAGAGGCAAACTCAACAGCGACGGGAAAACTAACGGCGACCGACTCAAAGAACTAAACGCATTGGCTCTTGAGCTTATTCGGAGGTTTCATGCTGAAAACTTTAACACTCAAAACATCCAAAAAATCATCATTGAAGTTCTCGGCAAAGACAGCTTCAAAATCCACAAATGCCTCTCATACGTCGGACTCTTTCTGGTTCCAGCCCTTAACGCTACTTCAGACGAATTAACAAACACTATCTCAGCTTCTTCAGCTCACTACGTACCGCCTGGGCCTTCTGGTTCAGTCACGCGAGGTATGGCGGATATTTTGCCGACAGGCCGAAACTTTTACTCCGTAGACCCACGGGCAGTTCCCACCCCTGCATCTTGGGAGGTAGGAGTAGCCTTAGCAAACGCGTTGATTGAACGCTACCAAAAAGAAGAAGGCAAGTGCCCTGAGAACGTGGGCATCGTGATCTGGGCAACTGATACTATGAAAACCAAAGGCGACGACATCGCAGAGATCCTCTATTTGATGGGCACTAAACCTGTTTGGGAAGGCTCCAGTGGCCGTGTCGTCGGCGTCGAAGTTATTCCAATTGAAAAGTTGAATCGCCCCCGAATCGACGTTACTGTACGTATAAGCGGGCTTTTCCGTGACACCTTCCCCAACGTTGTTCATCTCATCGACGATGCTGTCAGGTTAGTTGCAAGCCTAAAAGAGCCCTCCGAACAGAACTTTATAGCAAAACACGTAGAGACAGAAGTCAACGAACGCGCCGCAGAAGCCATAGATCCCGCTAAACTTCGTGAGGAGGCCTGCTACAGAATCTTCGGTGACCGCCCCGGCGCTTACGGTTGTGGGGTCAGTGAAGCTGTAGATTCGAAGAATTGGAAGGAGCAAAAAGACCTAAGCGACATTTACGTCAACTGGGGAAGCTACGCCTATACGCGCAAAACTTACGGCCTTCAAGTGCCAAAGAAGTTCGAGCGTAGATTAAGCAAAATCAACGTAACCGTAAAAAACCAAGATTCACGTGAATATGACATTCTAGACGGGGACGACTGGTACGACGCACATGGCGGAATGATTAACGCCGTAAAAGTCATCGGAGGAAAAGCTCCCCGCTCTTACTGCGGCGACAGCTCTGACCCCCGCCGAGTCAAGGTCAGAAGCACCGCGGAGGAAACCTGCCACGTTTTCCGTAGCCGTCTCCTCAATCCTAAATACATCGAAAGCATGAAGCGGCATGGCTACCAAGGCGCTGCGGACTTGTCTAGAAATGTGGATTTTGTTTTCGGTTGGGATGCCACCGTCGAGGTTGTTGAGGACTGGATGTATGAGGCTTTGGCTAATAAATACGTGTTAGACAAGGCGATGCAAGAGTGGCTCAAAGACGTGAATCCTCATGCCCTTCAGAACATGGTGGAGCGGCTTTTGGAAGCTATTGAACGCGATATGTGGCAAGCGTCTAAGGAAATGAAAACTGAGCTTCAGAAGCTCTATCTAAACGTGGAAGGCTTGCTTGAGGACGCTAACGAAAAAGTAAACAACCAAAAGGAGAAGAAACAATGATTCAAGCTGTAACGAAATTTAAAGAAAACAAGTTGAACCTAAAACTAAAAGAAGCCAACGCAAGAGTAGTTTACCACAAATACGACGGCACACAGCTAAACACTACCCTTGTTTCTTTTAGCGAAAAAAGACGTGTACTCTCAACGTTAGACGGTATAAAACGCGTAAACAACGTTGCCAACGTGTTTGTCCCAGACCCCTTATCAGGTAACATAATGACGCTGCAGAAGTATGCCCAGTTCGTAAAGCGCCTACCTGCCACCTTAGGTCTCCGTCTCAGCAATCTAACTTTCATGAGCACCGCAGTTAACATGGAAAAAGTAGCCTTCTGTGAAAAAACATACGAAGACTTTCATGTCTGCTGCATAGCAACAGGTGGTGCAAGAAACAATGCTCTTCGCATGGGTGTAGATGAAGGGCAATGGGTCGAGAGGGCAACTGGTTTTCAGCCTAAACTTGGAACAATCAACATCATTCTTCTGACCAATGTCACTTTGACTTGGGGCGCCATGGCGAGAGCCATAATGACAGCTACTGAAGCCAAAACCGCAGCACTTCAAGATCTAGACTACCGAAGCACTCCCACGCCTCAGGTTCAGGCAACGGGCACAGGAACAGACAACATGATCGTTGTCTCCGGCGTAAACCCCAACATAGTCATCAGTCACACTGGTGGACACACCAAAATGGGTGAATTAATCGGTTTCACAGCAAAACAGGCTGTGACAGAAGCCCTAAAGAAACACGACAATCCAGAGGAGTAACATAGCGTTGAACAATTTTATCTACACAGAAAATTTAACCAAAAGCTACGGCAACATCAAAGCAATCGACAATTTAGATTTGCAAGTTGAGCGGGGCGAAATTTTCGGTTTCCTTGGACCTAACGGTGCAGGAAAAACCACCACCATCCGCGTTTTGACCACCCTTACGCGCCCTGACAGTGGTTTTGCATCTGTGGACGGGTTCGACGTGAGGACTGAGCCTGCAAAAGTAAAGAAAGTCATAGGGGTAGTGCAGCAGCATCTAAGTTTAGACCGTGACCTTTCGATTCGGGAAAACATGGAATTCCACGCTCGAATACACCACCTTGAATCTTCGAAACGCAAAAAACGCATAGCTGAATTGCTTGAATACGTTGAACTCACCGAATACGCTGACAAAATGGTGGACACTCTCTCAGGAGGCATGAAAAAGAAAGCCGCTATCGTCTGCAGCTTGCTACATGAACCTAAACTGTTGTTCTTAGACGAACCAACCGTAGGTTTAGACGCCCAAGCCCGCCGCCGCCTCTGGGACTTTATGCGCCGTTTAAACAGTGACGGCACAACAATTTTTCTTACAACCCACTACATCGAAGAAGCAGAGGTTCTATGTAACCGTGTTGGAATCATGCATCACGGGCACCTAATCACTGTAGGTAAACCAACAGAGCTTCGAAAAAAGCTGGGTGCCGTAGCAGTTGAAACGTTAGTCAACAATAAAGAAACCCGCTGTGAATTCTTCCAAGACCGAGAAACCGCCAACAACTACGTTCAAAAGTTACCCCCCGATGCAGCCACAGTAATCATCCGTGACACAAATCTTGAAGATGTCTTTATTGAGCGAACAGGTGAAAAGGTGGGGGGCTCTTGATGATTACCAATTTCTTCAGCGACGTATACGCTGTTCTCTGGGTAGACCTCCGTAATATGCGCCGCCACTGGAAATCAACCATCGCAACCAGTTTGGTGTTGCCGCTTTTGTATTTGGTTGCTTTCGGGTACGGGTTAGGTCAAGGCGTCAACGTTGACGGCGTATCTTACCTTGCTTTCGTCATCCCCGGTATAGTTGCGTTAACAGCGTTTTCGATTAGTTTTAACGGTGCTGCATCTAAGCTTCAGGTTGACAAGTTCTTCTACAAGAGCTTCGATGAGTTGTTGATGTCTCCTGTAAGTTCCTCCTCAATCGTCATCGGAAAAGCCCTAATAGGTGTACTTAGAGGCTTGATTAGTGCACTTGCCATATTCGCAGTCGGTTTCGCTCTCGCTCCAACATTGCAGGTAAGCCCATTGTTCTTTCTGATGCTGCTGTTGTCCTGTTTTGTGTTCGCATTATTCGGTGTACTCATAGCGTTCATTATCAATTCCCATCAGGGCATGAGCACCTTTAGCACAGTGGTGATTTTACCCATGACTTTCTTGTGCGGCACCTTCTTCTCGCTAAGTCAACTGCCCGACGTAGCCAAAGCCGCCCTCTATTTTCTACCCCTAACCCACGCAAGCAACCTACTGCGTGCAACAGTTCTGGGTTACTCTTTTCCATGGATCTCCCTTGTGGGGTTGGTTGCTTTCGGATGTGTCTTCTTCGCGGGATGCATGTTGGCTCTGAAAAGATCCAGTGTATGAAAAGTTGATGAGATGATGAAAAGTGTAAAGTGGTTAAATGAGAAACCAACTAACGCCATCAGCATAAAAAAACAAAAGCCCTCTTCAATCTTTTGTTCTTTATATAAGGGAGGGGGGGTAGCTGCTGAGACGTCGCGTGATTCCAGCAGGTGCGGATACGGAAGCGTATGCGGTTGGTGATCTGTCCGTAAAAAGAAAATAACCTCTAACCACAATATGATGTTATGAACGTTACCTTGATTGGAATGTCTGGTGTAGGGAAAAGTCGTATAGGGCTGCTTTTGGCTGAAAGGTTGAATTACCGTTTCATCGACGTGGATAGAATAATCGAGGAAGCAAAAAACATGCGTTTGCAGGATTTGGTTGATTGTTTGGGTGATGAGCGGTTCTTGGAGTTAGAAGAGAACACTGTACTGAGCTTAGAAGGGGTTAAAAATTCAGTTATCGCTTCTGGCGGCAGCTCGGTTTATTCAGAGCGTTCTATGGCTTTTTTGAAGAGCATCTCTACGGTTGTGTTTTTGGATGCTTCTTTAGAGGAGATTAAGCGGCGCACTCCAGATTTTTCTGGCAGAGGCATCGTTGGCTTGAAGACGAAGGGTTTGGAGCAGGTTTTTTTGGAGCGCCAACCGCTTTATCGAAAGCATGCAGACATAACGGTGGATGTGTCTGGAATCAGCGATGAGGCTGTGGCAGAAAAGGTTATCAAGGCTATTAGCAAAGTACCCAACTAACTTTTTGGGGTTAACTACAACAAAGCTCCTTCTCGTCATCTTTTTAGGTCGCACAGTTTGGCGATTGCAAACGGCACTACCATTTCTTCTTCACTTAAGCCGCCATGTTGACCCAAAAAATCGATTTTTCTCCCGTCAGGCCCCTCAAACCAAACCGCTTCTTTTTTGTAGGGGAGAATCAACAGGTTTCCTGCTCTTTCAATGAACTCTGGGTTTGCATCTCCCACGCCGAACAAGCCGTTTTGGATGGCTTCCTTTGTTTCTAAGATTTGGGCTTTTTTGCCTATTTTTTGCGATAGGGCTTGTTTTGTTTCGGCAAGTTTTTCATCTTTGATGTGGAGAAATATGTCTCGTGGACCGCCTGTGGGCAAAATCCTTTTTCGGTTTTTCCCAAATGCCCTGTTCAGCAACGGGGCTGCTTCTAAATTTTGGTACGTGGTCTGGTTTGGGTCAACTTGGACTGCGCCGTGATCAGCTGTTATTAGGATTAACGTTTCACTGGCAGATTCTGCGTTGATTTTCTCAACCAGCTCTTTTTGGAGCAGGTGACTGATTGATTGCAGTTCAGCGGTGAATTCTGCGCTTTGTGGACCATACTCATGAGAAATTGTGTCTAAAGTTTCTAGATGCACAAAAAAGTAGGCGCTGCCTTTGTTTTTCTCTATGTTTTTTCTTAATTTGACGATGGCGTCAGATGTTTTTAGGGTGGGAACGATTGTGCTGCCCTCGAAGACCAGTTTTGTACAGGCATTAGAGGCGTTGGAGGTATGCATGTGGGTGAAGGTTTGGATTCCTTCTTGGGTTAGCGTCTGCTGGATGTTTCTGCCCTTAAACATGATTTTCGGGTCGAATCCTTCTTCAACCAAGTTTCTTTTCTTTGCATCGATACGTTCGAATCGGAGTGCATTGACTACTCCGACTTCTTTTAGGTAAATGAAATACTCGAAAAGCCCATGTTCCTGTGGTGTTAACCCAGTGTTCAGGGTTGTTAGGGCGTTTGTGGTTTGGGAGGGGTAGACGCTTGTTAAAGGATAAACTTCGCCTTTGCTTGTGAGGTTGCTCAAAAAACGGTTTTGCTCGTGGTGTCTGAGGAATTGGTTGAATCCTAAACCGTCAACCACTATTAACGCTACTTTGTTAATGTTCTTGGAATTCATGTTTACTTTGTTTTTAAGCGGCGACTGGTATTTTTTTGGTTCAAATATGTTTAGGACTATTTTAGGTATGTTCAAAATGCAGTTCTTAGCATAGTTTGGGAATACAAAACCTGTCTCTTTGTTTTGCATGAACTCCGTTTGTAAGGTCAGCATCAAGTCGCCTGTATTGTTGAGGCTGTTGGTTTTACTGTTAATAAAGTTTGATTCAACGTGGATTAATATTCGGTTGAATGGGCAAGCTTATTTGAACACTATTGAATATTTGTTACTATACTTTGTGTAGTTTTCTATTCGAGTAGTCTCCATGGGTCCTCAACACCTAACCCATCATCCTTTTGCTGTGCCCTTGTAACCTGTTTTTGGGCTTTCTGAACAGATATCTTCACCAAAACGCCTTCGCTCAACTGCTCTGCTTGAACAAGGTCTCTGGGCAACGCCACCACAAGTTGATCGCCGACTCTTCTGGTCTTAACCAAATATTCACGCATAAGCTTCACTGCAGTTTTTTACGCACAGGGCATAAGCTTTAGAAACCAAAAATACTTTTAGACACATATCTAACCCTATATTGGCTGTGGATTTAGAATGCAGAAAGTGTGGGAAGAACTAAAAAACATCGAAGCCCAAGCTGAACAAATCCAAGCAGACGCCAAAGAGAAAGCCAAAAACATCACCGCTCAAGCCCAAAAAGACGCTGAAACGCTCTTAGCAAACAGCCGCACTTACGCCGCGGAGGAATCCCAGAAACGCTACGCAGCCGCCATCGAAGAAGCCAACCAAACCCGCCTCAAACTGCTGGAAAAAACTGACCAAGAGTCAGCTACACTAAAAGTCAAAGCCGAAAAACGCATGGATAAAGCCGTTAAAGCTGTTGTTGATGCGGTGCTAGAGGAAAACTAGATTTGCAGACAACCAAGTATGCTTTGGTTCTTCCAAAAATCGGCGCCGAGAGAAGCCTCTTTTTAGGTGAAAATAAAGTTAAAGCGTTAGCCGAAAGTAAAACGGTCGCTGACTTTGTCTCGCAGCTTCGGGACACGCCTTATCAGGAACAGATTTCGCGGTTATCTGCTCCGCTTTCTGGACGTAACCTTGAGCGTGCTTTCCGAGAGAATTTAATTGAGACTTACCTGAAAATCACAAAGTATGCTCCTGAACAAGCAAACCGCTACCTCAACGTGTATCTGTCGCGGTTTGAATCCGAAAACGTTAAAACCCTCATTAGAGCCGCCCACGCTAAGCTCCCGTCTGAGCAGCGGCTTGCAAGGCTTTACTTGCAAGTAGAGCGTTACTTTGACAATTTTGAGGTGGTGGAGGAAGCTGCCAAAGCATCCAGTATTGCGGGGGTTGTTCAAGCCTTTAAGGGCACAGAATATGAATCCGCTTTGAATCTGGGGTTTAAGAGCTTCCAAGAAACAGGCTCAACCACCACTATGGACGTTTTTGTTGACACTTTATTCTACGAAAAGCACTTTTCTGCGTATCAAAGTTTACCCCGAAGAGAGAAGCGCCACGCGTACTTTTACGCCAGCATCCAAAACGACAGCTTCATCCTGCTTACCTTGTTGAGAGGCAAAAACCTCAACTACGACCCCAACTGGCTAAGACTCGCGGTACCTCACTGCTTCTTTAATCTTGAAAAGAAACAAGTCGAATCCATCGTTTCTGCTTTAAACTTTGAAGCAGCCTACAAAATCGTTGAAGACAGTTACTACGCGAAATACTTTACGCGCAGAGAGACGCCTGAAGAAACAATCGCCCAAGCTGAAAAAGCCTTCCACACTGCGATGTTGGCGCGTGCAAAGAAAAGCAGAATTCGAGAAATCTTTAACATCGGTTCAACCTTGGCTTTCGTTACGCTCAAAGAAGCTGAAGTATACAATTTGACTGCGATTAGTTTAGGTGTGGATGGCGGCATGTCGCCTGAAGCGATTAAAGAGCGCCTTCTGTTTTAGGCGTTTTGTTGCTTGTTGGTTTTTTCAATGTTAAGGTGGTGTGGCTGAAGTTTTGTTTGAAGGGGT
Organism: Candidatus Bathyarchaeota archaeon; assembly: GCA_026014685.1. NCBI lineage: Archaea > Thermoproteati > Candidatus Bathyarchaeota > Candidatus Bathyarchaeota archaeon. The sequence goes on from JAOZHW010000012.1 coordinate 52,623, forward strand.
TAAATTCTGTGCCTGTTCCGCCGTAGAATTTGCTAAACCACTCGTAGAAGTGTAGTCTGAGGGTGTGGATGAAGACGATTAAGCCTTCCAATGCTATGATCGCGAGGTTACCGAAGACTATGACTACTCCTGCAATGATGAAGCCTATTGTTGTAGGCGAAGTGGGCGGGTTGATGAGTTCTGCAACGGTGTAGGTCACCAGCAACAGTGCCCAGTGAGCCATAAGCAACGCGAGTATGCGGCTGTAGGAGATTGTGTTACTGAGTAAGCGTGTCAAGAAGTCTCCGCCCTCAAAAAGCCTGCCTGTGAAGGTGTCTTGTTCGGCGTGTTCTCCTGCGTGTTGCGCGTGAGGTTTGCCCAATTCGGGCATTTTTGGTTTAGCCGCCATAAGCATCAGGGGTTTGCCTGCAACCATTATTATGAATGGAATTAGCGGGGCAAGTATGGGTCCGCTCAGCCAGAGGGCGAAATCGAGTCTGCAGGTGACGATTAGGTAGACGCCGCCGAGGTAGAACGCAATTTTGGGTAACGCGGTTAAGAAGGCGTCAGCGTAGTTGTGTTTGACGATGTAGTTTGCCATTTCTATGGCTATGCCGCTGACGATTTGCACTATGCCGATGCAGAGACTGAAAATGAGGAATTCAAACACCCCGTCTCCGTGGAAGGGGCTAAACCATAGTGGCCCCCACGTCGGGTTTAGTTTAGATAGTTCTATTCCAAAGAACTCGCCGAAAAGCAACCCTGCAACGCATGCAGCTGCACCGCAGGCCGCCATAATCCAGCAGACGTTTTTCATGCCTTGATTGCCTTTTATGAGGCTGCCCACGATTAAGCCGCCCAGTAACAGTACCAAGCCGTGGCCTAAATCGCCGAACATCAACCCGAAAAGAATCGGGAATGAGATTGCGATAAAGGGGGTGGGGTCTAATTCGTCGTATGTGGGTAATCCGTAGAGGCGGGTGATTACTTCAAAGGGTTTGACGAAGCGATTATGCATGATTTTGGTGGGTGGCGCTTCCAGGTCTTCGGCTGGGTCGTTAGCCAAAACCAGCGCTTTGCCCTCCATCTTTGCGTTGACGGTTTCGGTTAATTGTTTGAATTTGTCCTGAGGCACGTAGCCTTTGATGGTTGCCAATCGTCCTGACTGTAGAATCTTTTGTTCAGCGTTTAAGAGTACTAGTATGTTTTCGCAGGTTTCCTTCCAAGACGCCAGCTTGTCCTTGTTTTCTTCGCCAAGCTTTTTCAATTCATCTTGGATTTCCTTTTCTTTTTCGCTGTTCTCTTTAAGACGACGTTTTACCTCCTCTAAGGCTTCGCTGACATTCTGCGGCAACTCTGGGGGAATCTGAAAAGGTTCAGCATGATAAGTTCGCAGAATCCTTTCCACTTCCTCTTTATTTTTGGTTGGCGCCGCAACAATAAGGAAGCACTCGTCCTCGGTGAGGTGGCTTTGACGGATAAAGAGCGGTAAGCCTGTGATGGCTAGCTGGAATGGTTCGCAGTTTTTGATAGGCATGCTTGCGAAGACGACGTAGACAAGTTTCAGGTTCTCAACCGTTGCCATGTCAGCGCCTGCATTTTCCATGGCTGAGAGCATTTTTCTTAGGTGGTTTAGTTCTGCATTTTTTTCTTTGAGGGCATTTAACTGAGCGTTTTTTGTTTCGATTTCGCTTTTGAGGTTTAGAATGCTTTGGCTGGTGTCTTCTAAAAGTGACTGCCAATTATCCGCCGTCACGTTCACTTTGACGGGTTGGGTGGCTTTGAAAATGTCTAGAAAGCTGCCTTTTTCCACCACCAAAAGTTTAATCAGCCCTTCCACGTCGAGGAGCCGCTCTTGAACCTGCTGGATGTGTTGGTTATTTTCCGATAAGCTTGTGTTTTCTTGCGCCGAAGGTTCAATGTGGAATTCGCCGAAGGTGTTCAATGTTTCCAACATTGATTCGACATCTTTTTTGACACAGATAATAGATGCCGAAGTCATTCTTTCGGGTCGCAACATTTTTAACAGTTATTTTGAATTTGCTAACAAGCATTTAAAGTTATATTAGTGATGGCATGATTGGTTACGTGATAGGCGACGGCGACATAGTCACTGGCTTTAGGCTGGTCGGGGTCGATGGCGTTGAAGTTGCCTCCGTAGACGAAGCTAAACAAGCCCTATACAAAGCGTTGGCGTTAAGCGACGTCGGAATCATAGTCATCAGCCAAGCATACTCCACCGACCCAGCGATACGTGACCAAATCGACAAGGTCAGACAGGAACGCATAACCCCCCTCATCGTTGAACTCCCTGGAAGCCGAGGGCAATCAAAATACATTCCCATATCGAGCACCATCAGTAAAATCTTAGGTATCAAAATCTAGAGGTATATTGATTGAGTGTTAAAAGTGGCGTTGCAGCGATTGCAGACGAAGTGTTAGGCGACGTTCAGAAAGAAGCTGAAGCCATCCTCTCTGCTGCTGAAAGTCAAGCAAAAGAAACCCTGCGCAAGGCCAAAGAGCAAGCCGACCGCTCCTTCCACGCCACGGTTGCTGAAGCCAAAGAAAAGGCGGAGGCTGAAAAACGCAAGAGGGCTTCTGTTGCTGAAGTTGAAGTAAGAAATCGCTTGCTAAAAACTAAAGAAGACCTCGTGGATGAAGCCTTCGAGAAAGCTTTGGTGGAGCTTAGGGGTTTTGTTGAAACCGACAAGTATCAAGCATACCTCCTCGACCTCATCGAGAAAATCGCTAAAAAGATGGATCAAAAAGTTCTCGTGGTGGAAGTTAACGCTAAGGACAAAGCTTTGTTAACCCAAGAAAAGTTAAAGAAGACCTCAAATAAACTTGGCGTTGAACTCAAAATTTCTAAAGCAACTCCAAATTACCTCGGGGGCTGCAAAGTTCAGTCGGAAGACGGAAAAATCGTCTACGACGGCACCCTCGACAATCGCCTCGCGGAACTCAAACCGCAGCTGCGGGCGAAAATCGCAAAAACCCTCTTCGGAGAAGAAACAAAAGATGGTGTCTAAAGGAAGCGTTATACGAGTAGCAGGCCCAGTCGTCGAAGCCAAAGGCCTCCACGACGCTGTTATGCATGAAATGGTTGAAGTCGGCAACGCCGGTTTAATCGGCGAAATCATCCGTCTCGAAGGCGACTACGCCACAATCCAAGTCTACCAAAACACCACTGGACTAAAACTAAACGAACCCGTCTTGGGCACAGGCAGCCCGCTGTCCGTCGAGTTAGGGCCAGGACTTTTAGGCAACACCTTCGACGGCATCCAGAGGCCACTGGAAACCATACGTCAACTCACAGGCCCCTTCATAAAGCAAGCACGCGGAGTCACAGCGTTATCAAGAGAAAAAAAATGGGCATTCACTCCAAAAGCAAAAGTCGGCGACAAGGTTTCAGCAGGCGACATCTTGGGTGTAGTGCAGGAAACCGATCTGGTGGAACACCGCATAATGGTTCCGCTGGGCCTGGAGGGCAAAGTTGTGAAAGTAGCCAAACAAGACGACTACACCGTGACAGAAACCATCGCCACATTGGAAGCCAACGGCGCCAAAACCGACGTGACTATGCTGCAAAGATGGCCAGTCCGTACACCTCGACCGCACACGCGGCGGCTAGCCGCTTCAACTCCGTTAATCACGGGGCAACGCGTAATCGACACGTTTTTCCCCATAGCCAAAGGTGGAAGCGCAGCCATTCCCGGTCCCTTCGGCGCAGGCAAAACCGTCACCCAGCAGCAACTCGCCAAATGGTCAGACGCAAACATAGTTATCTACGTGGGCTGCGGGGAACGCGGCAACGAAATGGTCGACGTGCTGGATACTTTCCCTAAACTGCTTGACCCAACCACAGGGCACCCCCTCATGGAGCGCACAATCCTAGTTGCAAACACCAGTAACATGCCTGTTTCCGCACGTGAAGCCAGCATCTACACAGGCATCACACTCGCAGAGTACTACCGCGACATGGGCTATGCCGTCGCGTTGATGGCTGACTCCACCAGCCGATGGGCAGAAGCACTTCGAGAAGTCTCAGGCAGACTCGAAGAAATGCCTGCCGAAGAAGGCTTCCCAAGCTACCTGCCCTCTCGCCTCGCCGAATTCTACGAGCGCACAGGCGTCGTTGAAACCTTAGGCAGCGACAAGCGGGTGGGCTCAATCTGCGCCATCGGAGCCGTTTCACCCCCCGGCGGAGACTTCTCAGAACCCGTCACGCAGCACACTAAACGCTTCACCCGCGTCTTTTGGGCACTCGACGCAGAATTGGCAGATGCAAGGCATTATCCGTCGATTAACTGGATGGCAAGCTACAGCGGCTACATCGCCGAACTCGCAGGCTGGTGGCACAATAACGTTGATGAGAAATGGAACAGTTACCGCGAGGAAGCCATGCGCATCTTGCAAGCAGAAGATGAGCTGAAAAACATCGTTAAACTCGTCGGCCCCGAAGCGCTCCCAGACAAGCAGCGCCTGATTCTGGAAACCGCCCGCATCATCCGCATCGCTATCCTGCAGCAGAACGCGCTTGATCCCGTTGACACTTACTGTTCTCCGCAGAAGCAGTTTAAGATGTTAAAAATAATCGTGGACTTCCATCACTTAGCAGAAAACGCCGTCACTAAAGGTGCGCCAATCTTCAAAATCACCGAGCTACCCATAACAGAGGACATTATGCGTATGAAAAACAGCATCCCAAACGACAAACTTGAGGAGTTGGATTTGCTGGATAAGAAGATGTATGATAACTTTGCAATGTTGGAGGCCACGTTGAGGTAGAAGTTTATGGCAGGCATCGGCTTAGAGTACAAGGGATTATCTTCAATTTCAGGGCCCATCATAGTCGTCGAAAACGTCCGCGACGTCGGCTACGACGAACTAGTATCCATCAAAACCCCCGACGGCGAAACCCGACTAGGCAAAGTCATCCAAGTCACCCAGAAAGCCGTCACCGTACAAGTCTTCGAAGGCACCACAGGGCTCTCGCTCTCCCAAACCCGCACCCGCTTCCTCGGTCGACCGCTGGAAGTGCCAGTTTCCTCGGAAATGTTGGGTCGAGTCATGAACAGCTTCGGCGAACCCATCGACGGCCACCCACGCTTCTTCACCGAAGAAAAACGCGACGTCAACGGTTACCCCCTTAACCCCAATGCACGCGAGTACCCTAAAGACTTCATTCAAACAGGCATATCCGCCATCGACGGCTTAACCAGCCTAGTCCGCGGCCAAAAACTCCCAGTCTTCAGCGGCCCCGGTTTATCACACAACGAACTCGCCGCGCAAATCGTGCGCCAAGCCCAAATCCGAACCGCTAACGAACCCTTCAACATCGTCTTCATCGCCATGGGATTAGAGCACGACGACGCAGCGTTCTTCAAGAAAAGCTTCGAAGAAACGGGCGCCATAAAAAACGTCGCCATGTTCCTCAACTTAGCCGAAGACCCGCCAGTTGAACGTATCATTACTCCCCGCGCAGGCTTAACCCTCGCCGAATACTTGGCTTTTGAAGAGGATTCGCATGTGCTTGTGGTTATGACGGATATGACTAACTACTGTGAGGCGCTCCGTGAAGTCAGCTCATCTATGGAGGAAGTGCCCAGCCGCAAAGGTTACCCTGGCTACATGTACAGCGACTTAGCCAGCATATACGAACGTGCAGGCAGAGTTATCGGCAAAAAAGGCAGCATCACGCAGATGCCCATCTTAACCATGCCAAACGACGACATAACCCACCCCATCCCAGACTTAACAGGCTACATCACCGAAGGCCAAATCGTCTTGAGCCGCACCCTTGAGAAGCAGGGAATTTATCCACCCATCTACATCTCCACCAGCCTCTCGCGACTGATGAAAGACGGCATAGGCAAAGGCAGCACCCGCGAAGATCACGCCAACGTCTCCAGCCAACTCTACAGCGCATACGCACAGTACAACTCAGTTAAATCTCTTGTGACAATCATCGGCGAAGAAGGCTTAGGCACACGGGACAAAGAGTACCTGCGGTTTGGGGAACGCTTCGAAAAGACGCTTATCAACCAAGGCCGAAACGAGAACCGAACTATCGAGCAAACCCTCGACATAGCTTGGGATGCACTTAGCGATTTGCCTGAAGAGGAATTGACTTCGATTAAACCTGAATACATCAACAAGTATTTGCCCAAAACCGATACTGAGGTAAAGTAAGCAGACATGTCTGCGGAAAACATCAGCCCAACCAGAATTAACCTCATACAAACCAAAAAAACTCTCAACCTCGCAGAGTCAGGACGGGAAGTGCTAGAACGCAAACGCGACATCCTGCTGCGCGAGTTACGCAACAACGTCTATGACGCGCAGAGAACCCGCGAGGAACTGCTGGAGGTTCTAGCTCAAGCGTACCGCAGCCTAAAAGAAGCCAACATGGCAAAAGGCTCAGAAGGCATAGCCAACACGGCACTGACATCCAGTCATGAGGCAACTTTTGAGATGGATTCCCGCAGCATCATGGGCGTCGCCGTTCCAGTCGTAAACTACAAAGCCAATCCTGAACTCAAACCCAACTACGGCTTCGCCAACACCAGCGCCGAACTCGACCGCGCCTTCACAAAATTCAACGAACTCCTCCCCATACTTGCCCATCTAGCTAAAGTTGAAGGCACAACCTTCCAAATAGCCAACGACGTGCGCCGTACACAACGCCGCGTCAACGCCCTAAACCACGTGCTTATCCCAAGGTACCGTGCGACTGCAAAAATGATTGAAATGGTGCTTGAAGAGAAAGAAAGAGAAGAATTCGTACGCACCAAACGCATAAAGAGCCTCATTAAAGGACACGAGAAAGAGTTGAAGCATGATGAAAAAGTTTAGCCCCCAAACAATCCAAAAAATTTTAGTCCCCGTAGATGGCTCCGCTTACAGTAACCGCGCGGCGGAATACGCCATGGGCATCGCAAAGCTCCACAACGCCCAAATCTTGGTTGCCTACGTGGTTGACGAAATCGTCATAGATCAATTCTCAAAACCTGTGGAACGTGAAGCGGTGGAAGAGGAACTTAAAAATGACGGACAAAGATTCACTAAGCACGCGTTAGGCTTAGCTGAAAAGGAAGGCGTCAAGGCAACTTCGATGCTGGTTAAAGGGCGACCTTTTGAACAGATCGTGAACTTAGCCAAAAGCTTCAATATCGATTTAATCGTTATGGGCACTTATGGGCATCGGGGCGCAGAAAGAATCCTCATAGGCAGCGTTGCTGAACGGGTCATTGAGTATTCTCCTTGTCCAGTGCTTGTCGTGAAATAATTGTTCTGCTGTGAAAAGCAAATGTCGTCTTTGAAAAAAATAGAAACCGACTACAACACCTACATAAAAAATGTTGAAGAAAAAGCGGCAGCAAGCAAAGAAAAAATCCGCCAAGACCTAAACTCCCTCAGAGAAAAAGCCGCTCAATTTCCTTCAACCCCATAATTTCGCCCTCATCCAAGAGAAGAATTGTCAACTAAGAAAAAAGTTAATAGCCACCTTAGTGTGCAGTAACATTAGCATGGAGTTTGACGTGAGTTGAAACGAAAACTGTTGCTATTCGTGATAACAACGCTCGTGCTCATCCCCCTTATGGGTTTAGCGGCTGCCTTTACCGTCCAAACAGTCCAACAAGAAACCCCCACAACCACAACACCTGTTTCTTATGACCGCGTTGCCCTCGCCTTCTCTGCTATGTTGGCCATCGGCATCCCTGCCATAAGTGCTGGCTTAGCAATTTCATCTGCTGGCAGCGCCGCAATCAGCGCGTTAACTGAGAAACCTGAAACGTTCTTCAGAAGCTTTCTTATCGTTGCGTTGGCCGAAGCGTTAGCGATTTACGGTTTAATTATGGGTATTTTGCTGTGGCTTAAACTCTAGAGCAACTGCAACGGCTATCCCCAACGTAAACCGCTCAAAATTTTTTCTTTATTTTTGCTGATTCAGTTTTGTTATTTAATTTGTTGTAGGTGTTTGGCGGGTGCTCCTTAAATACAAGTATTACTTTTTATCTAATTAGTATTACTGAGGTTTGGGGATGACACAAAACCAACAAGAAATACTCACAATCAAACAACACCAACTACAAAAAATATTCCAAGAAATCGACGACGAACTCACCATACTCGCCGCCACCGCAAAATTCAACCACACAACCTGCAAAACCGATGCAAACCACCTAAAACTCACCCTCGCCTACATCGAAGACACAACCCAACTCGTAAACCTACTAAAAAACCGCCTAACACTTCTAATCCAAACCACAAGCTAAAACCAAAATCAACTACACTGCGGAAGCAACTTACCCATCCTGCGACTTCTCTTAGAAATCAGCGACAAAACCTTTTCCACAACCAAAAACGCCACTGCAGCATAAGCAATTCCCCCCAAAACATCTACGAAATAGTGCTCACCCAAGTAGACCGCGCTAAACCAAACCCCAATGGGAAAAATCAGAGTAAGTAACCCTTTCTTTTTCCAGACCTTAATGGCAAAGAGTGAAATCAGGAAGGGCAGTGCGGAGTGCATACTGGGGAAAGCAGCGTAGAGGTTTGGGCTTAGAAAATCGAAAACTGTACGATAAACAGGAATGCCCAAGTTGACGTCTACTGAGTCTGTTAGAATTCGTATGACTTGTGGGACTTCTATCCATGGTGGCGCTACTGGATAGAACAGGAAAGTGACTAACGCGCCATAGGTGCATAAACCGAAGCTGATAGTGTATTTCCAGTAGTTTGGAGGGCTAATTCTCCAAAGTATGTAAGCAAAGATTGTTGGCGCAAAAAAATGAAGCGAATAAAAGAAAGCACCCAAATAGTCCAGCACCTCTAAGCGTATTGTCTGCTGCAGGAGCAGGCTTGGCAGTTGACCCCCAAACATAGCCAACTCAAGATTAAAAGGCCCCGAATGCAGATTACTTTGAGATATGGCGCCTACGATGCCGTACATGATTTCGTAGGACACAAAAACTGTGATGAACGGCAGCCAATCTTTGAGGAAACGCCAAGATGTTTTGTTGTATGCAGCGTAAATGAGGAAACCTAAGATTAAAAACTCTGATCCGGGGATGATGCTGTAGGTAACGCTGAAAACCCCTACCGCCAACAGGTATAGAGCTGGAAAAAGCAACGCGAAGAACCGTGAAGAGCGATAATCAAGCGATGATTTTTTCTTTTCTTCTTGCTGTGCCATCCCTTAAAGTAACCAACTTAGCCCAAAAAACCACTACAAACTATATAGTACTTTCCCAGAATTCAGCCGTTAACGAGTCAGTCGTCGATGACTTCTATCATTTCTCTACCGCAGCACCACGGCGCCTTCTCTACGTTACGTTTAACGTCGCCTGTGCAGGAAAGCTCAAATTCGCTACGGATTTTGCGGCCGCATTTGGTGCACTCAAAGGTTGGCATAAAAAAGTTATCTGATGGTAGCCGTAATAAAAGTTGCGCGCGTTGGGGGCAACCGAGTTAGTGCTGAGAGGTAAACAGATTTTTATTTGATCAAGCATAACGCTGATGAAGAGAGGAAGGTTAACTTAAAAACAAGCAAACAAATTCAGGAAGAGAGAGGGGAAACACACCTTCGCCTGTTTTTAAGCTAACCTTTTGATAACATCTATCCCTGCTGTAAGATAAATAACGATGTGACTGTACACCTACAGCAACACCTGCTTCCACACAAAAAGGGAGTGTTAAGCGGATTTGGCCACGCGCTGCCGCCGAGTGAGCACAAAAACAATTTGCGCCCGTGCCTCCTTCGGTGGTAGCAGCCGAACCCGCTTAACTTCGTCGGGCACCAGACACGCTCTTCCACACAAGAAACTAGTCTCGCAGATGAGGATAAAAGAAGATGCTGGTGCAACACTGATGCAACAAAGCGATAAAAAAGAATGTTGAGTTTAGTACTTTAAGGCTAGTTTGGTTTCTGGGCTTTCAGTGTAGCGTTTTCCCGCTTGAGCGTAACGTTCTCAGCTATCAGAGTGCATATGACTTGTTTTAGTTGCTTCTGTACTTCCTCGTTTACCTTGCTGGCATTGATCTGGGCGGTGAGTGCTGCAAGTTGCTGCTGAATTTCAACCGAAAGGCTACTCTGTGCAGATGTGGTTGTACTCATTTTTTGCGCCTCCTTTGGTGTTGTTTTACCCGAACAGCCACAGGGTTTATGCTGCGGGTTCGAATTCGTTTTTTTGTATTGCTTCTGGAAGGTTGGGTTGTCCTGCAGGGACTTGCATAGGTCTCCGAGGGTTTCTACTATGAGTTGCTTTATGGTGCAGAACGTTTCTGGGTTGACATGCGGCGTATCAAAGAGGTCGTAGTTCATGGCTATGCATCCACCGCTGCAAGCTTTCTTATAGTTGCAGGCTAAGCACTTTTTCGGCTCCTCACAGTACGGCGCAATCTTTTGCCAGCTCTCAATCCACTGCTTGTATGTTGCGTTAAAGCCATCGTATATGTCACCGATGCAAATCTTGTGTGAATCGATGAAACGATGACAAGGATAGAGCTTGCCGTCATAGTCAACTCCGACTGAACCGTTGCCTAAGCCGCATCTTGTGCACCATGGCCGAACAGTCTGGGTTAGAGCAGCATTGGCGTCGCGGACAAACATGCTAAAGACTGGTTTGCCTTCTGCCATCCATTTTTTGTAGTAACCACCGAAGACTTGCAGTTCATTTTTAAGTGTTGCAAGGTTTTCTTGTGTCCATTCCACTTCATAAGCGAAATCAACTGCTAAATTGGTTAGGTTGTGATCTTCCACGACGGTTCTGATCTGATCTGCTAAGCCCTTAACGGTTGAGGGTGTTACTGTCCAGCGGATTTGCGGCGTAGGATTTAGTGCTTTCCTAACGAGGGATAGCCCTTTCCAGGCGTCGTCCCAGCTGCCAGTGCCGTCAGCGTAGACTCTGTTGGCGTTGTGGCTTTCTTTTGGTCCATCGATAGAGAGAAGCAAACCAAAGTTAACCTGCTTCATCCACGCCACCTTCTCCTCATCGATCAATGTAGCGTTTGTGGTTGCTCCAAAGTTCCACTTGTAACCTTTAGCGCGGCATTTCTCGACAATGTACTTGATGGTGGGCCAGTTGCATAGGGGTTCTGCGCCGAAGAACCAGAATCTTCCGTCTGGGCTTAGGTACTTTTCTGCGAAGTTGATGAGTTGATCTGCGGTTTCGGTGGTCATGGCTTTGCAGGGTTGTTCTTCGTTTAGTTTGTAGACAAAGCAGTATTTGCATTTGAGGTTGCATTTAGTGCTGGTCCACACTGTGAGTTCTTTGATTTTTTGCGCTGGCTCATTCAAGGGTTATCGCCTTCTTCTTTTGAGCACGCCCAATCAAGTCAAGTTCGATTAGCGTTTCCATGACTACTTCTTTTATGCGGGCATCGGTTGGTTGGGGGAATGTAGGGTGAGGAGGGTGTGCCTGATTAGAAGCAGGTACGGGTGCTTTTGGGGGTGTTTGTTGGTTTGGGTTGGGTTGAGTCATTATTGTCACCGCCGCTTAGGGCACATAGTATCCAGGTGGACAGTACTGGTCCATTTCACAGCCAACATAGCATTGCTGGCAGTCTTGGCAGGTAATTTGGCATCCTTGGCAACTAGTTTCGCAGGGATTCTGGCAGGTTTGGCAGGAGTAACAGGGCTGGCATGTTTCACATATTTGGCAACTGGTGTAATATGACACGTCACAACTCATGCTACCTTGACATGTAACACAGGTTTGGCATCCTTGACAGGCAACTTCGCAACCGCTCTGACAGTTTAGGCAGGTGACTTCGCAGCCAACTTGGCAACTTTGACATTCGTATTGACAAGCTTGACAGGCCATGTAACAGGCTTCCATGCATGCAATACAAGCCGGCCAACAGGTCTGCGCGCTTACACAGGTTACGCAATCAAAATAGGCCACTATTTCGTGTCCTTCCATTCCGGTAGGTACATCCTGCCAATGAACAGTGTAGGGGTTGACTGCGCCTTTTGAATTACCATCTACTTCGACGTTAGTTAAGCCGTTACTCGACATGTTGAAGGTTTTACCGCTGAATGGTATAGCGAATGGACCAGGCGTTGGCGTGATACTTCCTGAGCCAACTGTTCTTGAAGTGATTGTTGGACAGCATGGTTTGGTTCTGTATATCCGGTATACATTGATGCAGGGGGTATCAGCCATATAAATGGAGACGTTGCTACAATTCTTTAGTTTGACCCGATTATTACTGTGTGGATTATATCCGGGTAGAGACGCAATGTTGTATGTTGGGAAAAAACCATGAGACGCCTGATTGCTAATATAGTAGTCTGCAAATTTTGTGTCATTTAAATATGCCTCTAAGTGTACATCCGCCGTTGCCGCAGGTGAGGTAACGTAAACTTGATTGAAATTAAACTGGCAAATTTGTTCCCCGAGGTAATTGTATGCGGGTTGGCTACAATCAGCATTGTCCCAATTGAAGCTCCATTCATATGAGCCATTCGGTTCGATTGTGATATTTAACCCGTGTTCAAAAGTTGTAAAGCTTTTTCCACCGCATTTCTCTTGATTACAAGGATAATCATCACGGGTTGCATCGAATGCATCATAGGTCCCACGAGGATCCTCACCTGAGCACGAGCCTTGCTCATTTATACTAACCATTTCATATACGCGGATGATCTGTATATCATCGAGTATAACAGTCGTATTAGGGTTTGTGTTTCTTATTCTTAGTTTATTTCGAACGTTTTCGTCATAATTTTCTGCTTGCGAAATCAGCCACAGCCCACAGAAATCCCAAAACAGACACTGAAGCCAAACGCATCCGCCGCCGCTTTCTGCTGGTCGGTGTTGAAAAAAGGAGGTTACTCGGCAACAACACCTAACGAAAACCCAAAAACCCCCAAACAAACCTCAACTCGCAGGAGCATTAAACCACAAAAAGCTTGTCGAAATGTTAAAAAACATTCAACACCATGTTTTATTGCTGAAATCCTGTTCACATTTAGCTCGCGTAGTAGTTAAGCGAGTTTATGTGATGCAGAAAAGAAACCTTTATATGAATTAAGGGTACTTCTGTTAGAATTCAGCTATAATTGCTAGCCCCGCAATTTCTACATGGCGGCGGCTCAACCCGTACCGCAACGGCGTCTGCCTAATGGGATGATGGTGTTGGCCTCCAATTGCGGGGACACGTATGTGGACCTGACTAATTGCTCAGTTAGGTCTGAATTGGGCTTTGACGTATAGAGTGGAATGTTTCTCCCTCCAAATCCAGTTAAGTAAGAATGCGAGGAAGATGTGTAAATCAAAATATTCGTACCACACAAAAAACAAAATATCCGACAGAACAAATCGGAGTGCATAACTCCGGTTGATCCTGCCGGACCCCACTGCTATCGGGATAGGACTAAGACATGCTAGTCGAGTGACTCAGGCAAAACGAGTCACGGCGCACAGCTCAGTAACACGTGGCTAATCTGCCCTTGAGACGAGAATAACCCCGGGAAACTGGGGCTAACTCTCGATAGGCGAAGAACTCTGGAATGAGTCTTCACCCAAAAAGCTTCACGTTATCCTCGTGAAGTCGCTCAAGGATGAGGCCGCGACCGATCAGGTTGTTGGTGAGGTAATGGCTCACCAAGCCTTTTACCGGTGCGGGCCGTGGGAGCGGGAGCCCGGAGATGGGTACTGAGACAAGGACCCAGGCCCTACGGGGCGCAGCAGTCGCGAAAACTTTGCAATACACGAAAGTGTGACAGGGCTATCCCGAGTGCCATCCGCTGAGGAAGGCTTTTACCCAGTCTAGAACGCTGGGGGAATAAGGAGAGGGCAAGTCTGGTGTCAGCCGCCGCGGTAATACCAGCTCTCCGAGTGGTGTGGATGTTTATTGGGCCTAAAGCATCCGTAGCTGGCTAAGTTAGTCCCCTGTTAAATCCACCGAATTAATCGTTGGATT
>JAOZHW010000013.1 GCA_026014685.1 Candidatus Bathyarchaeota archaeon
ATCAATGAAAATCAAGTCGCCGTCCGCCGAGGCCGTTTCCAAAGCAGTGCCGAGCTTGCGGTTATAGAACACGGTGTACGTCGCTGCTCCGCCCTCGTTCACTGCCTGATCCACAAGCTGCGTGATTTTGCCGTTTGCTGCACTGCAGACCGCCGTGCCGCGGGTTATTGGACCGTTCGCGGTGACTTTGACTCTGCCCCGCTTAAGCACAGGACACATGTCGCCTAAAGCTACGGTTTTGACGGCTACGCCTATGGCGTTGTCTCCGCCGGGGCTTTCGGAAACCTTGTCGTCAGCGCTTAGATAGACTGGACTGCCCTTTGTGACTGCAGCCGCAGCTTCGAAGGATTCTATCTGGGCGTTTGGGTCGTCGGACTCGCCGACTGCCATCCAGCTTTTGCCTGTTTTATCCGCCATTCAAAATCAAATCTGTCTTCAGTTTTGAATTTCCCAAAGTTCGTCCTTTGGTACTCTTCCCCACAAAAGTGAGCATAAAACGTATTCAGCTACCTCCCGCCAATTGCTGTAGCTGCTGAACTACTCTGCGGAGCTCTTGGCACATGCGCTGAGGGCCCAAACTCCAGCTACGCTGAACACTAAGCGAAGGCAAAACAGATTCAACCAGTTTGACAGCTTCAGAGACAGCTATCATTTTAGGCGGGTTCTTGAGTAAACCGCCGCCGGGCAGTTGCTTGCGCAAATCTTCAATGGTTTTTTGTGCTTCAGTTAACTTGCTTTCTGTTTGCGAGAGCTTTTCTTGAAGTTGCTTATCCTCGAGGTTTTCCAACACCTGCACGTTGGTCTCGGGAATACCGGGCACAGCCACAAGGCTCAACTCGGCATTATGCAAACCATGCGGAACCTTGCCATCTACCAAATCGACTGCTTCGTAGTCTGCGCCGACGCTGACATGCTGGATTAAGCCTTTGCGGATTTTCTCAGCCGTCTCGCCATCATAAATCTCCGCCTCATACCACAGGTTGTGGCCATCCCAATCGGTCTTAGTGACTTTACCGACAGCGTTGGGCACAGCAACGTGCTCGATGTAGACTGGCGCGCTAGCCAATTTGCTAGTGAAGGCTTGCAACTCCTCAGGAGTGTAGATGTTGAGATTGCGGCTCATGCCCGAGCACATGGCTACGCCGCGAATGCGCAAGGGCTTATCTGTCATAGCCTCAAGAATCTTGAAAGGCAAGAGTGAA
>JAOZHW010000014.1 GCA_026014685.1 Candidatus Bathyarchaeota archaeon
GGTTAATGTGATAAGCTTCTTCGCTGCAGACCTCAAGTTGCTCTTTTGCTTGGAGGGCAAACCGAAGGCGATGGCGAAGAACCGTTCGAGGCTTGACGTCTTCAAAGGTCAAGAGAGAAGGCTGAACCTTGCCATTTTCTTAGTTCTATCCCTCTCGGGGCCATTGCCTGCGCTTAAAATATACAAACAGATCATCGCTCAGAAAAAACTCAGCGGAACACACCAGGGCAGCTTATACAAAAGACTAGATGACTTAGCCACAGAAGGCTATCTCCGTGTACTCCCGCCTCGAGCAGGTTCAAAGGCGAAAGTTTACGAGTTGACAAACAAGGCTTACTTGGCTGTGGTTTTAGAGGAGGTCAGCCAGCAGGAGCTTGTTGACAAGGCAAATGAGGTAGACTCTGCAGTTCTTGTTTTTGAAGTATTAAAGATCATTCAGAACAACACGGCTGACAGCCAGAAAAGCGAGCCCTAAAAAAGAGTAAGCCCTTATTTTTAAAACAATTTTTAAAAAAAATCCATTAAATTCCATTTAGCTTGTTTAGGTTTAACATTTTTAGTTAGTCTCCTTATGAGGGTCTGTTAGGAGAGTCCCAAGCAGGCTCCGCTGGGAGTCTCCACGCAGGCGCCAATATTCCTTTATTTTTTCTGGGCGACACAGGTTTAGGTGTAAATAAATTGGTTAATTTGATTGAGGACTGGGAGGTCCTCGAAGAATACGCTGGCGAAAAACTGGGCTTCTACCAGATTCTCGCCATCGACGGATCCTTTGAGATCCGTGTCATGACCGGAAGAATAGGTTTTAAAAGAGAATTTAAAGACGGCAACGACCCGCTGCTAAACCGCATCCTGGACTTCTGCAAGAAACACCGCTTCATACAAGTCAGCGACCACCTCCGAGACGAAGACTTCTTCAAATAGGCGAGGCAAAACCATGAGTCTCACACTCCAACAACCCACAACCGCAGCCACATCTGCCACCGTTAAGGGTCCATACAAGAAACGCCCTAAGCCATGCATAATCTGCCGCAAACCATCCGCTGGCGTAACCAGCTTTGTCTTCATGGCCAACGGAAGAAACAAAATCGGCGTCCCATTCTGCCAGCAGCACCTCGACAACCGCGAAGCCTACGCTACGCCGGTGTTTGAAAACCAAGACGCCCTTGAACGATACAAGAAGGAACACCCCGCACTATACAGCCGCTCCGTCAAAGGAAAAATCATCCTCTATCTAAACCCGCCAAAGACGCTTAACGCAGCAGCAGAGGAACCCGAGGGATAAGCAATGGATAAGCAAGTTGAATTTTTCGTGAAACTAAGAGACGCCAGCCTGATGCTCGCCGACGCAGCAAACGAGTTCATCGACTCTCTGGCTCCGCCCGAAGTCAAAGCCGAGAAAAAACAGGCAGCCGCAGTCTTAGAGCTAAACTTTACAACCCTAAAGTTTGAGGCTCAGCAGGGCGCTAAACTGGGCGAATACGAAATCGCCTACAAACAAAACAACCTCCAAGACAAGTGGCAAAGCGCCTATAACATTCTCAGAAACAGTAACGCGACCATTAAAGACCGCTATTACGGCGAAGGCTACCAGTACAGTTACTGGCTCTACGGGGAAGACAAGATTTACCGCCAAAAACTCAAACCCAAAACCTAAGGAGACTTAACATGATTGGTTCTGAAGAAAGCGTAGAATACCCTGAAGGCTACGCAGAGGCTCTAGCCGAATGCACAGTTCTCGCCGCTCAGCTCTTAAAGATGGCAATGGAGGCGTCTTCTTAGTGTCTTGGGCTTACTTGAACGCTGAAGGCAAACGGCACTGGGGCGACATCTTCCCCGACGGCAAAGTCCCAATCCAAAGCATCATCGAGATACCAGCCAAACTCAAAGGCATAAAGCCGACACAGAAAGTCTACATGGTAGACTGGCAAAAACTAAGCACAGAACAACAGCTGGCGACGCTTCAAAAGCTAACCGAATTAAGCGGCACACCCAAAGCCGAAATCCTCCAAGAAATCCAAACTGTCGGTTTGCCCCTCCGAGAAAAATACACTGACGCCGTAGCCACCAACCGAATGGAACTTTTCCTCTAAGGAGCCAAACCGATGGGAAAGAGGGGAAAGGGCAAGAAATGCGGGGACTGCGCATACTGGAAAGTCAAGGACAGCCCCTGCACCTACCAAGACGACATACGCAAAGGCGTCATCTTAAAAACTGACCCTGCATGTGAAGACTTCTACCCCAAAGACAAAGAAAAAACCAAACTGCACAGGGCAAGCGGCTACGCAGAGCAAGGCCACTACGAAGCCATCTACGTCAACGGAAAACCCGCCTTCCTCACAGTCAAAGACGGCGCCTTCCGCGTATGCGACGAAGTAACAGTCGAAGAGGAAACCTTCCTGCCCAAGGAGTACCCAGATGAGTTCCCCTATGAACCCTACGGCTACTACGAAGGCAACCTACCCACCACCGAGGAGCTGTACTGGAAAATCAGAGAAGAATTCGCACTCTTCTTAGATTTAGAATCAAACTGGAAAGACTACCTAGCCGCCTGTGTCCTTCTAAGCTATCAACAGGAGAAGCTGCGCACGGTACCCTACGTGTACTTTGTGGGCGATAACGAGAGCGGAAAAACTGTTGCGTTGAACCTGCTTAACTGGCTATGCTACCGCCCCATGCTAGGCGTCACCATCCCCTCAGCCGACGTCTACGGCTACCTAGACGACTCAGACACGCCAGGCACCATCCTAGAAGACGAAGCACAGGGGCTGTACAAGGACCTCGATAAGGCTAAAATTTACAAGGCAGGCTACAAGAAAGGCGCCGTCGTCCCAAGAACAATGCTAACCCAGAACAAGCGCTTCATCAAATACTTCCGCGTTTTCTGCTTCAAAGCCTGCGCCGCCGAAGAAATGCCCCACGTCAAAGGCCTACTCGAACGCTTCATATTCATCCCCATGACTGAAGGCTACCCGACTAAAGACTGGGCAGACCTAAACAAAGACGACGAAACCCGCCTCAGAGACCTAAGAAACATCCTGCTGAAATGGCGCCTATCCACAATCGAGACAGAACTGCCCGAAATCGAGCTACCCGTAAAGGGGCGCCTCAAAGAGCTATGGAAACCAATCATCCAGGTCACTGCAGGCTTAACGATTGAAAAAGACCTCAGAGCACAGCTTGAACAGCTGCAAAAAGACCGGCTGAGCGAGAAAACCAACACCTTAGAAGGCCACCTCGTCAAGGTAGTCTGCGAACTCTACAGCCCACAAACGCCTCTTTCTTCAGCGGATATTTGGGATGGCTTGGTTAAGGACTTAGAGGGTAAACTGGACGACAAGAAACCAAACAAGATGGACACCCCCGAATTCGGCGAAGTTACTAAGCAGAAGATTGGTTATAGGCTTCGGGAAGTGCTTGGCGGCAAGAAAACCAAAGCCCGACTGCAAGAGGGGCCAGCGTGGGTTTACAGTTTTGACCAAGAAAAACTCAAACGCATCGCCAAGAAATACGGCTGCAGTCTTGTTCCAAAGTTCCAAACGTTCCAAAGTCCCACAGAGACTACCATCCAAAAACCAGACTACAGAGTCGAAGAAAAAAGCGCCGTAACCGAAAACAAGCCCGTTTCAGAACCACAAAAAACCGAACAAACAGCGGCGGCACCTGCCAAAGTTGTGCAGCTTGGGAACAGTGGAACATACACCTTAGACGAGTTGGCCCTGAAAGCTAAGAGCATCTATCGGTTAACGATGGATTTTGGGATAGAGACCTGCGTGTGCTGCGGCGCCAAGGGACGGCCAGACTGGCAAGTCACCGAATTTGACGATTCATGGGGGTTCCTCTGCGGTCCATGCGGACTAAAACTCTCCGAGAGGTTGAACAACCTTGGATAAAGAAGACTCAGTGCAAAAACTCGTATTCGTCCGATATGTTGACCATGTTCTCTACCACCGAACTTCAGCTCTAGCCGTTCAGCCGCAAATCAGAGAAGCCGTTGGATGGCTTGTCTACGAATGCGACCAATACGTCACAATATGCTGGGATAGAGACACTCAACCGCCCTCTCTTAGGGGCAGCGACCCAAAAGCTTCAGGTCTGGTTCTACTAAAATCAGACATCATCGAGCTGGTAAAACAAGATGAGTTGATTTTAAAAAGCCAAGATAACAAACAAGAAGATGAGTTCGCGCTCAAGCCAAAGGAGCGAAAAACTCGCCGTCCAAGAAAAACAGAGGCGGAAACATGACCGAAGCCACCACAGCCTTAAACCAGCCGATAATCCGCACACACCAACTCACCGTAGAAGAATTAAAAACCATACCGGTACCCATGACAATCCAAGGCGACACCATCACTATCGAACGCAGCTTAAGAAATTGGCCCCTTCAGCAGCCAGTCACCTTAAGCCTCAGCAAAGTCTTAGCAGCCAAAGAAAAAGGACTAATCAGCTATATCCT
>JAOZHW010000015.1 GCA_026014685.1 Candidatus Bathyarchaeota archaeon
CAGTAAGTATTTTGTTGCTTGGTAGAGACTGCTTAAAGTAAACAGCTTCAGGGATCTGTTAGAAATCGAACTTTTTTCTAACTCGATTCTCCCGTTAAATACAGGTACTTGGTCGCAGATTTTTTTGGTTAATCGTGAAAGGCTTTCTCGGTGATTATATAAAATGGAAAGCGACATAGTCGGTCGTAAAGCATGCTTATTTAGGTCGGAGAACATTTGTTGGCTTCTTTTTAATCCGCCATCCACGAAGAAAACGACAGAGATGTGTTCTGAACCTATCTCTGGCATTTTTTTAAGCGCCTCCTCGATAGCTGCTTTCCTATGTTGGCCGTCGTTTATCAAGAATCTTGCTGACTGAGGAATTATCAGATGACCTACCTTGCTTGCTGCACCTTGTTTGCTAAATGGGATAAATTCTACGCGCCCATCAATTGATGCAGTGATTGATGAAAAAACATAGTTTTTTGGGTCTTCCAATATATAGCGGCAAATTGCTGGGATTCGTGAGCGATTTAGTTGACGTTGTGCTCTTTGTGTCGGCGGTAATTGTTTTTCATCAAACATAAAAAGTCTGGGTAGCGAACTTAGCTGACACATCACAGTATAATATTCTCGTCCAGCTTGGATTCCCCTTAATGCAATGAAAGTATAGTTGTTGCCGTCGCAAGCTTCTATACCGCCTAACAAATCATTAATCTGCTCCTCCGCCATCTTTGCTCACACTTTGCTTAGTTATCGCAAGCAAGTTAAAAGCTTTTTGTAAACTTCCAAATACTTTTTTGAGACTTCCAATATAAGGAAAAAAACAGGCCTAAATTACAAACAGGACACATTTTAGGCTATTTAAAATATGACGCCTAACATATTGGCGAGTCCTTATTTAGTTTTTCTTTAAACCAACCCTCTGCCCCAAATTGTTCTATTAGCCATTTGAATCTAGTACAGCTGTCTTTTTTCGCACAATTTACACAGTGAATTTTGCCACTTCTTTCGATAAGTGCCTTCATGGTCTTTCTCATTTGCTCATCCTCGATTTGTTTGCAGTAATTTCGGCCAGGCGCAAAACATAACCCCCTCAAAGAAGGAAGAGCTTCAAATAAATCAAGTTGCTCTTTGCGGTTCGCCGAGTCTTCAGTAAGTTCCTTGACTACTACCTCCTCAAATTTTTCGCCCATCTCAGGCGAGTAATATCCTATGTCTGACCAAATTCCAAGAATTAGTAAATACAATACTATATCAGCAGTCTGAACAGACAATTGATAAATCTTTTCAAACTCTTCAGCTTCAAAAGTAACATACGGGCTTAAATCGCAGGCGGGTCGGAAAGCTCTATAATTTGTGTGAATGTAACTTGAAAGTTGTTCATAAGTTCCATAAATAAGGTCAGCGCCTCTCATCTCTCCATGCATAAGTCCATCTAGCCATGTTAGGGCAATTGCGTCAGGCAAATTACCAATCCCACGTATTCTTTTGTATTTGTTTATTTTTTTGACGTAGGCAGTGTCCTGAATCCAATTGGTAAGAGGCTTGTCTTTTCTTCTTTTTGATGTAGAATCTGTGTATTCTAGAAAATCAAGAAATTCATAAAAAGTCATTGCTTGACCTCTATCACCCTCTTTTCTCGTAAGAATTGATTTATCGTCAAAAGCTATGAATGCTTTAACCGCTGTTTCAAGCATCCATCTGAGCGTTCTGGCTGCGGAATCGTAAGCTCCACCGAGAGTCATCAAGAGAACAGCGCTGAATTCTCTCGAAAATATCCAAGACAAGTTTCCAAAAAGAGTAGGTGTTGGAAAAGATGTTTGATTTTCTTCAATAAACTCTCCAGTCTTAGCGCGAAAGAGGTTCGGATACTTAGTTTCCAGCCACTCAAATAACAAGTTTATGTTAGCAAGAATTGTAATTTTTTTCTTTTTTCTTCGTCTTGTCTGGTTAAATATATGCAAAAAGTGGTCTGGATATACAGCTGGCATGAATGATATATTAACTTGGAAAATGTTTAAAATATTTCCTAGCTTCTGACCTTCTGCCAGAACAGGTATACTTTATTTTGATTAATGATGCTCACTATTTTAATCAACTTGGCAATTTTTCGTAAATTTGCTGATTTCAAGTTCTTAATGTAATCCGCTGCCTTTCCGAAGGGCTGATGTCTGCTTGAGGCAAATTCTTTTTTGAACCGTGGATGCACACATTTCGCAAACGCTTCTTTCAGCCGCTCAAGCTGCTGTACAGTAAGGTACCGGAGATTGCTTGTGACATAGCGTTCACTACCTAAAAGTTGCAAGTCAAAACCCAACTCTGAGAGCGCTTTAGCAACCACTGAAACACTTTCAACAACTTGCTGCTCAGCTATTTTTTGCATGCCTGCCTTCTCCGCGAAAGGAGAATACTTAGCCATTACTGCAATCATCTCCACGTAAGGCGTCCCCGCCAACGGCAGGGTTTCACGAATCAGCTTAGCGCCCAAACCAATAGTTCGGTATTTTGGATGGATAACTATGCGGTTGATGATGCTGAGCTGCTTGTTCAACTCCTGAATCGACATCCGAGGCAGCACAAGGCGTCTTCCGTAGCAGGTCGGCGGCGGATAACTATACACGATAACCCCGCAAAGCTCATCCCCACGAACAAGACGAAAGATTTTTCTGGGAACCGCCACCTTGTGCCCACGGTAATGGAAACTGCTTAGTTTTTGCCAGTCCTCCTTGCCGCCCTCTTCAACCCTCATCTCACGGGTTAAGCTGCACTCGGCTGCTGCTTCGTTTGGGTAGTAGCTGATTTGGATTTCCTCTCCAAACCGTTTCCGCACAAGCACGCTGGGCTTCAGGTCATCTATCAGGTCGCTGTGGGTTGTTGCGGCTATGACTGCTTTTCCCTGCTGGCGTGCGATTTTCTGCAGGTTAAACGCAATAATCTTCGCCGTATCCCGGTCTAAGCAGGCGGCGAATTCGTCCATGAGCCACCACTGCTTTCCGCTCTCAATGAGTTTGGCGATGCGGTAACGGTACTTCTGCCCATCGCTGAGCTGGCTGTATGTACGCAGGAAAAGAAACGCGTCATTCAGCCCCACACGACTCAGCAGCTCCAAGCCTTCCTCCACCGTGGCGCCAACCGTCTCAATCAACGGTTTCTCCGCGTCCACAGCCACTTCGGATAGGTCGATGGCTTCTTCGCCCAAGTCTGCTCTGATTGCCCGTAGCAGGACGCTTTTTCCGCTGCCGCTGTCGCCCGTGATGTAGACGATGTCTTTGGGGCCAATCTTGAGCTCTGCATCCAGAACCTTGAATTTCTGCGCTTCATCAATGCCTAATCCGAAGGCTTCAGCCACAACAAGGCTCCTCGGCGTCAGCTTCGTGTGCGTCTCGTAGCTGATGTTAAACGTGAATTTCTCTTCTTCGCGGTTGTAGATGCGCCGAATCTGCCTAACCCGAAAATCCCTCTGCCGTCTCATTTTTTCGTGTCACCTTGGAATAACTGTTAAGAAGGGTTCGGGCTCCATCTGCACAGTCGCAAACACAGCCAACGCAATACTCCAGAAGACGTCGTCATGCGTACCGTTGGGATGGCTGAAGCCTATGGCGCCGTCCCTGCGCAACTCATAACGCTCCACGTTCAATTCGGTACAGATGTCACCTCTGTATGGTCGTTCCCAGTTTAGCAGCGGATAGTAGAATTGCTTGTTCATCATGCGCTGCTTTAGAAGTGAAGCCATCTCTGATTTGCGGGGTACGCTAAAGTTGACGCCCTCGGCGTTCTCGATGCCTGCGTTCTCCATGTCCGCGATAATTGATGGTCCTTCGCGTGTGAAGTCCACTCGGATTTTCTGGAACCCGCCCCACCGGTCCTGCAGCGCCTTGAGGTAGCCAAGCACCTGAGCGTAGAGTGTGGGCTGCTGGAAAATCTTCAAATGCCGCAGAAACAGCTTATCGTTTAAGCGTTCAACCACTGAGAGCACACAGTAGTCCCTTGTCTGCGCTAAGTCTAATCCAGCGTAGAATTCGCCTTGGCACTCCTCTTCGGGGTTGAATTCTTGCAGGTCAAAACCGCAGTTCTTCACCGTCCCCACGCAGGACACAATTAGGCTCTGAGGTAGCCACACGTCCTCGTCTTCCGCCCACTCCGCCTCCATTTCACGGCGCCAACGGGCTGGGTCGTCGCCGAATTGGCGCTTAATCTTCTCGATTATGGCGGGTTTTAGTGGTCCGTTTGGTTCCAGCGCCTGCTGCCATGTGATGTGCGTCCTGCCAAAGTCGCTGTAGTCTTTGTGGTTGCACATCTTCCAGAAGAGGCTGTCTGTGTTCCACGGCGTTGATGTGGCGATGAGTCTGCCGTTGGTTGTTCCCAACGTAAACAAGATAGCATCGTACAAGTCTTCATCGTTGGGCGTGAAGTTGCATTCTTCCCACCAGATTATCGAGAACGTTGGACCTCTAATTGTGTCGGGGTAGTTTGGGAAGGCTTCAATTACGCTGTCGTTTGGCAACGATATGCGAGTTTTCTGGACATGCAATCCTCGCTGTGGGAGCTTTCGGCAGAATCCGCCCATGCGTCTAATGTTTAGTTGAGGCGGCAAAAAATTAAACAAAGTAAATATGATGAGCGTTTGGGTGAAGTTTCCTGTGCCAGGGAATCAATTTCTGTTCCGGCGACATGGATAACTTCATATACTTTTGGCGAATTTTTGCGTTTCTAGATTTTTCTAGGTTACCCAACGTACAGTTAAATTCTATTGCTTTGGTGATGATGCATGAGTATATTATCTTTTTTCAACGGTTGGTTTTCCACCATTTTGAAATCAGATTTTTCGTTTTAGACATTGGTTGACTTAGGTACCTGTTTTTTGCTTGTCGCTTCCAAAACCAAAGTAGCAAGATGATAATCGGAATTCTTCCATAGATGCTAAGCGACATAAGCCACGAGTAGACTGGGATGGTTACTGCACCAAGGTTCAGATCGAATATGTGTGTACCGCTGGGTATGAGCCAAAGTTGGTAGTACCGAGTTAGGTCTGTTTGGTACCCCATAAGGCTTCGAACCAACCCGTAGAAAACGTCGTTCATCAGCGAAGCTAAAAGCCCCAACCCAACGGTTAACTGCCAGTTCTTCGGGAAGGTAATCGTTAAAATTATGAACGGAAAAAAGTACATTACTGTAAGCCACATGTGGTAGCCGCTGTAGAAGCCTCCTGGGATAATGTTGTCAATGTAGTTTACGAACACTAAGCCGTATAGGGCGCTTAAAATAATGTAGAAACTAAACTTTTTGTTGAATGCCTTTAAGGCTCTTTGTTTCTCAGCGTTTTTAGTTTCCTCGTCCTCATAGTCCGTGACCCATTTTTTTATCACTACTTGATTGGTTCGGCCTGTCTTACTGAACCGCAATTTTTTTAATCTTTTGAAAAACCGCACGTTTTTTCTACCCAAACCTGACTTCCATGTTTTCCTTGATAGGAACTCAAATGGCGAATAATCAGGGTTCTATGTTACGATGCTGCCTATTTTTCTGGCTGCTTCGCCGAGTTTTATCAAGATTAAGCCTAGAGGAACCTGCTGCTTTGTCAAAGCCACAAGTAGAACTTTGGGTCCAGCTCCGATGGTTATTAGTTTAGAATTTGCAGCTTCAACGATTATGCGGATAGCGGTTCCGCCGTTCACTTCAGTTATCGCTGTTTCAGCGGCTCCAGCCATGCTTGCGCTCATGGCGGCAAATGTTTCAGCATCTACGTCACTGGACGTGTCTGAGGCGACGAGTAAGCCGTCTCTTGTAACGATAGCGGAGGATTCGATTCCCCCAACACCTTTGAGTTCCTTCAAGATGTCGTCTATAAGATTCTTAGTCGTCACGGTACTTAGCTCCGTTTAAAATTTTTTCAATCAGAATATCTAATGCGCCTGTGATGCTTGCTTTATCGCTCCCAACCGTGCCGATTACTTCAACATCAGAGGGAACATTCATTTTTGCTTTGATTTCACCCACTGACAGGGCATTAGGCAAATCTTGTTTGTTCGCTGCCACGACGTATGGCAAGCCATGGACTTTGGCTTTTAACATCATTTCTTTGGCTCTGGAAAATTCTTCGGGCTTGGTGCTGTCAATTACCAGTATAGCACCCAATGCTTCGCCTCCAAGCAGTTCTAGTATGGGGTCAAATCGTGGTTGACCAATCGTTCCGAACAGATCTAAATTGAACCCCTTATAGTCTACATGGCCAAAATCTAACGCTACAGTTGTTCCAAAGCGTTGTACGCTAACAGCGCGATTTGAAAGTGTATGCACGATGGTTGTTTTTCCAGCGTGAAATGGTCCTGTGACTAAGATTTTTGGTATGTAGCCTTTTATTTCTCCAGTCACTGATTTTTTTATGGGAATTATTTTTTCTTTCACAGGAACCCCCTCTTTTTTGCTCACGGTGATAGCTTGGTTGCCGACAATTCTTTGTAACGCCATAAGGTCTATGATAGTGGGGTAGATGCTGCTTACAGTTTGTGATATCGTGTTTTCGTAGTTCCACTCGGTATAAAGAAAGCATAAGATTGCATTGTAGGCGGTTGCGATTTTTTGCCAATTATTAACTTCACTTAAAACTGCATCGCCGAATTCGTCAATTGAGGTGTTTAGGGAGTCGTAAATCAAGAATACTTTACCTTTTTTGCAGCATTCATAGAGTGCTTTGGTGATAACGCTGAATACTGCATTCGGGTCGTAAATGTTGTCGATGGAGTATGCTTCTTCGCTTTTAAGTCCGAACAGCGCAGAGTAGCCGTCGATGAAAAATAGTCGGTTTTGCTGTTTATACTCCGCCAAACTCGTTCCTAAAGCTACTGACTCATCGATAACTGAAGCGGCTGATTTATTGCTGACAAAGTATAAGCCTATGTCGCCTTTTTTTAACTGGTTCAATAGGAGTTGTATAGCGACTGGGAATGGGTCAAACAGCGGATTTGTTCTGATTAAAACTGAGGAGCCACTTGGTATGCCTCCTTCGAGAAGTTGGTCAATAATTCTTATGCCCGTTTGCGTTTTTTCACTTGACAGATATGAGTCTATCAAGAAGATCCCTCCAGACTAATGTTTTGTGTTTGAAGCGGTTGTTTGACGTTTTCTGTTGTCGGCAATGAAAAATTCATTGATATGCTTGGGTGGCCATAGAAGCCTTCGCAGCGAAGAGTGTTTGCTTCCAATACTATTGCGCCGTTCGAGAAACTTTTCAGTTGGTTAAGTGTCAACAAGTCATGTGCACCTTCTTCAACAAGTAGGAAACCTAAGACGTTTTGTCTTCTGAGCTGCCCTAAAAAAATGTGGAGAAAACGCATCACTGTCTGAAGGCTACTGTATAGTAGTAGCGTAGACAGCGAATCAAACAGTACCCTCACAGCTGTATTCTTCAAGTAAAAGCTGGAACACCACTCATTCACTGCCACGGCAAGTTTTGTGTAATCGATTATACTTGGAACACGTTTTATCGACGATGTATCCGAAGACTTTGCTCCTATCATTCTTGAATAACAATCGACGAATTTTACTCTGCCTTCCTGCTCAAGAGCGGAGGTTAATCCACACGTAAGCCATTGTTCCCTTATTTCTTCAGCAGTACTTGTGGCCGAGATGTAAATGGCTGCTTCATTATTATGTAAACCTGCACTAAGCAGGGTCATGCCGAGTTCTTTCTTTGATGACCACGGATCGCCCATAACCAGCAAGTTTGACGGTCTGGCAAAACCGCCGTTTAGGGCAACATCCAACGCGTGTATTCCTGAAGGAAAAGTCTCTGCAGACATTCTACACAACGTCCTTATTTGGATTCGCTCTATTACGCATGGGCTGCCACATCCCTGATTTCGCGAACTATTTCGGTTAGTTTCTTTGCGGTATGTATGGTTCCGATTATTTGCCCATCCCGGTCTCTTAATGGGCTTAGTGTGGCCAAAGTGGTGAAAGCTGTTCCATCCTTTGATATCTGTTTAAGTCGGCCCCTGAAAATTCCATCAGCATCGGTTTTACTGCCTATTTGCCTAAGTTGATCTGGATCATAGAACCGAACTATTGGTTCACCGGTGAAATTCTTGGCGTCATCGTTGAGACCGTGCATTGTTAGCCAGCTCTTGTTTAGAAAAAGAGTGTTTCCTTGATTGTCTGAAACTGCTATGCCATCAACCTCTTGTTCTACAACACTGCTTAAGAGCCGAATCTGTTCTTCAGCTTGTTTGATATCAGTTATATCCACGGCAAGTTCTGCTGCAGCAATTACTTCGCCCTCGGCATTTTTTATGGGTGCAGCCGTTATTTTCAGCCAGAACTTTTTACCCTGTGCGTCGGTTATCTGAATTTCGTGGGAGGCTTCGCTTGCATTCTCTTCAAAAACTTTTTTTATGCTACTGTCGGGGCTCATGCTTCTACTTTGGTAATCGTGCAACGCTTGGTAGCTTAACTGCCCTTCGACTAGTCCAAAAAGGCTTTTTATGAATTCGTTAGCCCAGACAATATGGTAGTCTCTGTCTACCATCACAAACCCGGCGTTGATGCTTCTTGTAACGGCATTGAGCATATCTCTTTCTTGCTGGAGCTTTTGCTGCATCATTTTGCGTTCAGAAATATCGTGAATTATCGCCACTAAATTTACAGGGTTTCCCGACTGGTCCTTGATGACTGAACCGGAAGACTCGATAGCAATTTCTTTTCCATTTTTAATTATTATGTTAAATTCCATACTTTTTACCGGGATTCCGGTTTCCAGTACCTTGGCTAATGTTTCTTGAGCTTTCTGTTGATCTTTTGGAGCAATGAGTTGGAAAAGATTTTTTCCTATAGCATCTTCTTTTGAGTTAAATCCGATCAGGGAAGCTGCTGCTTGGTTGCAGTCTATGATATTTGCTGACAAATCTGTTATTGCTATGCCGTCTGGACTTGAGGCAAATATAGCTTCTAATTGTTTTGATTGCGGGATGATTTGGCTTTCATTTTCCGGTTTTTCACTTTTTTTAATTCCATAATCTATGGCAGACAAATAGGTCACTTTCGGTTAAAAAATTAACACTTATTTTATGATAAATGGAAGATATAAACATAACCGTTTATACAAGTTTGAAATTGACAAGCAACCTAAAGCCCACGGTTTTACATTAGATAAAACAAGATGGTTAATTGCTTTGGTAGACGGTTGCCTTTTCCGTTAGCCTAAAATTAGGTAACTGCTCTCCTAAGAAAAAGCCAAATTTCTTTAACAAAAACAAGTCGAGTTATCAACACCCAGCCCCCAACGGATTTTGTCAAACTATCGCTTTTCTGTAGGTTTCAAGAGCTTAAATTTTCCGTTTTCTAGGTAATGGAAATACGGGTGGTTTTTTCGGATGGAGGACCAATGGCCGCTGAAGGGGTGGTTTGGAGCCATCGCAGTAACATAGCTTTTTATGCTTATCTCTGGCACCGCAGGGTTTGCTTTATGCACTTCCTTGACTATGTCAGAAACAGTGAAAACTTCAGATTCTATTCGGTTAGCTGCCTCAGCAACCCAACGCCAAATAGGTTTTCCATACTTCAAACCCGACACCGATATGTATAAGCCGCATACAGTAAATAAATACTCATAATCTTTTGACTAGAGCATCAAAAGTGTTTTTACCCAAATTCTTGACCAAATCGACCTTTTTTATCTCCGAGACATCAGTGACGCCGTTGACGTTTGTGATGTAGGTGTGTGCTGCTTCTTTGCCGTAGAGGCAGTGGATGTCAAACATCATCCCGACGACGTAGAGTTCCTGTTTTTGTACCTTAGTTTTTAGTGTCGGATCGCATAGGATTCTCTGTATTTGGTAATCAACGTTTGCTTGAGCATACAACGCGAATTTAATATCCTCAGCTACCTGTGACATATCGATTTCTCTATCAGCTATCTTGATGGGGTTAACAAGCCCGATAATTTCCCGCTGAATAGCCTCGTCTTCCCAGTGATAATCGGAAAGCGACGCCTTAATCGCGCCACAACCAGTGTGCCCCAAAACGATCAGCAGAGGCGTCTTTAGGTGAATAATGGGGTATTTGACTGAGCCTTCAGAGTTGCTGAACTGGTTACCGATGTTTTTGACTACGAATATTTCGTTGAGGCCATCCATACCAAACAGTGTCTGGGGAACACGTGAATCGCAGCAGGATAGTAGAGTGACGTGTGGGGTTTGTTTAGTTTTGAGTTTTTCGAATTTGCAACAGCACTTCTCGGCGTACTTTGTGTTGCCTTCGATTAGTTGCTTTAAGGTTTGTTGTGGGTATGAAGTTATGTTTTCGGTTTGTTTGTGGTCGACTTCTTTAGGCATCCTTGATCGCTGCGTAGATATCTAAGAAAGATGATATTAAGGGTAATTGTTTTAGCGTACAACCTTCACGCCGAGCAGCATTCTAAGCAAATAGAAGATACGCTACGAATTAGAAGTAAGATGAACGTTTTATTTTAAAAAGGGTATGTAAAAAGAAAAAATTATTGATTTTCTGCCAAGTAAACAGTCACGTTGCCGTCTCTGTCCTTGGTTACCCGCGTCTTGATTCTGCGTGGAGGCTTCTCGATTCCTCTTTCCCAGATTTTCTCATTCACTTCTTGGGTGACGACAAGTTGAGGCATTTCTTCTGCTTCTTCTTCGTCAGAAACCTTCACGTCCATTTTCATGTGTTTAGCCACAAATATTTTGACTAATTGCATGGCGCGTGGGGCCCGTTTTTTTGGTGGGCGAATCAAGGCTTTCTGGAGAGGAATAGTGTAGAATCTTTCTTCGACGATTTCGCCTTCTTTCTTTTTGCGTTTTGGTTTTGCTTCTTCCTCTGCTGCTTCTGCTTCTTTGGGGGTCTCTTCTTTTGCTTCGACTGCTTGTTCTTCTTGCGGTTGCGCCTCTATCTCTTCTGCGAGTTCCTCAGTTAATTCCTCTTCGGCTTCTTGTGATGCTTGTTCTAGTTTAGTTTCTTCTGTCATCTTGCATTATTCCTCTATGCCTTTATTTTGCGGGTTCGCCAGTTACGTCGCTGTTTAGGGTTAACTCTGACTTTGCCGTCGGTTCGGGCGATTACCCATGTTGGAACTGACTGTGATTCTTTGCCAGCTTTGGCTAATCTGAGTTTCTTCGCGGTTGGTTTTACTCGTGCCATTTTTTATATCCTTCTAATTGTTGTCTCTCGCTTCCTTGACTGAAGCTGAATTAGGATCGACTTGAGTTGCAAGTCTGAGAGGGGAATCGGCAGCTTGCCTGTTTGCGCCATCTCGATGAGTTGCAACTCGATTTGCTCGGCGAACTCTTTCTTTACCATCTTCAAGTTGTTTAGTCTTTGACGAGCTTCAGGTGCCAAGATTTTTGCAAGCAGCGCCTGTTTCTGCTGTTCTATTTGTTGCTCTGCTTGAGCTTGTCTCTGCTCGTCGCTTAAGCGACTTTGCATCGAGAGAAGTTTTCTTTTACGGATCTGCTCAAGCTCATCATCTGACATGGTTTCCTATTCGCCTTGATACTTCTTGAGCTCAGGGACAGATTTGTACAGTTCTTTGGCGAGGTCTCCAGCGACTTCCTGCATCATTTTACGGCCTTTTGGAGTCATGATTCTGCCTCGCGGGCGGGTGATTTGAATGAATCCTGCAGATTCAAGTTGCTGAAGGACTTTACGTATACAGCTGCCGCCTGCTTTGGTAGCATGGTTCTTTTTGACGCCGTTGTTTTTGCGTCCGCCGTAGTCACTGCGGAGGTTTTCTAGACCGATTGGGCCATGAATGTAGACTTTGCGTAGAACGGATGCGCTGCGTACGTACCACCAGTTTGGGTTCTGGGGTTGCTTCTCGACGTGAGTGCCTGTTTTGGCGAAGGTGGCCCATGCTGGAGGCTGGACTTCGTCAACGTTTTCCCTAAGGTATTTTGCTAATCGGTCGATGAATTTTGATGCTGGAACGTCATGAGGAGTCGTCAAAGATGTTCTATCCTGTTAGTTTTTCCTTGCAGTAAAACAATGAAGCCTAATATAAATATGTCTCTAAGCTCAAAAGCAAACTTTTGCTCATAGAGAGCTTAAGGCACTATTTCTTTACTCTAACATTGGGCATCTATAAAGCCCTTTGGGGCGAACGCATGTTGATCATTTAACATCTTGACAAGGAACATACCTGTGTAGCTGCCAGGGACTTTTGCCACTTGTTCTGGTGTACCTTCTGCGAGAAGTTGTCCGCCTGCAGCCCCGCCTTCTGGCCCCAAGTCGATGAGGTAGTCACAGCTTTTAATGACGTCCAAGTTGTGCTCGATGATGTAGACGGTGTTGCCGTTATCAACGAGGCGGTTTAGGACTTTGATGAGGCGTTTAGTATCATCGAAATGCAAACCTGTGGTGGGTTCATCCAGCATGTAGACTACGTGGCCTGATTTGTGTTTGCTGAGTTCACGGGTGATTTTTATGCGTTGACTTTCGCCGCCGCTAAGCTGAGTGCTGCTCTGCCCCAACTTGATGTAGCCCAAACCGACATCGAGCAAAGTCTGCAGTTTGCGATGCACCCGAGGCGTGTTCTCGAAGAATTTTGCGGCTTCTTCCACGGTCATGTCGAGGACTTCGGCGATGTTTTTCCCTTTATAG
Source organism: Candidatus Bathyarchaeota archaeon (assembly GCA_026014685.1). Taxonomy (NCBI): domain Archaea; kingdom Thermoproteati; phylum Candidatus Bathyarchaeota; species Candidatus Bathyarchaeota archaeon. Next base: position 12,589 of record JAOZHW010000015.1, read on the forward strand.
AGCACGTCGAGAGTTTCTTTGTTGTAGCGTTTGCCTTTGCATTCACTGCATTGTACGTAAACATCTGGAAGAAAGTTCATTTCGATGCGGATGACTCCGTCGCCTTGGCAGTTTTCGCATCTGCCGCCTTTCACGTTGAAGCTGAAGCGACCTTCTTTGTAGCCGCGGGCTTTGGCTTCTTTAGTTGAGGCGAAGATTTTGCGAATTTCGTCGAAGAGTTTGGTGTAGGTGGCAGGGTTGCTGCGAGGGGTGCGTCCGATGGGATCTTGGTCGATTACGATGACGTTACGAACCATGTCTGGAACTTGAAGCGCCTCATGTTTGCCGACCTTATCGACCTGCTCTCCGAACATCTGCTTAAGAGCAGGAATGACTGTAAGGTTCATAAGCGTGCTTTTACCTGAACCTGAAACACCTGTGACGCCACAGAGAACACCCAGCGGCAGCTTTAGACTGAGGTTTTTGAGGTTGTTCTCGCATGCACCTTTAATTGAGATGAAGCTGGTGGGTTCTCGGCGTTTGGTGGGTACTTCGATTTTGAGTTCGCCTGATAGGTACTTGCCTGTTAAACTGCGTGGATTAGCCATCACTTCTGCCGGTGACCCTTCTGCAACTACGTGACCGCCGTGGACTCCTGCACCCGGTCCCATGTCCACGATGTAGTCGGCGTGGCGCATCGTGTCTTCATCGTGTTCTACTACGATTAAGGTGTTGCCGAGGTCGCGGAGTCGCGCGAGGGTGGCGATGAGTTTGGCGTTGTCCCGCTGATGCAATCCGATGCTGGGTTCGTCAAGGATGTAGAGGACGCCCATGAGGTTGCTGCCGATTTGCGTGGCAAGGCGGATACGTTGAGCTTCGCCTCCTGAAAGCGTCTTTGCGGCACGTGAAAGTGAGAGGTAACCTAACCCCACATTTTTGAGAAAACCGAGACGTTCGTTGATTTCTTTCAGTACCTGTTTGGCTATGGAGAGGTCTTTCTGGTTTAGTTTAGTTGGCAGGTCACGGAAGAACTCTACTGCTTCTTCGATGGAGAGATCTGTGACGTCAATGATGCTCTTATCCAGAATTTTAACTGCAAGCACCAGCGGCTGAAGTTTTTTGCCATGACATGCATTGCAGGGTCGTGCAGTCATGAATTTCTCTATGTCTTCTTTGCGCCATTCGCTCTCGGTTTGGCGGTAGAGACGCATAGTTTGAGGAATTACACCTTCCCAACCGTCACGCATCCACATACTCGCGCCGTTTGACCAGTTACCGCTTATCGGTTCGCGGTCGCCGTAAAGCAGAACTTTGAGCTGTTGCTCCGTGAAGTCCTTGATGGGGGTAAAAACGTCGAAACCGTGCTTTTTACCAACCATCGCCAACTGCTGTACACGCCAGCTTAGATCCATTTTGCCATAGACAGCGAGTGCACCATCCATTATTGAGAGGTTGCGGTTGGGGATAACTTTGTCTGCAGTGACTTCGGTGATTTCGCCCAGACCGTGGCAAACTGGGCAAGCCCCCCATGGAGAGTTGAAGCTGAACATACGAGGCTCCAACGCTTCGAACATGATTTCTGGGTGGTTGGGGCATGCGCCGAAGGTGCTGTACATGGTTGCGCCTTCAAAGCTTTCCAGCTCTTTCTTTTTGGCAGCGTCTTGTTGGGCTGCATCGATAACAATCATAGTGCCCTTGCCCGTTTTAAGCGCGCTCTCCACAGCTTCGGCGATGCGGGAACGCTCCTCGTCGTCGATGGTTACTGTATCTATGACGGCTTCTATCCAGTGCTTCTCGTAACGCACCAGTTTGACTTCTTCTTTGACTGTGTCGGTTTCGTAGATTTTTTGATCCACGCGGATTTTGGTGTAGCCCTCTTTTTTGAGGTCATCAAACACCTGCTCGTGTGTGCCTTTCGTGCCGCGGATGATGGGGGCAAGAAAGACTAACGTTTTACCTTTTTCTGCCATGATAAGACTGGTTATGTTTTCTGGACTCTGAGGGTGTATGCTACTGCCGCATTTGGGGCAGTGGTGGGTGCCGATGCGTGCGAAAAGCAAGCGGAGATAGTCGTAGATTTCGGTGACTGTGCCGACTGTGCTGCGGGGGTTTTTGCTGGTGCTCTTCTGCTCGATACTGATGGCGGGTGATAATCCCTCAATCGAGTCGACGTCGGGTTTATCCATCAAACCCAAGAATTGTCGCGCGTAAGCGGAGAGGCTTTCCACGTAGCGGCGTTGACCCTCAGCGTAGATAGTGTCAAACGCAAGGGTAGATTTGCCCGAGCCTGACAACCCAGTTATAACTATTAACTTGTTTCGGGGCAACTCTAAATCGATGTTTTTTAGGTTGTGCTCCCGTGCACCTTTAATGGAAATGTTATCACGCATTACTGAAAGTTCCCTTCTCCGTTTTTGAAGGTTCTAGCTTGTTTTATCATCCGAGATTAGAACGTTATTGCATCAAACCCCTAAATTTCTGGTTTAACCGCCCCGTTTTCAGCCCGCTCAACTTTTGCCGCCAGCGTCCTCTGCAACTCAGCAATCGCATCACGCAACTCAATAGCCTTCTCGAACTCCAACTTCTCGGCGGCTTCACGCATCTTGGCGTCTAACTCGATGATTTGGCGTTGTATGTCTGATTTAGCAAGGTGCTTGGCGCCTTTGATGGTGCCTTCCTTGATTGTGACTGATTTAATGATAGTTGTGGGTGTTATGCCGTATTTTTCGTTGTAGCGTTTCTGGAAGTTACGACGGTAATAAGTGATTTCCATGGCTCGCTTGATGCTTTGGGTTTGCACGTCGGCGTAGAGGAAGACTTTGCCGTTAACGTTACGGGCTGCTCTGCCGATAGTTTGGATTAAGCTGCGTTCGTCACGGAGGAACCCTTCCTTGTCAGCATCAAGGATGAATATAGAAGCAACCTCAGGAATATCAAGACCCTCACGAAGCAAGTTTATACCGACAAGTATATCGAATTCACCCACGCGAAGTTGACGTATCAACTCGATGCGGTCAAGACTCTCGATTTCACTGTGCATATAGCGCACGCGGAAACCCTCTTTGACAAGGTAATCCGCCAAGTCCTCTGCCATACGCTTCGTAAGCGTTGTAACGAGAACCCGGTCACCCCGCGCGATTGTTTTCTTAGCTTCAGCCATCAAATGCTGCATCTGCCCCTCAATCGGATGCATCTCGACCTCGGGATCAAGCAAGCCTGTGGGTCGGGTGATTAACTCGACTGGGGGACCACTCTTTTCCAGTTCATACTCAGCAGGGGTCGCGGAAACAAAAAGAACTCGCCCCATCTTGCTCTCAAACTCTTCGAACTTGAGCGGGCGGTTGTCGAGGGCGCTGGGCAGACGGAAACCGAAGTCTACGAGGTTCTTTTTGCGGCTGTAGTCGCCGTTGTACATACCTCTTGCTTGGGGTATGGTTTGGTGGCTTTCGTCGATGATTAGCAGGAAGTCTTTGGGGAAGTAGTCGATTAGAGTGAATGGGGGCACGCCGGGTTTTCTGCCGTCGAAGTGGCGGCTGTAGTTCTCCATCCCTGAGCAGAAGCCGACTTCACGGATCATTTCGAGGTCGTAGTTGGTGCGTTGTTTAAGGCGTTGGGCTTCCAGAGGCGGCAGCTCCTGCAGGCGCTCTTCAAGTTCCTGCTGAATTGCCTCTAAAGCTTGAGCATGCTTTTCTTCGGGTACAACATATTGCCTTGCTGGGTACAGTGTCATGCGGTCGACGCTGTTTTTGACGTTACCCGTTATGACGTGGACTTCCTTGATTTTACTAATCACGTTACCTGTTAGCTCAACGCGGACGATGTCGTTCTCGTAAGAAGGCACGATGTCGATGGTGTCGCCGCGAACGCGGAATCTGCCTGGTTCAAGCACCATATCATTGCGTTCATACTGCATATCCACCAGTTGACGAATAAGCTCCTGACGGCTCATCTTAGCTCCGACCTCTAACTTCTGAGCCATAGTGCGGAAGTCATCAGGGTTGCCTAAGCTGTAGATGCAACTGATGGAGGCAACTATTATGGTGTCATTTCGACTGACTATACTGGAGACAGCATGCATACGCATTTTTTCGATTTCGTCGTTGACGGTGCTGTCTTTTTCGATGTACATGTCCTGTGCGGGCAGGTAGGATTCGGGCTGGTAGTAATCGTAGAAGCTGATGAAGAATTCCACACGGTTATGCGGAAAAAGCTCCTTTAGCTCCCCGTAAAGCTGCGCCGCCAACGTCTTGTTGTGTGCCAAAATCAGCGTCGGCTTCTGAAGACGGTAGATAACGTTTGCCATGACAAACGTTTTGCCGCTGCCCGTTATGCCCAGCAGGGTTTGTTTGTCTTTATGGGAGAAGTTCTGCACTAACTGCTCAACGGCGGCTTCTTGGCCTGGCGAAATTTTATATGGCGACACAAGTTCGAATTGCACGCGGATGCTTCTCCCTACAAACGACAAAATGACCGAGCCAATTGGATTAATAAGTTTTTGCACCAAACAAAGCAAATCCAAATGCAGCCACAAATTGCAGAATTAGCTTTATTAGAGTAGTAGACGGTTACGGCTGTTTTAGGTTAAACCTTAAATTTTTTGGAAATGAATCTAAATTTTAGTGCAAACAAGAAGAAATAATGAAATAATCGAAGATCTACTTCTATCAGTGAGGACTCACTGTGAGGTGTACACACCCCAAAAACATCAGCCGCCTAAAACCTGAAAGCTGCCGCCCTGGACTTTGCCCCAGAGTAATCTTTTTTCCGTTAAGGGATGGCGGATACTGGCTGAAAAACATGGAAAACTGCTCTAACAAAAGAGAAGAAAGAAAAAGGAAAAAGAAATCATAAAAAAATCAAGTAGCCTTGAATAGTGGATTTTTATGAAAATATCGTCTGTATTGTTGTTACCTAATATTATTATTTCATGCAAGAGTATAACATTTTAAAATCGGGGGAGATGAGTTGTAGTCGTGACGTGTTCCCCTGTAGGTTGCTTCGTGTGTCATTCCCCAATATACGACTACAACTCGGAACCCAATAGTATAGAATATGTCGATAGCATACTTAAGCCCTGTTACCGTAAAATCAGTATTTGATATAATAAGGGCACCTAACTTTGTTTTAGGGTTCTAATTGCACCTTTTTATGTATAAGTTTAATCATAAAAGCAACAAAAAAACACAGAAGGCACAAAAAATGCAGCAAAAGCAGCCTGCTCTTTCTTGAAACTCTTATATACAGCACTTGATAATTTCTTTGTTGAGCGAAATGGCTGAAGTTTGTTCAACATGCGGACTCCCCAAGGACTTATGCGTTTGTGGAGAAATAGAGAAAGAGCAGCAACGTATTCGCATACGCCTTGAAACCAGAAAATTTGGTAAAGCAACCACCATAATCGACGGCATGGACGACAAAAACAACAACCTCCAAGCCGTCGCACAGAAACTCAAAACCTTCTGTGCTTGTGGCGGAACACACAAAAACGGGCAAATCATGCTACAAGGCGACCACCGCGACCGCGTCAAAGAATTCCTCATAAAAGCAGGCTATCCAGAGGAAAACATCGAACTCCAATAACCGCAAACGCCCAAAGAAAGCAAGGAAGCAAACGTTACTCATGAAAAAACTAGACGGTATCCGCGATGTTTTCAAAAACACAAAACACAGAAAACCCACCCAAATTTTTTGTCCCCGCTGTTGTAGCCCAAAAATTCAATTAAACAGCAGTTTAGAAGTCTGGTTAACGCCCAAACAGTACTACTGTCCTGAATGCGGTTACCATGGCATATTAGTTATGGAGTTAGAACCTGAAACAGAAGCCAATTCTGAACAAGAAACAGAATTAAAAGAAGATAAAGAATAGGGGAATTACCCTTAGTCAGGTAACTCTAAGTTGAGTTGCTTCTTGAGCGTCTTGTAGCGGTTTCTCACTGTAACCTCAGTTACGCCTGCAGCTTCAGCGATGTCTTTTTGAGTCTTCTTTTCATTGTTCTGCAAACAAGCAATGTAGAGGGCGGCGGCAGCTAAACCCATCGGGTCTTTACCTGCGGCGGCACGTTTACGTCTGGCTTCTCGCAGTATGTTGATTGCAGCACCCTGAGTTCGACCTGAAATGCCTGTTTTCTCCGCGATCTTTGAAACGTACGTCAGTGGATCTGCGATGGGCATGTGAACTTCTAACTCTCGGAGCAGCAGCCTGTAGCAGCGTGCGACGTCTTTTTTGTCGACTAAGCTGGCTTCAGCGATTTCGCGCAACGTTCTGGGTGTTCCGCTGCCGCGGCATGCAGCATACAATGCAGCTGCAGCTATGGCTGCGATTGAGCGGCCTCGGACTAAGCCTTTATCGAGTGCTTTGCGGTAGACGACGGCTGCTTTTTCTTTGATTGGCGGTGGGATGTAGACTTTGTCGCTTAAGCGGTCGAGTTCTGCCATGGCTTGTGCAAGGTTGCGGTCGATGGATGAGTGGACTCTGCTTCGGATTTGCCATTTGCGCAGACGCCACATCTGGAGTCGGGTGGATAATGGGAGTTTTCTGCCAAACGCGTCGCGGTCCACTTGGCTGATGGCTGTGGATAAGCCTTTGTCGTGGACTGAGTAAGAGGTGGGGACACCAACACGGCTTCTGGATGCTTTTTCTTCTTGGGTGAAGGCGCGCCATTCTGGGCCTTTATCCATCATTTGCTCGTAGCAAACAAGCCCACAGTCGCCGCATACGGTTTCTCCCGTGTCGTAATCGTGAACCAGGTTTTGTCCGCCGCATTCTGGACACTTGTCAACCTGTCGTGTGGTTGTTTTAGGTGCTTCTTTTTTTATGCTCACTTTTTTACCTCACGTTAATATGCGTAGAACCGTCACCATAGGCCAATTTGGCTAGAAAATAGTACATTCGGCCCGCGCAGTCTAAGCAGATGAACACTTTTGCTATTTAAGCGTTGTGGTTTATTAAAGCTATTGCACACAATCCACTCGATTTTCTTCAACATACTGGCTTTTCGTATGGAAAATAACGTAAAAATGTGTAAAAACGCCATCGTGGAACTTTTAGATAAACGTTACTTAAACAAATAAAAGAGACACCCACACCTAAAAAAAGGCCAAACCAAACTCAAAATCCGCAAGATATAACTTGCTAAAACACTAGTATCACGACGGTGCACCCTCTGCAAACACAGAACCAATCAACCTCAGCGATCCCTGTAGACTTGATCCGAACCGTCGCCATACTGGGCGTTCTTCTGCTTCACGCCGCCAACGACCTAACCATCCAAGTCATAAACGACTTAGAAATCTGGCGATGGTGCATCGTAGATGTCTACCAAAGTGTAGGACGCATGGGCGTTCCCCTCTTTGTGATGTTAACTGGTGCCTTGCTTTTGGCGCCCTCGAAGAATGAGGATTTAGGCGTGTTTTTCAAGAAGCGGTTTGCACGCATCGGGTTGCCGTTCATTTTCTGGGCGGTTGCCTATTTCCTCTGGGACATCTACGTTGAAGGCCAACAGGTGACACAGGGCTTCATCGTACAGGGCATCTTGACTGGGCCATACTTCCAGTTCTGGTACCTCTACATGCTTATGGGTCTCTACTTACTCACGCCTTTACTACGTTTGATGGTGCCTCACATGACGGATAAACTCTTCAAGTACTTCATGGTGATATGGTTCGTGGGCGTCTCGCTGGTGCCCTTATTGGAGCTTGCAACTCCGTACGATTTTAACCCCAACCTCTTCGCCATTCCGGGTTATGTGGGTTACTTCCTTTTGGGCGCTTACCTTGTTAATGTGCGGGTGAAGCGGTCGACCTTGGTGGCTTTGCTGTGTGTGGGTATTGCGTTAACTGCGATAGGCACTTTCCAGATGTCTAGAACCGTGGGCGGTGGAACAAGCTTCTACTTCCAAGAATACCTAAGCCCAACCATGATTCTGTCTTCGATTTCATTGTTTCTGCTACTGAACACCTTCCGAACACCCTGCGACCAACCTGTGGAGCAGTCGTGGCGTAAGCGGATTATGCGGGCAATCAGCGAAAACACGTTAGGCATCTACCTCTTTCACATGATGGTGATCTATGCCTTCCAAAACGGGTTCTTCGGTTTCTCTTTAAACGGAAACACAGTTAACTCGATTGTGGGGGTTCCGTTGATGGTTGGGTTGGTTTTGGTGGTTTGTTTGGCGGTGTTGGTTCCACTCAAGAGGGTGCCTGTATTAAAGAGGCTGATCGTCTGATTTTGCTTTAGCGGTGCAAGAACGCTTATTAGGCAAAATGTTGCCCTTTAACCTCTAACAATAAATAACGCTGACACAATCTGAAAAAGTGCAGCCCGTTGGTGTAGTGGTCAAGCATATCGGGCTTTGGACCCGACGACGAGAGTTCGAATCTCTCACGGGCTATTTGGGGCTTCCGTCTGTTTCTGAGGGTATAGTTAAAACTCTTTGGGAACTGAGGAATCTTTGTCCGAGTAGTCAAAAAACCTACGCCTTAAAAATAAAGTACCTTAGTAAAAGAGTTAATCTTGATAATCCAACTGAGACAGAACAGTATATTTTGTTTTCTAAGACTTCAAGTAAGTACAAGTCAACTCTACTGTTAGCTTACTTTCATTATTGTAAAGCAAACTCTATAGTTTGGACTCCGCCTAGACTTAAAAAACAATCAGTACCGATAAATGTGCCTACTGAAGAGAGAATTGATAAAATTATTAGTCGTTGTAGTTTAAAGTATGTCACTATTTTTCAGATAAGTAAGCATGGGTTAAGACCTGATGAGGTATCAAAGATTGTTCTAAGAGATGTTGACCTTCAAAGAGGCTTACTTTATGTTCGGTCTTCAAAACTTGGAGCAGATAGAACAATCAAACTAAAAGAATATGCTCATGACAATCTGAGAACTTACATCAATAAAAAACAGATCACTGCTCTAGACTGTCCATTATTTCCTGATGCGGATATACTTAGAGACCAATGGAATTCTTATAGAAAAAGGGCTTACTTGAACTTCAAAGATGTTGAACTTTTAAAGATACGATTATATGACCTAAGACATTGGTTTGCCACTACAGAGTACATTAAAACTAGAGATATACTTCATGTAAAGTATCTGTTAGGGCATCGACATATTGAGAGTACTATGGTTTATGTTCACTTAGCTCAAGGACTTGTTAACTCAACAGACGATTACATTTGCAAGATAGCAAAGAATCTCAATGAAGCTTGTTTACTTATCGAATCTGGTTTTGAGTACATTGTTGAAATGGATGGCGTTAAACTGTTTAGAAAGAGGAAGTAGCATTATATGTTTGACTTTCTTTCTTGCATCATATCCTTTTTTCTAATATGCTTTCTAGTTCTCATTATGATTATTAGCATCAGGTTCTTCTATAGCATAGTCACGGTTGGAAAATCAAATATTAACTGTAATACTAAAGCCGATAAGCAACTTAGACAAGATTCAATTGAGGACAGTCAGGGAGATGGATTATTTATTGCCGATGATGACAGCGAAGAACTTTTTCCTGAAGAATTCGATGATTAACTACCTTTTCCTACGAGAGAGGGTATACTGTCTATGTCAGGAAAAGGTCAATTAATGATTAATTATTGTTAGTTTTCTTTTACCGATTACAAGCAATAAACTAACAGCAGCTAGAATTGTAACTAATGTTACTATCGTTGTAAACTCTGGTACAATAGGAGAAGTATTAGGCAAGTTATCACTAACAGTAAAGTAAGTAATATTTGAAGTAGCTATGATAGGAAATGAATATTCATGTGTATTTCCAATAACCCATCCAGTAGCATTGGCATATACAATTAAGCTATGTTTACCTGCACTAAGGTCTGATAGATTAACTGAATAAATGTATGGAGATTCTAAATAGCTAAAAGCAGAATAAGGTCCATAATAAGTATCATCCAACTGGTAAGATATTGCTTCAAGCGTTTGTCTTCCATTATATCCACCATGAATAAGCCAATCGGTGGGTTTTGTTATGTTTATAGTTAATTGCAAAGAATTAGAGTTTTCAGAATTATTCATTGGTGAAGTTACTGTAATTACTGGTAAAGCCTTGTAAACATAATCCCAAGGATAGATTGTGTCATCCGCATTAACTGTTCTAACATTGCATAACATAGACAGTGTAAGCACGGAAAGCATGACGGCAAACATCATTATCTTGGTTAAAGTAAGCATGACTTAACTAACCTATCCGTAATCAGACTTTGCTATTCAGATGTTATATAATTTACTTGAAATAGTTTCAACGCGAAAAACTGTTACGGTAACATTGACAAGGCAGGTACCCCAACCCGTGAAAAGGTCTAATTTAGCTCTAATATTGGCATTGTAACTCTTTTGGTATCACATCAGTTATGGAAGTTTAATAGTATAGCGATTTCAAAACCGCAAGTTTTGCCTGCCAACTCCAATCAGTAAACAGAGTAAGGACTCCGATTATGCCTATAAGGGGTGCAAGGAAAGCTACAGTACCCAACCCAAAACTTTGTTTTGCTTGTTTTCGTAGAAGGATGAATTCTACTTCAGCGCCTGCAAGAAAAGTTAAGACTAAACCGCCGAAGGTGCCCAGAAAATCAAGCCATGAAGCAACTGTTATGCCTAAAACGTTGGCTATTAAAATTCCCGCGAGGACTTCAAAGATGGAGGAGGAAACTTTTGTTTTGATGCCGATTATACCTGCTGCTACAACGGCTACTGCCACAACTGCAATTGAATACAGGTCTACTGCTATCGCTTATCCCTTCTTCACTTGCGTTGTAGAAGCTATTGGCTTATCAGGGGATAAGCGGTTAAAGGTGAGCTTCACCACCAATGTCTTTTGCTGCTGGTTTTCTTTTTAAAACTTTCGAAAAATATTGGCTTAGTTTGGTTATGATTCAGGTTTATTGAAATGTCTATTGGTTAAGGGTCAGTCCTTTATGCTGATAGAGGCTAAATTATGTAAGGGGTGAGGTGCCTGTTTTTGGGTGACTATATTCCCTTATTTAGTGGCGCATACGGTTCCGTATCCGTACCTGCGGGAATCACGCGACGTCTCAGCAGCTACCTCCCCTCCCTTATTTAAAGAAAAAACAAAAGAAGAGATCAATACCTAACCACTCGGTAGCGTCCCTTCAGTTGGCGTTTCCTTCTCTGGTCCGCGTCTGTAACAGGGGAGTTGCCCGTTTTAACCTCAAAAACCGTTGGTTCCCCAACTGGGCCGCCGAAGAAATCGCGTTTCTGAACCAAAAAATCGCCTCCTTCAAAGAGTTTTTGGCAGTCATTCCCCAGCTGGGCTTGGTCGTAGGCGAAGCGGTCTTTGGCGATGCGACCTCTATGGCGTTTGGCATGGGGAAAGCGGCGGTTTGTGTTCCCGAACCCGTAAGGTTTGTCTGAAGTTTGTTTAACCAAGTGTTGCAACTCTTAGGGGCACAAGTGGTGTAGGCGTATAAAAATTGTTCTGGCGGGTTTAGCGTTTGGTTATCTGTACGTCGGCGCCTTTTTTTGTTTTGTAGGTGCTTATTTTTTGGTTAATTATGGGCAACATGTTTTCATCCACTTCAACGCCTACACTGTTGCGGTCTGTCTTTATGGCAACTTTAATGGTTGTTCCCGAACCCAAAAAGGGATCCAGCACAGTTTCGCCCTTCACGCTAAACATGCGAATCAGCCTTTCCGCCACTTCATCGGGAAAAGCCGCAGTTCGACGCTCCAAGTCGCTTACTGTTTGGCGAGTACCTTTGAAGTCCCAGATTTGACTAAACCACTCATCACGCTCACTCTTGGTAAATTTGCTTTCGTAACGCTCTGCGTGGTGTGGTGTGAATTTGCGCAGTTTACCTTTCCGAAACAGCAGAATAAACTCGCAATCCAAAGTGACGTAAGCGTTAGGCGGCAGGAAACCTGACCCCAGAAATGCGCCTTTCCCCTTGTACTTTGGTTTAGTTGTAGGTTTTTTCCACAGAATGTAGGGTAAAGTGGTGTAGCCGATTTTTTCGCAGACTTCAATTATGCGGCTGTGGTTGGGGAAAAGTTGGAATTTGCCGTTTATGCTTCGGGTGGCGTCGCCGACGTTTATAGCTGCGATTCCTCCGTCGGAGAGGACGCGGTAGGTTTCCGCCCAAACTTTACCCAGAGCTTCATGCATGGCATCGTAGATTTTCCGCACCGCCTCGTCGTCTCCTTCCTTCTCCAGCTTTGGCCATAGTTGCGCGATTTTTGGCTCCTTGCAGAATAGTTCATCCCACATAGCTATCATGGGGTAAGGTGGAGAAGTAACCATCAACTGGACGCTGCCGCTTTCGATTTCAGGCATTTGTTGGCTGTTGCCGATGATTATTCGGTGCTGGCTGGGCATGCAACTCTATGTATCGGTGTTGGGGGCTTTTACTCTTGCGGTGGATGGGAAATGATTAATAAGCCAGAAACTCAACCTTCTGTACTGCATTGGGCTACGGTAACCAAGCCAGGTCAAAGGTGAAGGACTCAAGATCAACGTTTGGCCGGCAGGTCTGGCCCCAGACGGATGGGTTATCCTTTCCCGCAGGGGTTCGCAGGTTCAAATCCTGCCCGTAGCACCAACGTCTCTTGGGATCGAGAGATAATTTTAATACCTTACAAAGCCCCGTATGTTATGCTACAAGTGGTGGAGAATAAGTTGGTTGAAGCTGTTTTCACAGACGAAGATAAAAAAAACCTCAAAGTCATAGCTGAAGAACTGCCGAAACTTCGTATAATTGTTGAGGAACTTAAGGAAACTTTGGAAGTCTTAAGCGACGAGAAACTGATGAAAAGCATCACTGCAAGCCAAAAAGATGTGCAAGAAAAACGAGTGTTCAGCTACAAGGAACTACTGCATGAGTTGAACATAGATGAAAAAGAGCTTTGAACTCATCTTCACCAAAGAATTTCTAAAAAAGCTCAAACACCTCGACAGGCAAACACAAATCCGATTAATAAAAGAACTAAAGATTCTAGAAGACAAACCATTCGTCGGTAAACAATTGGTTGGACGTTTAAGTGAACTCAAGTCCTTTCGGGCTGGCGATTACAGAGTCATTTATAAAGTCTCTGAGCAGAAAATTATTGTTCTAACCGTTGGTCACCGCAAAAAAGTCTACGACCAATGAACATGCAGCTGCACAGCGGAATATTCGCAGGTTAAAATATTGCCCATACACCACAATTAAACCTGACTTTTAGGGAAATTTTAATACTGCTTAATCCTTGTAGATAAGTAATCTTTCGGTGGCATGGTTGGTTAACACTGTCCTTACAGAGGAAGACAGAATAATTCTCAGAGGTTTAGCTGTGGAAATCGCGGATATCCGCAAACAACTCAACCAACTCGCCGAAACCTTGGCTAAACTGAACGATAAACAGTTCTTGAAGGCGTTTGTCGACAGTAAACCAGACCTAAATGAGGAACAAGTTGACCGCTATCAGTTATCGCTCCAAAAACAGGTAGATGCCACTGAGTACGAGTTCCGCTACTAACCCTTTAAGGTTCTTTCTGTTGCTTGGACAAACACTTAGTTTTAATACACAAGGTTAATACCACAGTTAACTGTTAAAAGTTGACAACAAGTAAGCTGTTTCTATATAGTTGACAGACAACTACAGTCGAACGCTTAATTGCATACAACCCGAAAATCAATAGGAGGATACAATATGAAAACATCAACATCGATACTGTTCCATTGCCCACAGTGCAACGCGAACTTTGAATTCGACGCAATAGGCCAAAACGAGTTTGTTCCCTGCCCAGTCTGCGGAACCGAATTCGTAACAACCAAAAAGGGCAACAAAGTAATGCTTGAAGCCCTCGAACAAGCCCTAATATGCTAAGAAGCAACGACTCGGGTTTTTAACCCGAAGTGTTCGCATCCTTTTTTTGTTTTTAGACATCCCACTGTTTGTGTATGAAATAAAAAAGTGAACTATGCACTGGCAAGTATGTAACTTGCCGTTGGCGGTGAATGCAGTACCACCTGAGGACTGACACACGCATTACATTCTGTTTGTATACATCGTAGTTCTTCAACGGATGGCGCGCCAACATTTCCGTTCGAAGCCGCGGGTATAACGTTCATCTTGTAAGCGCCTAAGCTGCGTACGATTTTTGCAACCTCAACCAGATGCCCAGAGTTAACTTCTGGTACAAAAAGCGCGTTGACTTCCACCATCAAGCCTGCGTCTGAGGCGTTGCGGATGCCCTCAAGCTGGTTTAGGCTCAACACTTCAAACGCCTCTTTCCCCCGCAGAGTCTTGCCGTTTAAACGCACATACGAATACATCTTTGCGCCGACCTCAGCGTCCACAGCGTTTACATTGACTCGAATCGCAGTTACTTCAAGTTCTTCTAGTAGCGAAAGTTTTCTTGGCAAGAGCAAACCGTTGGTGGTTATGCTTCGGGTAAAGTGGGGGAACTCTTGCGCTATTAGTCGCAGTGTTTTGTAGGTGACTTCGCTGTTGAGGGCGTCGCCTGTTCCTGAGATGTCGATTGCATTGAGGTGAGGGTCTTGGTTGGCAGCTATCCTTACTTGCTGGATGGCGTCTTTTGAGGTTAAGACTTTACTTTCAGTCAAAGCGGAGCTGGAATCACAATAGTTAGAGCCGACGTTGCACTCTGACTTTACAGTTAATTCTATCTTGTTGAACCTGAAATGTGCTGGGCTTTCAGGGATTGGGAGGGTTTGGTGCATGTGGGCGCAACTCTTTTTTTGTGCTTGGGCTTTTGCGTAGAGCAGCGGGGAACTGCTGGTTGCGCTTTCCTTTCTTATTGTGATTTGGGTCATAGTTTTTTCTCCTTGGTTGAGGTATTGTTTTTGGCTTTTAAAAGAGTAGTTGAGAAGTTTTCACAACTGTGCATAACATACATGATTATCTTAACAAAAGCAAAGCAGAATCCAGAAATGGATTGCATTAATTCAATTCTGCACCACAAAAATAAACACTACACACCAAAATAATTTGGCAGCGGACAGCAAAATACAAAATAACCTCCACCCAATACCAATCCCAGAGGCACAGGATTTGACGAACAAAACCACATGGGACCTAACCGCACTATTCACAGACCCCTCAGACCCCAAAATCCCGCAAACCATCAACCAGGTCTCCCGCATGGCAGAGGAATTTGAAAAGAAGTACCGAGGCAAAATCTGCAACCTCAACGCTGAGGGGCTACTGGTGTGCCTGCAAGATGTTGAGGCGTTTCAAGCTAAAATCGGCGACATAACCCTCTACTCAAGCCTCGCCTTCTCCGCAGACATGACTCAGCCGCAGACGCAGGCATTGCATGACAAAGTGGAGAAGTTGAATGCAAAAATTAGCCAGCAGTTGGCGTTTTACTCGCTTGAATTGGGCAAACTCCTGAAAGCTAAGCCTGAATTGATTGAGGCGCCTGCTTTAGCTAACTATAGGCATATGCTGCAGCGAGTTTACCGTCGAGTGGAACATCAACTTAGCGAGGTTGAAGAGCAACTTATCATAGAAAAAGACCAGTTCGGCGTCAACGCATGGGAGGAGTTGCAGTGTAAATGGCTCAACACGCGACTCTTTGAAGTCACAGTTTTGGGAGAGAAAAAGACGCTTAGCTACTGTGAAGCCAACGGTCTTCTACCGCACCCTGACCGATCAACAAGGGAATCAGCTTACCGCTCCATCTACGGCGGGTTGGGCAAAGACGGCGAAATCTTTGCCTCAGCTCTACGTAACATCTGCAACGACTGGGTAGCGGTCTCTAAACGCAGAAAATACGCTTCGCCCATGGAGTCCAGTTTAATCAGCAACGATACCGACCAGAACATAATCGACCGCCTATTGAGCACAGTGGAAGAGGGCAAAGCAGCTTATCGGCGGTACTTGAAGTTGAAGGCCAAACTTATGGCGTTGGATGTTTTGGGTAACCACGACATTCTTGCACCCCTCCCTGATGCGCCGGAGCTTAAATTTACACTGTCAGAGGCACAAAAACTTGTAACTGAAGCTTACAGCCGCTTCGACTCCGCCTATGCCTCTGCAGTCAAAGAAATGTTCGAGCAACGCCACATCGATGCAGAACCAAGGTTTGGTAAACGTAACGGAGCGTTCTGTGCAAGCCACTATAACGGTAAATCCGCCTATATTTTGCAAAGCTTCAACGGCACCTTAACTGACGTTTTCACTTTAGCGCATGAGTTGGGACACGCAACACACGACTGGTACATGGCCAGAAACCAGACCCTGCTCAACACGCATGTGCCCTCCATTGTGGCTGAGACTGCTTCGATTTTCGGGGAACTTTTGTTAACTGACTTGATGTTGGAGAACGCGAAATCTGACGCTGAACGCAAAGCGCTTTTGTGTTTGGTTTTGGATGAGGCAGGGATGACGGCTTTTCAGGTTACGGCGAGGGTTTGGTTTGAGCAGGCCCTCTACCGATCCATTGAGAACTGTGAGTTCCTCGATTACAAGACCATCTGTTGCCATTGGACTAAAGCCCGCGACCGCATCTATGGAGATGCCGTCAGATGGTTCCCTGAGATGGAGGCGGAATGGACTATGAAACCCCACTACTACATGGCGAACTATCGTTTCTACAATTACCCCTACGTCTACGCTCAGATGTTTGTTTACTCACTCTACGAGCGCTACTTGGAGGAAAAAGAGGCGTTTGTGCCTAAACTGGTCGCCTTGCTTTCGGCAGGCAGCAGCAAATCGCCTTTGGAGCTTGGCAGGTTGGTCGGTTTAGAGGTGAATGAGGCTGATTTTTGGCGTGGAGGCTTAAAAGTGTTCGAACGCTTCATTTCAGACTTGGAAAAAACCGTTTAAACGTATTCGAGTTCGAAATGTTAGATACTTGCGCTTCATAAGCTTTTATATGGTAAAGTACGTTACAGATAGCTGAACCATAAAGCCGAATTTGGCCCTTGGAGACCTGCGCCTATGGAGAAACAACTCGAAAGGAAACAGAGTTTTAATGAACTGTTGATTGATGTTGTGGACGAAGTTTTGTAGGCCATAGGCAACTCGGTTAAATGCATGCTTTATGTTCAGATAAAAAATAACCTCGCCATAAACAAAGAGCAAATCCCTGACAAAATCGAGGTTTTCATGAAGGTTCTGCAGCGAATTTTTGGTGAAGACGGCGCTAGGCATATTGAGTTGCAGATAATGAAGCAGATTCAGTCAAAAACAGGTGTATCTTGCCCTTTTTCAACTGAGAAGGGTAAATTTGTTGCGTGTATAGATTTTATTAGGCAAGAATACGAGAAAAACCTCTAAGTTCAACCGTTTCCTTTCTGTCTGGAAGTGTTTTCGGGGTTATTCTTGTTCGTAATACGTAGTTTAACGTTTTTTAATAGTGTTTTTTAATAGTGTACATTGGTTCAGAACACTTTTATCACAACTTAGCGCTAACGGTAATAACAAGCAACCAAGCGATAACACGATAAACATGGGGAAACATATGAAGCCTAAACGAGACGACGAACTAACGACACGGGTGATCAAAAACTTTTCAGATGTCTTGATCTTGAAATACCTAAAAGAAAACCCACTTAGCAGCGGCTACGAGATACTTCGGCAGCTGCATGAAAAATACAAGATAACTTTCAGCCCAGGCACGATCTACCATGAAATTTACTTGCTTGAACGCAAAAAATTCATAAGAAGTGAGGGGGATGAAGGCGGCAGGATGTTCAGTTTAACCGTTGAGGGCGAGCAGGCGCTGACTGAAATATTTAAGTCAGCTAAAGATATTCAGCAGTTAGTTGCCAACATTTTCCTCGAAAAATAGCGTCTCTGTAGCCCTAACTCTTTTTGGGCTTTTGTTTTATGGTTGGTTTGTGGCAGTCACATACGTTTAAGTGTCCAAAGTCCAGCTAGTACAAAATGGTTTTTGCTGGACAACCTTTGGGAGGTGATTTTTTGGAGACAAAAAAGAATATACCTGAACCTGAAATGACTTCTGAGGGCAAATTTAGATGCCGCCAAGACAGCCAAGAATACGATAATCGAGAAGACTACGAAACACACTGCATGGAAGAACACATGAGCAGCGAAGAAAGCAGCAGTAGAGAAATGTAAAAAGTTAAGGGCAAAAGCCCAGGGTTTATTGTTTCTCTTCTTTTTCTTGGAAGAGCTTCTTTATCGCGCTGATTCTTGCCTTCTGCGCTAAAGTGTCGCTTGTGACAACTGTGAGCGCTTCTTCAGGACACCATTTAACACATTGTGGGCCGTCAGGTTTGTCTTTGCAGAGGTCGCAGACGTAGACCACTTTTGTTTCGGGGTGAAGCATCATGGCGCCGTAGTCACAGGCTTCAATACACCAACCGCAACCGTTGCATTTTTCTTTGTCTAAAATTATGTTGCCAGTGTCTTCGGATTGGCTCAGAGCGTTGCGTGGGCATGCAGCGACGCAGGCGGGTTCTTCGCAGAGACGGCAAGTGACAGCCATGTTTGCTAACTGATTCACGCGGACTAGGCGGATGCGTGATTTTATTGGGTTGTAGGCTTTTTCTTTGCTGTATGAGCAGGCGTATTCGCAGATTTGACAGCCAACACATTTCTCGGGGTCAGCAGAGATGAATTTTCTTTGGTGAATCTTTACCATTTTTTATGCCTCAACTATTTTTTGGAATTCTTGCAAGCCTAATTCTTGAAGCTTAGCTTTAGATGGAACGCCTTCAACTGTCCAGCCGCGGGCATTGTAGTAGTCGTCTAGCATCAAGTCAAGTTCTTCTTGGGTGACAACCGCTCCTTTGGTCGGTCCGTCGTCAGAAACTGGTTGATTCATCACTTTCCAAGGCAGTGTATCGTCGTTTCGTGTTAAGCCTTCGCGGATGTTGATGAGTTTGGCAAGGGTGTTTATTCGTTCTCCAGCTACGCTTAGGTCTTGGGCTGATACTTCAGCGCCTGTTACTGCACTGTAGAGTTTAGCTAAGTCACCCAGTTCATTGTAGAAAGTGTTTCGGGAGTTTTTGCAGACAATGAATGAGTCGATTAGAGCGAAAATGTCCTCGTTCTCTTTAACGAGTTTGCCGCGGCCTTTTTCTGCTTTAAGACGGTCAACTTTGCCCTTTAAATCCAAAGTGAAAGCACCACTGCGGTTGTGGTCTGCACCACGGAAAGAAACCGCTGCAGCTAAAGCTGCGGTCTTTAGGCAACGTAAATCGTACCCAGTTACTTCTAAGCCTTTAATATGTTGAGCCAACTCGGAGGCGTTCTTACCGATTTTTTCAGCAGCAACTTTAACACCGTCTGCAAGCATCTGGCCGATGCCTTCACGTTTACCGATTTTCTCGACAAGTTGAACGACTGCTTCGCTGTTGCCGAAGTGCGGGTCGATGCCTTCAAGTTGATCGTGTGACAATAAGCCTTTTTCGTGGCAATCCATCAAAAAGCTGATTGTGACGCCTGTGCTGGTGGCGTCTAAACCGTAGTAGTTACAGAGTTCTGCAGCTCTGATTATTGCGTCGAGTTTGTCTACGCCACAGTTGGGTCCCAGCGCCCAGAGGTTGTCATATTCCATGCGTGCCAATGACCCTTTGTAGGGGCCTTCCCTGACGAGCGCTTCATGTTCACAACGCATAGCACATGAGTTGCAAGCGATGATTTTTGCAACGTAGCGTTCGTTTAGGACTTCGGCGTTGATGTTTTCGGTTTTTTCAAAATGCGAAGCGCTGTAGTTGCGTGTGGGCATACACATTAATTCGTTGGTGACTTCGATGTTGTCAACGGTGCCTAAAGTGCGGTATTTCTGCACTGCAGGTCCCTTCATGCGCTCATGGAATTCCCGCACCATATCCGTGAATACATCTGGTTTTGCGACGGTTATGTCGCGGGTGCCTCTGACGGCAATGGCTTTGAGGTTCTTGCTGCCCATAACAGCACCCAAACCAGTCCTACCAGCGGCACGGGTTTTTTCGTTAATGATACAAGCGATTTTTGATTGTTTCTCGCCAGCTAAACCGATTGAGGCAACCCTAACGTAGAAGTCGCCTAGCTCCTCTTTGATGGCGTCTTCTGTTTCAAAGGGTGATTTGCCCCAGATGTTTGAAGCATCAAGAAGCTGAACCGCTTCGTCATCGATCCATAGGTAAACTGGTTTTTCAGCTTTCCCAGTTAAAACGATGGCATCATACCCTGCGCGTTTAAGTTCTGCGCCGAAGGTGCCGTGGCTTACTGCTTCGCCGACGCCGCCTGTTGCAGGCGATTTTGATATGAAAGCGTGGCCGTTGCCGCCTGTTGGAAACATTGTCCCTGAAACTGGCCCCAAAGCTAACACGAGTGGATTTTCGGGGCTAAGCGGGTTGACCCCTGCTTTTGAATTAGATAACCAAAGTTTCAGTCCTAGACCGATGCCGCCGACGTATTTTTTGGCGGTTTCGTCGGTTAATTTTTCAGTGTGAGTTTTGCCTGTAGTTAAATCAACATACAATACTGTTCCTGCGTAACCGAGCAACCTTGTCCCTCCGAGAGGCTCCGAGTAGTCTATTTCAGCGGACACTATATTAAGCTAATGGGTTCATGATGGATAATTTACCGTGTTTAGCTTAATTTAGCACCGTTTTAGCCACCTATTAAATTCAGGCAAGTTTATTTTTAGCTAAAAACAAAAAAGACAGGGCACTTAAAACGCCCACTGCAAACGAAAATTATTCTTCCTCTTTTTCTTGGAAGAGCTTCTTTATCGCGTTAAGCCGCGCCTTCTGAGCCAACACATCACTGGTTACGACGGTGAGGGCTTCTTCAGGGCACCACTTAACACATTGAGGACCATCAGGCTTGTATTGGCAAAGGTCACAGACATAGACGGTTTTTGTTTCTGGATGCATCATCATAGCGCCGTAGTCGCAGGCTTCAATACACCAACCGCAACCGTTGCATTGGTCTTTGTCGATAATTATGTTGCCTGTTTCGCGTGACTGAGAAAGCGCATCTCTGGGGCATGCGGCGACACAAGCGGGTTCTTGGCATTTTCTGCAGGTCACAGCAATGTTCTTAATCTGTTTAGCTCGAACAACGCGGATACGGGATTTAACTGCGTTGAAGACTTTTTCGTGACTAAAAGAGCAAGCGTATTCACAGATCTGGCATCCAACACATTTGTCGGGGTCAGCAGAGATGAATTTTCTGTCATGCAGAGTAACCATGTTCTAGTCCTCCTTAACTATGTGGGCGAAGGCTTCTAAACCTAACTCTTTAAGTTGCGCTTGGGTAGGTAAACCTTGCTTTGTCCAGCCCCGTGCCTCGTAGTAATCGTCCAGAAGCAAGTCAAGTTCCTCTTGGGTGACGACTGCACCTTTTGCGGGGCCATCGTCTGGAACAGGTTTGTTCATCACTTTCCAGGGCAATGTGTCGTCTTTGCGGGTTAAGCCGCCGCGTGTGTTGATGAGTTTAGCGAGGGTTTGTATGCGTTGAGCTGTGACAGCCATCTCTTCAGGGGTAACTTGTATACCTGTGGTTATACTGTAGACTTTTGCTATGTCGGCAAGTTCACCGTAGAAGGTTCCTTTAGCGTTCTTGCAGACCATAAGAGAATCAAGCAAGTTGGTAACGTCTTCGAAGTCTTTGACGATTTTGCCTCTGCCTTTTTCTGCCTTTAGACTGTTAACTTTGCCTTTCAAGTCAACGATTAACACGTTACTTCGGGTGTGGTCAGCGCCTCGGAAGGAAACCGCGGCAGCTAAAGCAGTGGTTTTTAGGCAACGCAGGTCGTAGCCGGTGACTTCTAAGCCCTTAATGTGCTGGGCAAGTTCATAGGCGTTCTTACCGATTTTCTCGGCAGCAACCTTAACGCCCTCAGCCAAGATGTCACCGATGCCTTCACGTTTACCGATTTTCTCGATCAAGTTAATTACTGCATTAGCGTTGCCAAAGTGGGCGTCTATACCGTCAAGCTGTTCATGAGACACCAACCCTTTTTCGTGGCAATCCATCAAGAAACCTACCGCTACACCTGTGCTGGTGGCGTCTAAACCGTAGTAGTAGCATCGTTCTGCAGCTTTTATTATAAAGTTAGGTTGATCTACGCCGCAGTTTGGACCCAAAGCCCAAACGTTGTCATATTCAAGGCGCGTCATGGTTCCCCTGTAGGAGCCGTCGCGGATTATGACTTCATGTTCACAGCGCATTGCACACGAGTTGCAGGCTATGATTTTTGCAAGGAAATGCTCGTTTAGGACTTCCCCGCTAATTTTGTCTATACCTAAAAAGTGAGCTCTCTCGTAGTTGTTTGTGGGTAAACAGGTGAGGTTGTTGTTTATGGCAAGGCTTTCTATTGAACCCAAGGTACGGTACTTCTTTGCGGCGGGACCCTTCATGCGTTCATGGAATTCCTGAACTAAATCGAGGAACTCCGCGGGTTTTGCCACTGCAACGTCACATGTGCCTCTGACGGCGATGGCTTTGAGGTTCTTGCTGCCCATAACAGCCCCCACCCCAGTCCTACCAGCCGCGTGGGTTTTATCGTTAATTATACTGGCGATTTTGGAAAGTTTCTCTCCCGCTAAACCGATAGCGGCAACTCTAATGTAGTAGTCGCCTAACTCGTCTCTTATTACGTCTTCAGTTTCGCTTGGAGACCTTCCCCAAAGGTGGTTAGCGTCACGTAGCTTAACTGAGTCGTCGTCAATCCAGAGGTAAACTGGTTTTTCAGCTTTCCCAGTTATAACCACCGCATCGTAGCCTGCACGTTTTAACTCTGTGCCAAATGTGCCGTGTGCCACTGCCTCGGCTACGCCATTTGTTGAAGGTGACTTTGATATGAAGGCGTGGCCGTTGCCGCCTGTTGGAAACATGGTTCCAGACAGGGGTCCGAGGGCGAGGACAAAGGGGTTTTCTGGACTAAAAGCATCCATTCGTGTTTTGGTGTTTGATAGCCACAAATACATGCCTAAACCGATGCCGCCAATGTATTTCCTAGCGGTTTCTTCGGATAGTTTTTCGGTTCTTGTTTTCCCGGTGGCTAAGTCGACATAGAGTATTTTCCCTGCGTAGCCGAACAAACGGTTAATCTCCAAGAGTGTTAAAAGAAGGTACCTAATGCACACTATATTAAGGTAATGGGTTATCGGGGTGGAAATTCATGTTTTTAACGTTAAAAGGATGGATTTTTATGAAAAAGTTTCAGAAACAAGGGGCATAGTATAGTCTGCTCACTGAACCAATTTTTAGACAAAGAAGACACAAAAAATACACAGCAACAATTAACCTCTCAAAACAGAGACAAAACACCCAACTCCAGATGCAAAGAAGCGAAAACTTAAACCAACAGAAACCTGTCCCTCTCTACAGGAGAACCGCCCGTGCGAATCGACAAACTCAAACAAACCGCAAAAAACCAAAACAAACCTGCTAACTTTGCAATCTTCAACCCGCATAACATCACCTACTTTACAGGCTTCCAAGGGGCAGCCGCACTACTAATCCCTGAACAAGGAGAAAACATACTCTACGTTTCAGGCGTGAACTATGAGCAGGCAAAAGCCGAAGTCAAAGGCTTCACAGTGCAACTGCTTAAACGCGGGGAAAACTTGATGGAAAAAATCGCTCAACAAACAGGCAATACAAAATTGACTGTGGATACTTTGCCGATTGAAAACTGGCGATCACTCTGTAAAGCAGTCGGCGGGGAAGAGAAACTAGAACCCGCAGCTCAGCTTTTCCGCAGCCTCCGCCAAACCAAAGACAAAGAAGAAATCCAACTTATCCGCGAAGCCTGCAAGATAGCAGATGTTGGCATAAAAGCTGCGCAGGAAACCATATGCCCAGGCTTGACTGAGAAAGAGTTGGCAGCTGAGGTCGAGTACGCCATGCGCAAAGCAGGTTCTGATGGGGTAGCGTTTGAAACCATCGTAGCTTGCGGGGCCTGTTGTGCTTATCCGCATGGTACAGTGATGGGACGAACCATTTGCGAGGGCGACTTTGTGGTGGTTGATTTAGGCGCTACATACAGGTTTTACCGCTCAGACATTACCCGCACGTTCGTCGCGGGCAAACCCACCGAGAGGCAGCAGAAAATTTTTGATGCGGTGCGGTTAGCACAGCAGAAGGCAATCGAAGCCATCAAACCCCAAAAGCCAGCCAAAGACGTGGACGCCGTTGCAAGAGAACTGATTGAGGAGGCAGGGTTCGGCGAGTTTTTCGTGCATAATTTGGGGCACGGCGTGGGGTTGGAGGTTCATGAAGGGCCCGTTTTGAGTCCAGATAGCAAAGACATACTCGAGGCAGACAATGTGGTAACTGTTGAACCAGGTGTGTACATTCCACAGTATGGTGGAGTCAGGATCGAAGACACCGTTCTAGTAACTGCAGATGCAGCAGAAAGATTAACACACGCGTCAGTTGAGTTGTAAGCAAAACTAAATAGGCACTTTGAGATTTCCTTTTTGAGGCGAATTGTTTTGATTAAAAACCCAGCAGTCATCCTAATCGACGTTCAAAACGACTTCTTCACAGGACCACTGAAAACCAAACGTGTTCCCGCAATCATCCAACCCCTACAGAGACTGCTTGTAGCAGCTCACAAAAATGGCGTGCCCGTAATCTACTGCATCGACGCCCACTACCCCCAAGACGTCGAGGTAACTCGTAAATGGGGCAACCACGCCATAAAAGGCACCCCCGGCGCAGAAGTCATCCCCGAATTGGCACCCGACATGAAACTTGATTATATTGTTGAGAAGCGTACTTACAGTGGCTTCTTTGAGACGGGGTTGGATTCACTTCTAAGGAGCCTCTACCACGGCGAGGGTGCCAGAACCGTCATCTTCGGCGGGTTACATACTAACATGTGCGTTAGGCATACTTCGGCGGATGCGTTCTTCCGAGGGTACCACATTATCATCGCGGAGGACGGTGTGGAAGCTTTTAGCGAGAAAGACCATCATGAGGGCCTGAAATATTTGGAGCACGTTTACAACGCTAAAGTCATGTCTGTTAATAGTATTATTCAAGAGGTAGTCAAGTAATCACTTGCTTTTTGTGATTGCTGAACTAACCCAACGCGTCTAACACAAACGCGACGGCACTATGGCGAAGGTTTCATGGTGTAGGTGGCTAGCTGGATACATCGAACGGTTAAGGTTTAGCTGCAGCTTTATCAGAAATGCAAACGTGAAAAAAGAAGACGGCGTCTATCACCGTTACCAACCGATTATTCAATAACCCTACAAGAAAAAGGGAGTCATGAAGCGTTTAGAGGATTTGGCGGCCAATCCCTTTGGTGTTCTCAGCGAGAACGGCGGCGTTCTTGGGGGAGTATTATATGCCCCTTCACCGCTAACAGTGGGTGGTGAAAAACCAAGATGCAGATAGAAAAGAAACTAATCCTATGCAGCATACTAGCAATATCTATCGGAATAGCGACAATTGTACCATTAGCTTACGTCATGGGCAATATATCTACTGCTAAGGCACAAACAGACGAAGCAACACCATGGTTCAACTTAAATGTACCCTACGCAATCTATACAGCTAACGTTAC
The DNA here is from genome assembly GCA_026014685.1 of Candidatus Bathyarchaeota archaeon. Taxonomy (NCBI): domain Archaea; kingdom Thermoproteati; phylum Candidatus Bathyarchaeota; species Candidatus Bathyarchaeota archaeon. The sequence goes on from JAOZHW010000015.1 coordinate 38,036, forward strand.
AGATAGCTTAGTAGAATACCCTGATGGACGCGGGCCGCGAATTACATACACAACAGCCTACGACATAAAATACAACGCCACCAAAAATCCAGAAGCATCACCCAACTTGGAGGGAGCTAGAGTAGAATTTTTCGAGTTCCAAATCTACTCAGACTTAGGATCAATAGAAAACATAACACTTTATGTCGGCGCAAACGGAAACGGCAACACAACCTTCAATCCATTAGAAAACTTCCAATTCTCCCGCGAAAACTGGTTCAACATCTCTGAAATAACTGCAAACGGCGGAGCTGGCGGCTTATTCATCTTTCAATACAACGGAACATTAGGAAACGTCTTCGGCGACCAAGGCTGGTTGGGAGGTACAGGCGGCAGTTCCTCAAGTAGCTTCTTCCCAGGTGAAGAACAAACGGCATCCCAGAAATTCCAGAACACATACTATGCAGACAAAATATACATTGACGTCAGAAGAGTTGGATTTGTATCATTCATCGGCAACTCAACTATCGTTACACTCGCAGACAACTCAGTTTTCCAGCACTTAGAACTAACAAGACAGGGCGACCAATTCATCTACGGTACATTACCACCACCACAGTAGGCTTAGGGAGAACTGAGAAATGACTAGCGACGAACTGGAAGGCAACACATTAAGCGTCTACGCATTCATCGTCCGCGCAGACAAACCCGTCGGCACAAGAGAAGTCACACGCGGAGCGGAACTCAGCAGCACCAGCGTCGCATACAGGCACCTACAGAAGCTCGAAGGCATGGGATTAATCGAAAAAAATAGTTACGGCGACTATATCCTCAGGGAGAAAGCAAACATCAATGGGCACGTGTGGGTCGGCAAAAACCTCGTACCCAGATTGATGTTTTACTCCTTCTTTTTTATGGGCGCATTCGCCGCAGAAGTAGGAATAATTATGTTAAGTTTGGTAATTAAGGGTTTAGTTGTGCAGAGCAGCTTCTATTTTTTAACGGGGATGACGGCGGTGGCTATGGCGCTGTTTTTGGCGGAAGGGCTGGCGCTGAATCGCAAACTCAAACCCAAACATGAATCCGAGGCAACATAATGGGAAACAGGGTGATTTTGGCGGCGATTAAACAAGCATTAAACACAGCCACAGAGTATAGCCTCCATGTTAACTACGACTCGGAGGATAACCCAGTCTTGAAGGTAGCGCCCGCAACCAAGTTCAAGCAACCAACATTGAAAGCTAACCAAAGGGTTTTGTTCTATATATAAGGGAGGGGAGAGAGCGGTAGAGCAACAGTGTGCGGTTTTTCGATCGAGAGTGTTTATTTGAGTTTTTTTACTGATTCGTTGGCTGCTTCTAGGTCTTTTTTCTTGGTTTCTTGGTAGCTTTTTACTTTTGCAAGAACTTCTGGGTTTTCTAAGGCGAATATTTTTGCGGCTGCGATTGCTGCGGCTTCAGGTTCGATCGTAACCACTGAACCGATGCCGCTGGGAACTCGAAGTGAAGAGTAAATGTCTGCTCCGCCGTATTTTTCGCTGTAGGGTGGACAGGCGATGACTGGTTTGGTGGTGCTTCCGTCTATGAATGCGCTTAGGGCGTTTGAGCGTCCTGCAACGGTTATGTAAATCACTTTTTGGGTTTCGAATTCTTTGAGGATTTCCAGAACCGTGAGTGGGGTTTTGTGTGCGGAGGCCACGCGGAATTCGTATTCTACACCGAGAAGTTTTAGGTATTTTGCGATTTCACGGGAGAAATCTAGGTCCCGCTCGGAACCCATGATGATTAATGCCTTGCCAGTCATGTTCATTCACGTTGGATTTCTAAGAGAAAACTAGCTAATTAACGTTTAACCGCCACTGTTTAGAGTTTAGCGTTGCTGTTGGGTTACAGTCACATGTGCTTATCAACAGATTCTCCAACAAATGGGTGAGGAACAGCTGTGGTTCAGGAAAGCATCAGACAACACAAACGGGAAGAGTTGCTAAAGAAACTATTGGGCAAGTGGGCGGTAGATGTAGCCCTTAGAACAGCAGACGGCAAAGTGGTTTCTGGATACGGAGAGATGGATGCCAAGGAAATCGACTCAACAATAAACGTGGAGATTAACACCGAAATCGAAGGCTACGAAGACTACTACGAAAACCACCTCTGGAGCTACGACTCCACCAACGGTGAAGTTCACCTCTTCAGCGTCACCTCAGAAGGCCAAACACGGGACCATAAGGGCAAGTGGGTTGATGGCTCAGCTGTTGAATTGTGTTGGAGGGGAACCTTTGAGGATCAAGATCAAGAAGAGCAAGTTGTTGTGCAATGGGTCTCGCTGCATCACATTGTAATGAAGCAGACAAATTATGCCCAGGGCAAACCTCTGTTAACAACTGATTATGTCTTCAAAAGAAGAGAAACCTAACCCAGCAACTCAAGAAGGGTTTTTTTCAGTTTTTCGGAGGCTACCTGAACTTCTGGGCTTAATCCCTCTGCAAAATCCATACTCTTGGGCTCAATCAGTAGTAGCTTGATTTTTGCATTTGTTGATTTTTGAATGTATTCGCAGAAAAGCCTCAAGGGTAAAACGTGCGAGGTAACAGCGGAGAACGCTGGCACATCATCCAAATTAACTAGACAAGTGTCTCCAGCTTTGTGCCCCAACACAGCAGCGTCGATTATGAGCACATGCGTGGGGTTACATTCATCGATTTCTAAAAGAAAACTCTCAGGAACAGTTTCACACTCCAAAAGACAAACATCCCCGCGAACCTTTCCCTGCAATTCTCCAACAATTTTTAACCCCACGTAGTCGTCTGAGCGGTTAGGGTTACCGATGCCTGCTACCACGACCTTTTTTGCATCCTTAAACCATGCTTGAAGTTCCAGTTCAGTTTTATCAGCCACGAAAGCACCACGTAAAGAATTGAATTTGTAGCTAGAAAAAGCTTGCCTTAAGCTAGTTTGTTTTCTTTGCAAGCGTCGGGGGTTTTCTGTGGGCATCCCACGCATGATGCAGCGCCAAGCCCGGATGATGCAGAAGCATTCTTGGACCAGAGTAACGCATGACTTTTCGGACTTTTTCTTTCATGTCGGGGCGGTAGCAGTGAACGACGCATTTGCCGCAGGTGCTTTTTTTCTCTTGGAAGGGGCATTTGTCGAGGCGCATAAAGGCGTAGGTTTTGAATTCGGTGCATTCTGGGCATAGTTCGCCGTGTGTGCCGTGGTGACCTTTGCAGTAGATTTCGACCATGTAGCCGATGGTTTTCTTTTCACGTTTCATTCGTTTGTGTTCGGGGTTTGGAGGTTGCACCTGCATGTCAATCAAGCCTGATAGATGATATATGTGTTTTTACTTAAGGGTTGACCCTAACAGGTAAGGGAATTTCAAAAAAGAGGTTAACCCAAAGAAAGGGGTGAATCAGCGGCGGCTAACGGAATCCACTAGCCGCTTTTGTGCGTCAAAGACTTCAACTGTCAGCGGCATCTGCCCCACTGCGGCGTGAGTAGAGCAGCCAAAGCAGGGATCGTAAGCGCGGAAAGCCATCTCAACCATGTTAAGTATACCTTGGTCGGCTTTGCCGTTGTGGATAAAGCCCTTTGCCGCGTCACGGACACTCATACATATGGAAGGGTAATTGTTGGTTGTTGCGACGATTAGGTTTACGTCTTTAACCATTGCGTCCTTGTCTAAAGTGTAGTGGTGGATGAGCGTGCCGCGGGCTGCTTCGACTACGCCGACGCCTTCGCCTGGTTCGCCTGGTTTGTTGCGGATGTGGGTGCTTGTGATTTCGGGGTCTTTGATGAGCTCCACTGCGCGTTCCGTTGCGTAGAGTAACTCGATGAGTCTTGCCCAGTGGAAAGCCAAAGTGCTGTGGACGGGTTTGCCGCCGAAGGTTTTGTACATTTCTTGGTATTCTGCCTGTGCCAGCGGGGTTGCCATGCCGTCTGATGCGTTTAAGCGTGCAAGTGGACCCACACGGTACAAGCCGCTGTCTGTGCCTGCCGTGAGTCCCTTGTAGCCGACTGCTTTAAGGTATGGGAACTTGCTGTAGGTCCATTCTTCGACGTGTTCACCGATGTGTTTGAGGTAGTCTTTTGGTTCGAATTTGGCGAATTGTTTACCGTTGGGGTCGACTACGCGGATTTTGCCGTCGTAAAAGTTGACTTTGTTGTTTTCGTCCACGGTGCCCATGTAGTAAGTTGGCATCGTGTAGGGGGTGCTCTTGATTAAACCCACATACTTTGCGTTTCCTAAGACTATGTCGTGGAATAGTTTAAGGCTGAATTGGGCGAAGTCTCGGCATGAAGAGGCCATCTGCTCGATTTCTTGGCGGTTGGCTTCGCTGAGCGCTTTTGAGATTCCGCCAGGCAAACCGCAGACTGGATGAGTAGCTTTACCGCCGATGATTTCAGTAATTTTCTGGCCGTAAGCGCGGTGTTTTATGACGTCTTTTGCCACATCCATACCTGCCTTTTCGATGACACCTAAGATGTTACGTTTTTCTGGAGGCGCATCGATGCCAACGATGAAGTCGGGGCCGCCTAAGTAGTAGAAGTGCAGTGTGTGATCATAGATGACGTATGCGGCGTACATGAGTTCACGGAGCTTCTTTGCCGCTGAAGGTGGCTCAACGTTGAAGGCTGCATCGAGGGCTTTGGTTGCCGCGAAGTGATGGGCAACGGGGCATACTCCGCAGATGCGCGAGGTTAATTGGGGCATTAATTCGGCGCGTCTGCCGATGCAGAATTTCTCGAAGCCACGGAGTTCGGGGATTTTCAGGTAAGCGTTTTCGACTTCGCCTTTGTCGTTTAGGAATATGGATACGTTACCGTGTCCTTCGAGCCGTGTGATCGGGTCGATTAGAATTTCCTTCATTTCTTAATCACCTTTCTTTTAAGAATCGACGCTGGCAAACTGTACATGTAAAAAGTGCCAGTCGGGTCCTTTATTTGACTGATGAGTTCCTCTATCTCCTTTTGGGTATATGTCTCTTTTCCCGGTTCAGCTTCGTAACCCAAAATCGAAGCAAGAGCAGTAATCATAGCTGCACCCTGTTCAGGCACGTTAGGCGCTTTACCGCCACAGCCAGTACAAGGCATATCAGCAGTTAAACATCTGGCACCACAACCGCTTCGAGTAGCAATACCCATACAGAGAATGCCCTGTTCCAGTAGGCATTTTTCTGGTTCAGGCTCTTTCTCGTAGACACGGTAGAGTTTACCGATTTTTTTGTTGTCACGTTTGCGTGGGCATTCATCGCAGACTGGTTTAGGTGGAGCAAGCACGGAGCCTTTTGGCGGCAGGTTGTTGCTTGCGATTGCATCAACCGCGCCTACAATTAGCTTGGTTGGCGGTGGGCAACCTGGGAGATAGTAATCTACATCTACGGTTTGGGCGAGGGTTTTGACGGTGTCGTAGAATTCGGGGATTTTGAGTGTGCCCTCTTTGACTTGGCTTTCAGGTTTAGGAGTGGTTGCTTGAGGATTAACGTTTGATGCGTCAGTTAGGAAGACTTTTTCGAACACTTCGTCTTTATTGCTCAAGTTCGCCAAGCCCGGAACGCTGCCTTCATGAGCGCATGAGCCGAAAGCTACAAGAGTCTTGCTTTTCTGCCGTAGCAATTTTGCCATGTGCTCCTGTTCACTGTTACGTATGGAGCCGTTGAAGAAGGTGATATCAATGTACTTATCTGGAAGTGCTTCAACGTCTTTGTATTTGATGTCCATAGCGACTGGCCAGAAAACTATGTCGGCTAATTGGACGACGTCGAGGATTTTCTCGTTTATGTCTAAGACGGCGATTTCGCAGCCGCCGCAGCTTGCAGCCCAGTAAAAGGCTATCTTGAGCTTAGGTTTACTCATCATTGTTTTGCTCCCTGAGTGGCGAATTGTTCAACTATCTTTTTGGCGTTAACTCGAAGTTCGCTGAAAGCTAACTCTTCCGGCGACATACCCATAGCTAACCCAAGTAGTTGCGGATAATGAAGAATTGGAATGCCGTAGACTTCGTTAAAAGTTTTCTCTATCCGAAGCTCATTTGTATCGTACATTATGTGGCAAAACGGGCAAATCGTAACCAAAGCCTGCGCTTCAACCATCTTTATGTGATTGAGCTTATCCCGCGCAAGTTGAAGAGCAATTTTGTCGCTCACACCAACGCTTGGCGCACCACAACATTCCGTTTCATCAATGTAGTCAAGACAAGTGGCGCCTGTGGCTTCGATGAGCATCTTAAGCGTCTGCGGGTCTTCAGGGTCATCAAAACCAATGAACTCTTTGGGGCGCAGTATATGGCAGCCATTGTGCTCGGCAACTTTAAGGCCACTAAGTGGGCGTGTGACTGAGGCTTTGATTTTTTTTACACCCACATCCTCTTTGAGCAACTGTAGAAGATGTTTGGTTTCAACCGTGCCCTTGAATTCTAGACCTGCTTCTTTTAGGTGGCTGTTAATTTTTTCTTTAAGCGCTTTGTCGGCTTTCAATATTTTGTTGACTTTCTTGAGTGTACCTGCGCATCCTGGGCAAAGCGTGAGGATGTTTAAGCCGACTTGTTCAGCAATCGCAAGATTCTTAGCCGCTAAAATCAGCATGGTTTCATGGCTGACTGGGTCAAAGGGCAAGCCGCAACAGTTGAATTCAGGCATCTCCACCAACTCCACACCCAGCTTAGAGAGAACTTTGCGTGAAGAAATCTCAAAAGAGGAAACGCGATAGGGGATTGCGCATCCGAGGAAAATCAGGTACTTACTGTTGGTCACTTGCTCTTTCTCCTTGAGGTTTTTGGACGCGGTCGAAGAACGTTACGCCTTTGAGGGTTTTCTTGACTGTGTCGGGGTTGCCTTTGGGCAGAGGCGGAAGCCCTTGACTCTCCCGCTTTTTGATCCGCAAATCTGGGATTTTGTAAGCATAACCAGTTTCGATTAGGCTCTGGGCTTGATCTTTGAAAACCTGTGGAATGCAGCCTTTCTCAGTTGCGAGGTTTCGGAAAACTCGGATGACACTGGCGACTTCAACGTCTTGGGGACAGCGATCTGTGCAGGTAAAACACGCCGCACAAAGCCACAGAGTGTCGCTGTTTAACACGCGGTCTTTTAAGCCCAACTGCGCCATGTGTATGAGTGTGCGTGGGCGGTAGGAGTCGCTGAAGCGGGCAACGGGGCAGTCGGAGGTGCAGGTGCCGCATTGGAAGCATTTGAGGATTTTTTCGCTTCCATGCATTTTTTGGAGTTCATACTTGAATGTTGGGTCTATTTCAGAAGCTTTTATGGGCTGCTCCTTGCCCTGCAGGGGGGAAGTTGACGCTGGCGCCTCAGTCATAACGGTGACACCTTAACTGGTTGGATAGCACCGTATTTGTGCTTATCGTTTGAAATGGCTTTGCGGAGTAATTAAAGTTTGAGCAGGGACAAAGTTGATTCTTACATATCGGATGCGAGGAACACTGTACCTCTTGGCAGGTTCCCTCATTTAAAGCCGCATACCGAACCGTATCCGCAAGCGCGTAAACCACGCGACGTCTCAAAGCGGATCCCCCCTCCCTTATATAAAGGACAAAAGCACATCAAAAAATCAGGTTTGTTTGGGTGCTTGGTTCCCCTGGAAAAAGTGTACAGCCCACATCGAAACAGGCTTAGAAACATAGATTGATTCCCAAAAAAAAGCAGTTCTAAAAACCTACCTGCACTATGTCAAATTCTGTTATCTTCGCTATGTTGATGTTACTGTTTTGGTTGTTGTTTCTTCCAAACTGTGGGGTCGCGCAGGTTTTGCACGGGTGACTCTTCAGTGAAGCCCTGCTCTGTTTGGATGGTTTGTTTGTATTTTTGTTCGGCAAGTTTGGCTTTGCCTTCTTTGCTGCTGAGCTCTACGCTGTTTCCCAGTTTGTAGATTGTTCTGCCGAGCCGACGTTCCCCGACCGTTTTTGTACATCTACCCATGTTCTTTAAAGATTGCATTCTTTAAAATTTATATTTTGAGTTCCTGCGGCGGGGCTTTTCTATGGTTTCTTTAAAATATGCTTTGTTAAAAAAATGAAGGTTTGTTAGTATGGGAATATTTTTGTATTTAATATTTTTTCATTTTATTATTTTTATTGACATAAAATTGTTTCAATATGCTGCATTTGCCACAAATCTTATAAATAAAACGCCTTAATAAGGAGAATTGTTGGGCAAGGGCTAAATAGTGAAAACTTTTGCTCAATAATTCAATAAAGTGGAGAAAAGAGAATGAAAATTGTTAAATTTGATAAGATAGCGATAGCTCTAGCAATCGCTCTAGTGCTGTCAATCATTTCATCAATGCTAGTCATACCTATTCGCGCACAAAGTTACACAGGCTGGAAAGCATCCTACGCATACATCGGAGCCACACCAAACCCATGTTCAGTCGGCGAAGAAGTTCTCCTACACATCGGGATAACTGAAGCACTACAAATAACCGAGGACAAATGGCGCGGCTTAACCGTCACCATCATAAAACCAGATAACACGACCCAAACGCTTGGCCCATTCGACACCGACTCTACAGGCGGCACAGGCACAGTTTATGTACCCACTCAAGAAGGCACCTATAAACTGCAAACCCATTTCCCCGAACAATGGTACAACTACACCACATATGATTTCTTCTTAGGTTTTCAAGACGTCAAATGCCTATACAAAGCTGATGACAGCCCAATACTCGAACTAGTAGTCGGTACTGAAGAAAAGCAGTATTGGCCAGGCGTGCCTATGCCTAGTGAATACTGGACCAGACCAATCGACAGCCAAATAAGAGAATGGAACGTAATTTCAGGCAGTTGGTTGTCTCCTGGTAGCTACGGCGGTCAATTTGTAGACGGACAAGACGACGCACCAGACACGGCACACGTTCTATGGCAAAAACCCTTACAAATCGGCGGTTTAGCAGGTGGTGTAGGCATTTCTGAACAAGCTGCTGTATTTCCAGGCGACGCATATGAAGGTAAATTCACGAATACGCTAGTCATCATGGGTGTATTAATCTACCAACAGTTCGACACAGTGGGCGGCAACGCAGTTGACAACTCCATAATTGCAGTCGATATCCACACTGGAAAAACCTTGTGGCAAAAAGACCTCAAGAACCCAGCAGGCGAACGTGTAGTACCACAATACGGCCAAATAATGTACTGGAAAAGCTTCAACACTCAAGGAGTCTATCCGTACCTTTTCTGCGCCACAAGTAGCGGATTCTTTGGGTTTGGAGCCTCAACCACACTAGAGGCTTTTGACCCCTTCACTGGACGCTGGCTATTCACATACACAAACATGCCCAGCGGGACCAGACTATACGGACCAAACGGCGAAATTTTGATCTACACTCTAAACTACCAAGCTGGCTATATGACTATTTGGAATTCAACTGCCGTCATAGACGCTTACTGGGGTACAACTCAGAACAGTCCAATGTTTGGTTCATGGCAGCCCCAAGGAAAGACCATCAACGCCACCGGACCATGTCCAGTCACATCAGCTACACCATATGGATATAATGGCTACACCAAGAACATTACTATACCTAAAGGCTTGCTCGGAAGCGCCCAATTCATATACCCTGATGATGTAATCGTCGGCTACCAAAGGCTCGAAACCACAGGTATGTTCACTGTAGTTACTCTTAACGATGCGCCATTCGTGTTATGGGCAATCGATGCAAAAACAGGTGCGTTGAAATTCAACAAGACCATTGCGGCACCTCCCGGAAATGTAACTCTTTCAGTTGCGGCAGGAAGTGCAGAAGATCGAGTTATATGTCTATGGAGCAAAGAGTTGGCGCAATTCTGGGCTTACGACATAGATACAGGTAACCTGAAATGGGGACCAACGGCGCCACAGAACTATCTTGACGTCTTCGCCATGTATCCACGCATCTACAACGGCATACTCTACTCTAACGGTATGAGCGGCATAATGTATGCATACGACGCGCAGACAGGCAAATTGCTTTGGAATTACACCTACAAGGATCCATGGTCAGAAACCTTATGGTCTGATTACTGGTCTTCGCTACGTCCACGTATCGTTGCAGATGGAAAAATCTACCTTGGTCAAAGTGAACACTCAGTCAACCAACCACAACCCCGCGGTGCACCTTTTGTCTGCATCAACGCAACGACAGGAGAGGTCATATGGTCGATTGCTGGAATGTTCCGCCAGACTGACTGGGGCGGAAGCGCAGTCATGGGTGACAGCATAATCGCAACTATGGATACGTATAACCAGATGATCTACGCGATAGGCAAAGGTCCCACAGCAACAACCGTTACAGCTCCAGACAGCGGCATAGAATTTGGTAGATCAGTAACCATCAAAGGCACTGTCCTTGACATATCGCCAGGTACCCAAGACGAATCGATAAAACTGCGTTTTCCAAACGGCGTAGCCGCAGTCTCAGATGAATCAATCTCTGATTGGATGCTTTATACCTACAAACAGTTTGCGCGACCTACAAACACAACAGGTGTACCAGTAACTATAAGCGTAGTCGACTCAAACGGCAACTACCGAACAATCGGCACAACCACCACCAGTTCAGACGGATTCTATAGTCTCAACTGGACTCCTGACATTCCCGGTGAATTCCATGTCTACGCAAGCTTTCCAGGTTCAGCAGCTTACTACGGGTCACATGCTGAAACGGCATTCGCAGTTGACGATATACCACAACCAACCGCAACAGTAACTCCGGTCCAAACTAATCCACCCTACGAATTGTACATCGTAGCTATGGGAATAGCTGTTATAATTGCAGTTGCTACACTACTGATCACTCGAAAACGACCATAACAGCACAAAAACTAATCCCCTTCTTTTTTTTAAAATGTAGATATGTATTCTCCTGGAAGAGGCCATCGAGTGGGAATTGGGTAAATTGTACTTTCAATTGTTGATATTCCCTGGATCCCTGCAACTTGGTTTTGCGTGGAAATTAGTTGGTCTATATCTCTGACAAAGAGCTGGAAGAAAAGGTCGTAGTTGCCGCTTGTTTTGATGACAAGAAATGTATCTTTTATATTCATCACAGCGTTGATCACTGAGGACATGTCACTTTGAGATGCAAATGATAAAGCAAAAACCACCATGGCGTGGTAGCCAAGTTTTTTAGGGTCAATCTGAATAACTGACCTTATTATTCGGTTGCTAACCAGGTTGTTGTATTTTCTGGATACCGTATTTATTGATGTGCCGATTTCATTGGCTATTTTGATGAATGGTTGCATACTGTTTTCAGTCATTTTTTGAATTATTTGTAAATCTATTTTGTCCAGTTTTAATTGGTGCTTTTGTTTTTCAGCAGATCTTTTAAAAGTTGTTTCCCCATTCGTTTTGTTCGGTAATAAATGCAGATTTTCAGGCACATTTTTTACTCCAACCCATGTTTCAACTTGTAAATCGCGTACAAACTTATTTTTCCTCAAGGTTTCCTTCAAATGGGTTATCTCATCGATTTCGCCGAAGCCTGCAAAAAAGTTTATCTTATTTTTTGGGTCTCGAAATATAAATGGGATCTCAAAGGGAATTGTTCGTATATAATTCATTACTTCATCGATTTCTTTTTCCACGGTGATTGCTATTGTGTATATTGTATTTCTGCCTAACGCTTTTTGATTTATTTGGAGCGTAGAACCTGTGATTACTCCATTTTTCTCAAGTTCGGAGAAGCGATCACTTATTGATGCGGTGGATAAGTTAGTTTCAGCCGCGATTTTCACGAAACTTTTTCTTGCGTTGCCTAGAAGAGATGTAATTATTTTTGCGTCTATTTCATCTATGTTTATTGCTATACTTCATCTCCCCTTGAGCGAATATACATCTTAAACTGCTTTTGCTTTTAAATTTCTCTGTAGTTAAATTTAGTTTCTTGTAATTAATCAGTTTAACACCTGTTCGTTAATAGAAGTTTGTTGGTAAAGATTAAATTTTCAGCCCGAATTTTCCTAATAAATTTTCATAAAAATCTCATATTGCGAAAATTTTATAAATTAAACACATCGATAACAACCAGCCATTGAGCAAGCCAATCTCAACATGCTCAATAAAGGAGAAAAGAAAAAAATGAGATTAAAACTGAAAATATCCAAAACACTAGCCACAACCGTGACAATTCTGTTTTTAGCAATGAGTACACTTTCGGCCTTACCTGCAATTAATGCGCAAACCGACGGGTCTGTAGCAACTGAAGTTCCCACCTTTTTAATGCTCAACGTTGCTCCAAACCCCATAGGCGTCGGCCAAGAAGCTCTGATCAATGCTTTCATGACCAAACCGCCAATCACCGCTGGATTCAGAGGTACAGGAACCATGTATGAAGGCATTAAAGTCGAGATTACAAAACCCGACGGAACTAAAGCAACCATTGATATGGGCAAATCTGACAGCACGGGCGGAACATGGACAAACTTTACACCTGATCAAACAGGTAATTATACCTTCAAAGCAACCTACCCAGGACAACACGCAGAAGAAACAGTCATCAATTTCTTCGGTCCACCATCATTCTACAACATCACCTACCTAAAAAGCGAAAGTGACATAGTCACCCTAAAAGTTCAAGAAGACCCCATACCAATGTTCAACACAGCGCCACTTCCAACAGAATACTGGTCCAGACCAATCCAGGCACAAAACTATTTCTGGGCTGAATTAGGTTCCAACTGGTACGGATTAGCTGCACCAGCATTTGCAACCACAGGCGGTTACGACGCTACTGGCAACTTCCAACCTTATGGCACCGCACCAAACACTGGGCACATAATGTGGGTTAAACCTACGCATTTTGGCGGACAACCAGGGCTTCCGATACCTAACGACCAAATGAGCAACTACATGACAACAACGATCGCTACTAACTATTTTGAACCAATAATCCTCAACGGCGTACTCTACTACACCGAATACTCCGGTCCTAGCGCCGCAAAGACTGCTTGGGTAGCTGTCGACATAAGGACAGGTGAAACCCTCTGGACAAGGTCTGCTGGTGAATCAGGAAACGAAGTCATTCGTATGGGTCAGGTAATGCGCTTTAAATCTATACAAGAATTTGGCTCTTGGGCGTTCCTTTATAGTTGCCCCTCAGCGTCATTCTTTGGCAACCCTGAATACATGTCTGTCTACGATGCTTACAGCGGCCAATATTTGATGAATATCACCAACGTCCAAAACCCAGCGTTCCTTATCGATGATTCGGAAGATTCTGATCAGAAAGGCAGCCTCCTTGGTTACTACACTAGCGGCGGTAACCTCACGATGTGGAACTCTAGCAGACTCATGTTGGGTGCAGATGGAATAACTATACGGCCCTCAGGCACTAAAAACTGGAGCGAAGGTATCGAATGGACAGTGAAACTTCCTGCGGAAATATCCCAAGGCGGGATAGCAATCCGCGACCATGACGTGATAATACTTAGATACGCACCAACCTACAATCAGTTCTCATCGCTAAGCTATGGTTCTCAAGTTACTGCAGGCTATGATGCAAAAACAGGAAAGTTACTTTGGGGTCCAAAGAATCAAACCATACCCAAACTCCAAGATGTATCAGTTCTAGGTGCAGGCAAAGATGTATATGTACTACATAACAAAGACACAAACGAGGCCTTTGGTTATTCGATGAAAACGGGTAACCTGATGTGGGGTCCAGTAAAACTTCCAGGCAACGCATGGGACCACATATCAATCGCGGCAGAAGTAGCATACGGAAAAATCTTCATCTTCGGCTTCGGCGGATACGTCAACGCAGTCGATTTACAAACAGGAAAAATCGATTGGACCTACGTTCCTGAGAGCTCAGGATACAACACTGGCTATGGCATCTATCCAGTTTGGTACAACGGCATGATCGCAGATGAAAAACTTTTCATCTCCCAAAGCCACATGTATGATCCTCCAGTCTATCCAGGTGCACAACAGCTTGCTATAAACACCACAACAGGCAAACTAGTATGGAGCATACTGAGCTTTACTGGGCGAGTACCTACAGCAGCCGCTGACGGCTACTTGATTCAGTGGAACAGTTATGATAGTCAAATATACTCTATAGGTAAAGGTCCCTCCTCAACCACAGTGGTAGCTTCCCCAAAAATCTCTGAGCAAGGCACCGCCGTACTTGTCGAAGGTACTGTTATAGATATATCTGCAGGCACAAAAGACTCTGATAGATCTGCAAGATTTCCCCATGGCGTCCCCGCGGTCTCTGATGAAAGCATGAGCGACTGGATGGAATACGTTTACATGCAGCAGCCTAAACCAACCAACGCTACAGGCGTTAAGGTAACCATAAGTGTACTTGACCCCAACGGTAACGCCTACAACGTCGGCACCACAACCAGCGACTCAAACGGATTCTACAAATTATCCTTCGTGCCAGAGGTCCCAGGTGAATACAGAGTGTTCGCTACTTTCGAAGGTTCTGAATCATACTGGCCTTCAAGTGCTGAAACCGCAATAGTTGTCTCAGAGCCAGAACCAACTCCGACACCGACACCAGTAGTCGCCGCTCCACCCTACGAAACCTACATTATAGGTATGGGTATCGCTGTTATCGTTGCAGTCGCAGTATCAACAGCTGCACTGATGCTTATCATCAGAAAAAGACCCTAAACAGTTTCCCTTTTCTTTTTTTTGACTACCAAAACGTGAGCTCTTTTTTTCCTATCTCTGTTGAGTCACAGTTAAATGCTTCCTCGCTTCCTAACTATTTAGGCGAATCAACTTGAAACTTGAAGTTACAACCATAAAACAGAATGTTATCATTCCAAACGCTACCCCAAAACAAGTCTACGACGCGTACACAGACCCAAAAAAACACAGCGAATTCACTGACAGCCGAGCAACAGGCAAACCATCCGTTGGTAGCAAATTCTCAACCTGGGATGGATACATCTTCGGCAAGTACCTTGAGCTGGAAGACGGCAAACGTGTTGTTCAAAGCTGGGCTACTACCGACTGGGAAGAGGGGTACCCGGATTCAAGGTTGGAGTTGACTTTTCGAGCTGTACCTGAAGGCACTGAAATCGTGATGGTGCACTCCAACGTTCCTAAAGTGCAAGCGGTTGAGGTGGAGCAGGGCTGGATGGAGTTCTACTGGAACCCCCTCAAAGAATACTTTAGCGCTCAATGAAAACCATGCAGGTTACCCCTGAATGGAAAAAATAGGCTCAACTATAGACGGGGTATGCCAAAAGTTTGTGTCCCTTAGACTTCGCTATCAACTATTTATAATTGCTTCTGTTGCGCTGATTGTATTTTTGCTTTCTAAGGGACCGTCACCTGGGCAAAACCACTTTGTCTATTTAGCTGATTCTTTTCTACACGGCAGCTTAAGCCTATCTGGTGATGGTGTAAACCTCGCCGAAGTTGTCCCCTTTAACGGTAACTATTATGTGGTTTATCCGCCGATGCCTGCAATTCTGCTTTTGCCATTTGTCGCAGTTTTCGGCACAAGCTTTGATCAGGCTTTATTTTCGGTGCTTCTTGCAAGCCTCTGCATTTCGGTAATGTTTCTTATGCTCAAAAAAGCTGGTTCATCCACAAAGAAGACGCTTTGGTTAACGGTGCTGTTTGGGTTTGGTACCTGTTTCTGGTTTATCGCTTCTGTTGGTTCTTCGTGGTACATTGAGCATGTTGTCGCCGTGTTATTCCTCACGTCAGCTATTGTTTTGTCGCTTTTCAAGAAACACAATTTCTTGATTGGGCTACTCTTGGGTTGTGCTACACTTGCGCGATTGCCGGTCGTGTTATCGTTTCCTTTCTTTCTGCTTGCCATCTATCAGCAACATGACTCATGGAAACCGAGGTTTAAGCAAGCAGCTTACTTCTTTGCAGGCTTAGCTATACTCGTCGGACTAAACGCGCTTTACAATTACGCACGCTACGGGGTTTTCAACGACATCGGCTACTACCTGATTCCTGGTATACAGGAAGATCCCTACTTCACAGAAGGCATCTTTAGCGTAAGCTACATTCCTCGCCACATCTACGCCATACTCTTCCAAGGGCCAATCTACGTTGACTACTTCCCCTATTTCAAGCCGTCATGGATGGGTCTTGGTTTATTCTTTACCACGCCCGCGTTCATCTACATCTTTAGAGGCCCTTGGAGTAGCCTCAGCAAAAGAGCTGCCCTGGCCGTTTTGTGCATATTGCCTCCTCTGATTACTCATGGCACGGTTGGGTTTACGCAGTTTGGTTACCGTTTTAGTTTGGATTTTACGCCGTTTCTAATGTTGCTTGTGGCTAAGGGTATGGGGCAAAGTTTAGGGTGGGGTGAGAAGGCTTTGATTGTTTTGAGTGTGTTGGTTAATTTGTGGGGTGTGGTTTCGATTATAAAGTTTGATTTTGTGAGTTTCTAAGGCTTCCTTGCTTAGGTTTTGTTTGACAGTTGTGCAATTAGGGTTTAATTTTGGTAATAATATGTGTAATTGTGGGTTTAAATTTGAAAAATTGTTTAATAAACGTTCAGCAACTATCTTTTTTGATAAGGAGGTGCGAGCAAATCGACAAAAACCTCGAATTAAGCCTCGTTCAGCTGGATGCTCCCACAGCCAGATCGTGGCACTAAAATAACGCCACCGCCAACGAAGCAACAAGCAGTCCTTCAAAAAGAAAGCAGCATAACCGAAACAAGCAAAGCAACAGCAAACTAACAAGTACTGAGACCAAGCAACCCCTTCTCCCCTCTTTATCAAGATGCAAGGGCGCTGACAGGGCTCTGGAGAAAATGTTTCCTATTTCCGAGTTTCATCTTTCTCCTATTTTCTCCTTAAAGTGCTCCAGAACCCCAGCTAAGCCCTTAAAGATATTGGTAATCCTTCTGTTGCTAGTGAGGGATGAATCTGCACTTTCGCTTCCATCACTATTTTTCCTTGAATTCCCATAAAATTAATAACTCTGGCTCTGTAAGCAATCCCTAATCCGTCGGATGCATAAGTGTACGAGCTACTCATCTTCATATTCTTATCCATAGTACTTGAATGCGGCATGGGCATAATGTATGGAATAGGAATAGGGTATGACCCGCTACTGGTATTCCCAGCAGCCATAATCATCAACTTCTTGGGAATTATCATTGCCGTAAAAGTAGTAGAACGGCTGTTTGAGTGGAAAAAAGGTTTTAAAGCTTGGCTTGAAAGACGGCTTGCCAGAGGCCAAAAACTCATCGACAAATACGGCTGCATCGGCATAGTGATGGGCGTTCTGGTTCTTTCCCCCATTCAACTTGCGATTGTTGGCCGCTTGATAGGTATCAAACCTAGAAAACTCTATCCGTCTCTGTTCGCAGCGATTTGTGTGGTTGCCACTGCCTTTTTAGGCATATCTCTAGGTATTTTCAAAATCTTATTAGGTCAATAAAATAGGGTACTCAGCTGAAGTAGCCACTTGTTATTTCTGCATAAACTTCATTTTAGAGCTAAAGGTTTGTGGACTAATTTTAGATGCACTTGTTCAATGTTGGTGGGATGTAAAGATTAAGTGAATGTTTTAGACATTCACCCATGCGCCTTTTGGCATTGATTCAGGTATGGTGAATTCGATGGTGAGTGGTGCTGTTTTCTCTAATCTGATTTCGATTGTAACCTGTGACCGTACCAGTGCTGCGTTATCTGGGCTTAAAGATATTACTAGATAGCCTTTTTCACTTGAGTCTAAGGCTTGGTCGCCGTTGCTGTTTTGTATGTAGAGTTTGCCCTGATCTTCGGTGACATCTGATAGCATAGTGTTGAAAGTTTCGCCGATGGATGAAGCATTTACTCCTGCGTAAACGTTTGACCATGCGTTTGAGCCAATTTTGAGAGTAACAACAGTTGTGTCTTGGTTCATTGAGACATACTTTGCGCCGAATGTTTTCAAAGGAACAAGTATGCCAGTTACGTTTGCTCCGTCAGCGGTAGTCTTAACGAATGTAGTTCCGTCTACTGAAAGCGGTGTGCTTGCTTGCTGTAAGCCTTGCTGAATTACTGTTTTACCTTGTTCGGTAGCAAAAAGCCCTTGGTTGACAACCATGAAGCTGAAAACAGCTGCAATGATAACGAAGGCAATGAGTATGATTGCCGCCTCTAAACCAACTATAGCTCGCTTCTGCTTTGCGAAGTCGTGCAGGTATTTTTTCCAGTTCATCTTATTTCCCTCTTGGTGTTACCCTCATTAAGGATTGTTTTTATATTAATCACTTATGAAGACGTAATATGCATGATAATGCAGAACTGGCAATACTGATTTTTGATTACTCGAAAACTGAATAAAAAAAATGTGAAACGCAAGCGTTAACCGCCTCCCCCCTAAATGGCGAATTAACGCTGGTGCGTTTACTATATCACAGACACGTAGCTGTTTGCAGGCATCGACGCGGGAACAGTGAACACTATCGAGATGGTTGCGCTGTTTTCTATTCTCAACTCTACGCTTATGGTTGCTCTAGCATTTGCCTCGTCACCGGAGCCAAGAGCGACCAAGAGGTAACCCTCCTCACCTGCGTTTAGGGCTTGGTCCCCGTTGCTATTCGAAATAACACAGACTACGCCAGTGGTTAGCCCCTTTGCATAGCCGATGCTGTAGGTTTCGTTCACGAAAATGTTGCTTCCTCCTGCTCGCTGAAAGCCGACGAATTCATCGAATTGCTTGCCTGTTGGATCGTAAACAACATTTGTTGCATTGTAGCCTGTTCCGTCCGTGTTGCCTACGTGAAGTGTTCCAAGGTAGGCGTTTGCCCAAGCTTTGTCTCCGACTTTTAGGATTATGCTTGTCTGGTTTTTGCCCATGTTAACAAAGTTTGATCCGAACGCTTTGATGGGAATCACTGCATAGTTAGCCGTTGAACCATCTGGTGTGGTTCTAACAAAAATTGTTCCATCGACTATTAGGGGCGTGCCTGCCTGTGAAAGGCCCTGTGAAATAACAGTTTTGCCTCGGTCAGTAGCGAACAAACCCTGATTGACGACCATGAAGCTGAAGGCGGCTGCTATGATGACGAAGGCGATGAGTATGATTGCGGTTTCTAACCCTACTATGGCCCGTTTTTGCTGAACGAACTTTACGAGCTGGGCACGTACTGAATTGCGGATTTTTTGATTACATGAAGGGCAACTGACCATGAACAATTTGGATCTAGTGTGCCACTCGTAATCGCACTTTGTGCATTTTATGTTTGGTTTTTCTCGGTTCATCTCTCCACCATCTTCCACTTATGCTTCTTATACTACCACTTCTACTTATTATTAGTATATAGTAAGAGTCAATATTTAATAAATGTTTTGGAAATGAACACCCACACAACACACCAAACTACATGAAAACTAAAACGCCCAAAAAAGCTATTTTCTTAAAAGCTTAGTTATGCTATAGCGGTCGGCATTTCTAGGGCCGGCATCGAGTTTAAGGCGGTTTCAATGAGCATACGTGAGGTGATTCCTACTGCTCCGCTTATGGCTAGTAAGATGCCAAGGTTTAGGAAGAATGTTCCCCAGTATCCGCCTGAAACCGCTTTAACCGTTAAAGCATTAATTACGGCCATTACTAAAATAACGCAGGTATTGCCGATTTGGATTAACGCTATGGGCATGGCGTTGAAGCCAAAGTATGAAACACCCGATAGCCCGCCTAAGTATTGGGACATAAAAACGGCGAGAACTTCCAGAACCGTCAGAAGAACCACTATCAAGGGCTGCGTAACCAAGACGACCGTCTGGAAACTGTTAGCCACTACATCCCGCAGCTTTCTGAGTTCCAAAAACTTGACAACCCTGTTTCCTAAAGCGTTACCGATAACGAGTGCATCTGCGCCTCTGCCCATGGAGTCAAGCAGAATCTTGTTGCTCATATGCACATGGTAAGATGAGGACTCTTCAGAAAGGGTTTCGAGTGCTTGCCTGTGGTTAATATCTAGTTTTAGTCGTGCGAGGGCGGCTTTGACGAGGTTGCGTAGTGGTCCAAGTTCCATGTGAAGGATAAAGGCAAGTGACGTTTTCAGATCCGAGGTTGAGGCCAAGTTTTCGCCCAGTGCCTTGAGGAAGGTTGGGTAGTTCTTGTCGATTTTTGCGACATGACGCTCTAGCAGGTACCCGAATATGCCTGGAATTATTACGCCTAAACCCATAACGATAAATGCGTAAGGCGCACCGAAATTGACGTATACAACGTACGCGAATACGGTTGATAGGGGTATGATTGTTAGGGCTGTTATTTTCATACAGGTGTAGAGTTTGGGCGGGTACTTGCCGATGTATACGATTTGTTCGGTTGGCGCGGAAGATTTAAAAAGGAAATACATGAGCACCGTGGACACGATAGAGATTATGTAGCCTAAAGGTATGACACTGGGGTCTATCATGAAAACCGTCATAATCACAAGAGTCATAATCAAAAAAACCGTAATGCTCTGAAAAGACGTGAAGACACCGCCCAAGGTTTCCATTGTTTTGATGGATCTTGAATAGTATCCTGCGTATTCTTCTACTATCATGGATGACTCGATTTCTAGGTACCCTTTAGGTTCTACACTTGAGAATGTGTTTGTGCAGCGTACAAGAATGTCCTTTAATGGGGGTTTGACTGTCTTGGCGACCTGCGAGGTGGCGTTCGTGATTCCGTAACCAAAATGGCTGGCTAAGTTTTGGATTCTTTTGAATACCGTTGAGTAATACCCGTATTCTTTGTTTTTTGCAATCGTGCCTATGAGGTCTGTTGGAGTTGTTTCGCCAAGTGAGAGACTATACATATGGAATATGACCGTGGTGAGTGCTTGGTCGATTCTGGTTTTGATGCTTCTTTTTTCCATGAACTTGAGCATACACCAAACGGCTAAGCCTACACCTAAACTGATCAATGCTTCGATTAGTTCTCTGTTGACCATGAAATAGACTGAAAAAATGACTGAAGGTGTCAAAATCAAAACTAGTTTTGTAGTACTGCTCAAACCCATGGGACTTTCATCTCTTTCACTCTTCGATGAACTTCCCAGACGCCTAAAGTTCGGGCGGCAGTCATGGTTTGAGTAACTTCGCTGTGTGTCGGATAGTATTCTGCTAAGTAATTGAGTATTTCTTCTCTTGCTTTAAGCTCCTTGTAGAGGTCTCGGATTCTGTCTTCGCCCCATCCTCTAAACGCCAAAACACGGTTTTCCAGATGGAAACTTGAACCCATGAAGCGGAATTTATCTAAGTCTTCATCGTACATAAAAGTAGGCAGATAGTTTAGTCGTCCTGCGTCAGGTTCGTAGCCGATTACCTCGTTTATTGAGGTACATCTGCGGATGAATTTGCTTCCGCGTTCGATTCTTGCTTGAAAAATCACCAAGTTTAAGCCATCTATGTGACTTTTTGGCACATCGATTGGGTAAGACGTGAGTCTTTGGAAGAGTTGTCCAAGGTTGCCTGCGTGCATGGTTGATAATACGGGGTGACCTGTTTCAACAGCTTGAAAGGCGATTTTGCCTTCTTCGCCTCGGAGTTCGCCCACAATGATGTAGTCGGGTCTCTGTCTTAGAGCTGCTTTTAGCAGGTCAAACATGGTTACCTGTACGCCTGTGTGCATTCTTGTGATTTCTCGAATCCAGTTTTTCTGGTAGACGTTGATTTCAGGGGTTTCTTCGATGCTGATAATTTTCGAGTCTGAACTGATAAAACTGGTAAGCGCATTCAAAGTGGTGGTCTTGCCAGAGGCAGTTTCTCCGCAGACCAAAGCAGTGATGCCTACTTCAAAGAGCATCCACAAGTAGGCTGCCAGTTCGGATGTGAGCGTGTGCCATTTGATTAATTGCGCGATTGATATGGGTTCTTTGGGGAACTTTCTTATTGTGAAGTTGCTACCTCGCAGGCTTATGTCCTCGCCGAAAACGATGTTAAGTCTTGAGCCATCGTTGAGGTGAATGTCTATGATTGGGTGTGTGTAGCTTAGGACTTTTCCATGCCGTTCTGCGATGTTTCTTAAAAGTTCGTTAATTGCTTCCTGTGAAACGTCAACGCTGGTTTCAAGGTTCCCAAAAGTTCTATGATAAACAAAGACGCTGCCTGCACCTGGAATGCTAATATCTTCAAGACCAGGGTCAGCTAAAAAGCCATCCAGAAAGCCGTGCCCAATTTTATCTCTCAAGAAGTGGTAGAGTAAGACATCTTGGTTTGCGTCTTTGGGTATTTTGACCATTTTTTTCTTGATTGCCTGTCTAAACAAACTGGCTAGAATTTGGGCTTTTTGATCACCGTATTCTTTTCCTTCTACAAGCCTTGCAACAGCGGTTTCGATTTCTGCCAGCAATTTGGGGTCTGGTTTTGGGGGTTCGATGATGTTATATTTGTTAACTTTTTCGCCCATAGTGATGTGAGCGTATATGCCTAAACCCAGAGGGTACATGACGTTTACTTTTTCGTTGAAATGTTCTGATTCTATGTTTAAAGTATACTGGGGCGGTTCCTCGAGATTTTTAACATAAGCGTCTAAATATGGATGCTTCTGTGTTGCGCTTTGCAGCGTTTCACAAATCGGTTGATTGAAAAGCCCCAAATCTTCCATCATTTTCGCAGAGTTGCCTTTAACGGGTTTTTCAGGTTTCTGTGTGGGGGTTTTATTTGACATGGGGGCACGCTCCTACAGTCTCACTCCGCTAAGAGGCATTACTCGTAAACCGATTTGGGGGTTAATTGCAAGCGTTATGGAGCTTTTTCTTTCGCCGTTTGCTCCCCAGAGCTTAACCGTTTTTAGAAGTTTGACGTCTATGCCTGAAATTGTGGCGGTTTCCATTACAAAGTAGGCGTCAGAGTTTGCTCTAAGCTTCATAACTGATTCAGATGAGAGAAATTCAGGGTGGATAGTAAGTATCACTGTTTTTCCATTTGAGACGAGGTTCTTTATTCGTGTAATAAACGAGAGAAATTCGTGGAGGGGTGTGTCAACCGTTAGTACACTCAAACTGTCTATGACGACTACGTCATAGTTCTCTTTTTTTTCCTCCAGGAACTTGGTTGTCACATTCAAAAAGAGAGAGCTCATGGGTTTGTTCCATTTTCCCCCTTCAACGTGGAGGGGATAGATTTTGAGGTACCCATAAAGGTAGTAACTGGAAGGGTCAAGTCTAACTGACTCCATCATAGCGAGATATTCTTTGGTCATAGCTTCGCTGGAGATGACGTAAACCCTTGACTTATGCTTCAACATCGCATAAGCGATTAACTGGACAAAAACAGTTTTTCCCGATCCATGGTTACCTTCAATCAAGATCAGACTGGGTGTAGGTATCCCGCCGCCGAGGTCTCTATCTAATTCAGGTATACCTAAGCGAACTACGCTCACGTCATCATACCCTCCGAAGTAGCTGCTGCACCGTAGTATGAAGCAAAAGTTACAGAAACAACATCGCTAGCTGAGATTTCTGGAGCTCCAGATGGAAGGTTTAGGCTAATTGTCGCTTGCTCGCCGGGGTTAATGTATTTGTGTGTGGCTGTGTTGAAGCTGTTGTTTGAGCCGATTACTTTGATTTCTTCTATAGAGTAGCTTTCGATGCTGTAAGAGTACCTCTGGGCGCTGCTTCCGTAAGATAAGATTATTGTGTTCCAGTTGTATCCGTTGGAGTTTTGGAGAAAGATGGTTTTTGAGCCAATATTTTTTACTGTTACCTCGCTTCTTGTTGCGGTAACTGAATCCACAGTCAACTGTATCTGCGTGTTGAGTTTATCATGTTGATTGCTTATGTAGACGCTTGTAGCGTATGAGATATCCTGCATGCTGGTAAGGAAGGCTGTGCAAACCGTAGAGAATAGCGCTACAAACCCTATAAGCACAATAAACGATGCAAGCCCGACTGAAAACCCCATGTCATCACCTCAAGATGCTGGCGCCGAAAAGAGGTAGTCACTTCCGATTCCTTTTGATGGAACTATTTTAGCTTCTAAAACTGAGCCATCAATGGCGCCAGTTGGATAAGCAAGAATTGTTGCAGTTTCACGTGGTTCCCATACGCCATTACCGTTAGCATCTGTAATGGTGAATTTTCCGCTTCCCCCCGCGGCAGTCGCATCGTAGTTATAGAGTTGGGCAGACCCATAGTTTCCAACGTAAACATCTAAGAAGGTGAAGTCATTAATGGAAAGTTTACCTACGTTTTTTGCGTATATAGCAAAAACGGGTGTCCCTGTCTGGTTTGCTGTAGCGTAAACTATCTCTACTTGAGTAGAAATCGTACTTTTAGCGTCACTGACCGCCTGAGTAAATTCGTTTTGAACAACATTACCCGTGTATAAGGCGCAGGCCACGAAAGCACTTGCTAAAATTACAGATGCTATAACCACGATGATATGCGTGATTGTAAGCGAGAAGCCCAACCTTTGCGCCTCTACTCATCTTTTTGCTTTTTCAACTGTTGCTCAGTTAAATCTATGAGGGCTTTCATGTCTTCAGGGTCTATACTAGTTTTTGACAGCGAAGCTGCCTTGTACATAAACAGCAGCAGATGACTTTTTGAGAAACCTATCAACCTGATCCTTTCAGCTGTAACAGCCAAAGAGTAGATGAATTCGTTGGCGTGTTTTGGTAGATAATTTGTCATTTCACATAGGTTAGCGAGTTGCCGTATGTTCTCTGCGGTTAATCCATCATCCAAAAGCTCCCAAATCCAATCCAGATAGGCAGTTGGTCTGATTGACGGCGTCTGAGTGATCGGTGGAAGCGGCATGGTGGGTTTAGGTATAGCTTCCTCAATTTGGGGGATAAGATCAGGTTTCTTTGGAGGAACCTCTTTTTCTTCATCAATGTTTTCTTCAGGTTTTCCTAAAACTAGGGATTTTACTCCTGGCGGAAGTTTCTCTGAACTAACTTTTTCTTCATCCGCGGTTCGCAATACGTTGAATGGGTTTTCCATCTCGCTAACGGTTGAACGGATTTCAGCTATTGATTTCTTTAGGTCACCCACAGCTGCTTGCACACTTTGTGACAAATCTTCAACGTCTGACCGAAGCGCACTTATGTCATTTTTTTCCGTAGCGTTAATGATGAACTGAGGTTTTTCTTTGCTTACGCTACGTGAGCGTTCGTCAGTACTGCTTCCGTTGGTTGGCAAACGAGTGTTCTCCTAAGGTGGGGGTTTGATGTAACTGTCTGCTCGTATGCCATATCTGCTTTACGAATTCTAAATCAATATTGAGCAGATATGTTGCCTGACACCATTTGTAGAAGTTAAATATCTATGGGAATCTGCGTCAGTGGCTCTTTTTTGAATCATTAATACATTGTTCAGTAACTGAATAGTATGATGTTTTCTATACTCGAAGAAAAATCCCAAACTGATGAATCAATGTACGCTTAAAGTCATCTGAATATGTAAACAAGGACTTTGCTATGCGTGAACTTTAAATGTGTGACTCCTGAACAGTATTGTCCGTAAATATAACAGCAAAGGTAGATTTTTTTGCCTGTTTACTTATCAAGCATCGTTGGAAGCCCAAGCATCGGCGTCTACTCATTGGCAAACGAAAAAGTAGTGATTATCCCAGTCATGGTGCCGCAGCAGAAAGCCCAAGAATTCGCCGACTGGCTCAAAGCTGACCTCATCTACACATCCATAAGCGGCTCAGTTCTCATCGGCGCCCTCGCCTGCGCTAACAGCAACGGCATGCTGCTCCCAAACTCAGTTCGCCAAGAAGAGCTTGACCGCATAAAAGCCGTCTTCAAAGGCAACATAACAGTTATGGAAACAAAAAAAACCGCCTACGGCAACCTCGTTTTAGCAAACGACAAAGGCGCATTGGTTGACCCCCGCTTCAAGGCTAAGGAAATCCAACAAATCTCTGAAACCCTTGGCGTGGAGGCGGTCCCTGCAGAAATCGCTACATTGCCATACGTGGGCTCACTTGCATGTGCGACTAACAAAGGCGTCTTAGCCCACCCCATGCTCAAGCCCGAAGAAAAGAAAATCCTCGAAAACGTCTTCAAAGTCCCCGTGGACGTGGGCACAATAAACTGCGGTATCCCCTATGTTGGCACAGGATTAATCGCCAATTCCCATGCAGCAGTCGCTGGTTCTTTGACAACTGGACCCGAGATGTTTATAATTGGGAATGCACTGGATGTTGTGCAGGAAGAGAAAAATCCATGAAAGCTTTCAAAGTAACCGGTGAAATCAACAAGCCAGAACTTTCCACTCCATTCGCACGCGAAGTCTTAGCTGACAAAAGCGAACACGCTGTTGAAAAGGTCTACGCAGAAATCGGTAGCAGACACCGTGTAAGGCGTTGCCACATCAAAATCAACGGCACAAAAGAGTTGAAAGCCGACGAAATTGAGAACCCGGTAGTTAAAAAAATCATTACTGGAGAACAGTAAATTGACTCAAAGAGCCCCTGCTGAAGAGGAACTTCGAAGACTCAGCGTAGAAATGCGCTACCTCGAGCAGACAGCAGAAGTGTTACAGCAACGCATAAACATGGTCAACACCGCCATAGCTGACCTCACATACGCCAACGCAACACTCGACGGCATAGAAAAAGAAAAAGAAAACACAGAGATGCTGGTTCCAATCGGCGGAAGCTCATACGTAAAAGTCAAACTAGCAGACCCCAACAAAGTCATCGTCGGCTTAGGGGCAGGCGTATCAATCGAGAAAACCCTCGCAGAAGCAAAAGCAACCCTCAAAGAACGCCTCGATGAACTCGAAAAAACCATGACCAGCGCCCAGCAACAATTCAGCCAAGTCGCCGAACGCATAAACAGCGGTCGCGGCAGACTAGAGTCGTTGCTTTCTGACGCACGACAAGCCAAACGTTAGAGCGTTTGAGCTATGTTTGAGAAGCTCAAGTCTGGTTTCAAGGGTTTAGTTACCAAAGTTACCACGACTGAGCTTAAAGAAGAAAACCTGACCCCAATTTTATCCGACTTCAAAATGAGTCTAGCCGAAAACGACGTGGCTTTCCCAGTCGCAGACAAAATCGGCGACGACCTAATCAAACGGCTTTCAGGCGTACAAGTTAAACGCCTAGAAGACCGAAAAAAAATCGTTGACGAAAACCTCCGCCAAGTCCTCCTCGAAGTCATGCTAACCAATATACGCATCGATCTACTGCAGAAAGCTGACGAAAAACGCGCCAAAAAAGAACCACTCACCTTAATGTTTGTAGGTATAAACGGCACTGGAAAAACCACCACCATCGCTAAAGTAGCCAAATTCTTCCAAGACAAAGGCTACTCCACCGTTTTAGCGGGCGCAGACACTTACCGAGCGGGCTCAATTGAACAACTAGAAGAACACGGCAAACGTTTGGGCATTCGAGTTATCAAGAGCAACTATGGCGGCGACCCCGCGGCGGTGGCTTATGACACGGTGAACCATGCTAAAGCACACGGCATAAACGTCGTCCTAATCGACACAGCGGGCCGCATGCAGACCAACCAAAACCTGATGAATGAACTCATCAAAG
Organism: Candidatus Bathyarchaeota archaeon; assembly: GCA_026014685.1. Classification (NCBI taxonomy): domain Archaea; kingdom Thermoproteati; phylum Candidatus Bathyarchaeota; species Candidatus Bathyarchaeota archaeon. The sequence continues at coordinate 65,420 of JAOZHW010000015.1, forward strand.
TCAAACGGGTCGTTAAACCTGACCTGACGATTTTCACAGTAGATTCACTGATCGGCAACGACGCTGTAATGCAGGCAGAAGAATTCAACAAAGCGGTCGGCATAGACGCAACCATACTCACCAAAGTCGACGCCGACGTCAAAGGCGGCTCAGCCCTCAGCGTAACATACGTAACTCAAAAGCCGATTCTATTCATCGGCGTGGGACAAACCTACAAAGATCTAGAACTGTTTAACCCTGACAAGTTTGTCAACATGATTCTCCGCTAAAAATGCGCTTTTAGGGTTCTTCGGCTTCTACGAGTTCAAATCGAATTTTGGCTGGGTAAATCCAATACGCCCTGATGAAGTCGTCTGTGCTTTGCTCTACGTCGATGGCTTCAAAGAAACCAATGAACTCCTTATCCACGTCAGCCACGTTTTTTGAGGTCTCTACCTTAAGGGTGAAGAGGTACTCGTTATTAACCTCTAAGGACTGCATATCAAAACTTGCAGGTACCTCGACAGCAAACATCAGATTAGAAACTATGTCTTGGACTGCAACTTTACGGACTGCGGCACTTTTGGTTTTAACAACTACTAAACGCTTGTCCAATTTTCGGAAGTTAAAGCCACTCTCAACGTTTAAAGAAGCCGACATAGAGTCCACAATCAAAACATGGAGGTTCACCCATAAAAACTCTCACTAACCCGCGGTCATAAGGAATCCAGTGTTCTGCCCCCTATAACTCCACCTAATTTTAAGGGACATTCGAGACCGTAACCGCCGACCTGCTGCTCTGTCCCTTCCCTCATATATAAGGGAGGGGAGGTAGCTGCAGAGAGGCTGCGCTATCCCAACATAACCAGATAAAAACTAAATTTTGGAAATGAATTTAATTAATGGTGGGCCCGATCGGATTTGAACCAATGACCAACAGATTATGAGTCTGGCGCTCTACCTAGCTGAGCTACGGGCCCACAGTGGCGTTGGTTATATTGCTGTTTCTGAACAGATTTAAACGTTTTTGGGGCTACAACTCAACGTTCGGTTTCTGGGTTATTTTCTTGTTGTTTGGGGAAATCGATAAGAAATCCATCAGTAAATCCGAATGGTGACTGGTCAGTGGAGTTAGTTATTTTTTTTACTGCTAAAAAGTTTACGCCTATCAGTTGGGCTGGATATTCAGAGCGTTTATGTCGTTAATGACTGCAAAGTCACCACAACTATCTCTTAGTCGCCTAAACCAGCGAATAACAAAACGCAGCAACTCATGGTCGTATTTTGTGGCCCCAATTCGCCTTTCTATATATAGATACAAGGGCAGGTTCAAGTGTTGGTTCTCAGTGGCCAATGCGACTGCCCGAATATATAAGCAGACCATTTAGTCAAAGAAGTTGGACACACTTCAATTTCTGAGTCAAGAAATCTTGACAAGAACGCTTTTAAACAAAACCTAACCCCAAAACCATTTTGGTGACTGCGATGAATAAAGCAATTCCTCTGCTGTTGATTTTGATTCTTGTCTCATCTGCTCTTCTGCTCTTGTTAGCCTTCACCATTTCCTCTTCCGCTGACCTTTCCCCCTTCCTCATAGCCGCAACCATCGTAGCATCGGTTGCCCTTTTAGGCGCTGTATTTTCGCTCTACACCGAAAACAGAGCCAAAAGCAGAGTTTAACAAGTTACTCTTTGCATTGTCTGAGGTTGCGTAACTCTTCCAGTGTCTGGTTGAGCATGGCGACGTCAGCGATGGCTTTAACTGCTGAAACAGGTAGGCAAACGGTGACTCTGCCGAGGTAGGGTTGCTTGAACCCAAACTTCTTGGTTGCCTCATCGGTTAAGTTTACGTAGAGGCTGGTTATTTGCCAAGTGCTCATGTCCAACTCTGCACTGTGCACTTCGCCTAACTCAAAATTGTCCGCCGTATAGGCTTTCTTCCAGAATAACCTTGTAATTTCAACCATAAAAGAAACCTTCACCTATAAAGTGCCAAACGCATCTTATATGCCTTCATTTAGAATACTATTTTACAAACCTTAACTATAATTATTGATGGTGACGTCTTTTGTCAGTTTCTCAACATCAAAGGAAACTCACGCCTGAAGAGGAACAAGTCATAGTTCACAAAGGCACCGAGATGCCCTTCACAGGCAAATACTACACTTTCTGGGAAAAAGGCACCTACGTCTGCAAACGCTGCGGAGCCAAACTTTACCGTTCAGAAAGCAAGTTTGAAGCCCACTGCGGTTGGCCAAGCTTCGACGAAGAAATCCCCGGCGCAGTTAAACGGCTACCTGACCCTGACGGAATGCGAACCGAAATTCAGTGCGCTAACTGCGGGGCCCACCTTGGGCATGTTTTCACGGGGGAACAGTTTACGGAGAAGAATACGAGGCATTGTGTTAATTCGCTGTCTTTAGAGTTTATCCGCGACAGATAGCTCGGCAGCGCCATAGTTCGCGAAAGAGTTATAGTGCCACTCTGTGTAAGTAGAGGTAGCAAGCGGCGAAGCAGCGATGTCGACGCCTACACCTGAACCCACAGTTGCACCTGAACCGTCTTTTTTGGGCGTACCAGTGGACACCATAATTGGAATCATAATAATCTCAATAATCGCTATCTCGCTTGAGCGAATTGTAACCCGTTATCTGTTGCGGTTTGCTAAACGCACAAAACTGGAGCCCAACGTAGCCAACAACCTCGCTTTAACTTTCCGCATCTTCGTGTTGATCGGAGCCGTTGCTGCAATTAGCCATGTGGGTGGATTTAGTGCAGATTGGATTGTTTCCATCTCAGCTATCGGTGCCGCTGCTGTCGGCTTTGCTTCGCAGAAAACCATCGGCAACTTTGTAGCAGGTCTCTTTTTAATCGCGGCGAGGCCGTTTAAGGTGGGTAACTATGTTCGAATAGGCACCGTGGAAGGCATAGTCACCGAGATTAACATTAACTACACAAAAGTGTTCACTGCCGCCAACAATACGGTTTCAATCAGTAACTTGCAGATTTTAGATAGAGAAATAACAAATTTCCTCTATGAATCAGTGGATCATGTGGACTTGTACTGTTATACTTTTGATTTGGGTTTTGATCACCTGGTTCCAGCAGACAAAATCGCCGAGCTTTTCTCTGAGGTTTTTTCCAAAATCACGCAGCCACTGCCCCGAAATCCCTGTGTGGTTTTCGCCCGTTCAACTGCCGCGGAGAGAGTTTTCACAATCTACCTCTACGTGAACAATCCGCAGGATATTTTTGTTCTTAAGCCAATGATTGCTCAAGAAATGTTCCAACGCTGGGATGAGGAAAGAGCTAAACTAAAGAAATAACCATATGTGAACATAATAATGCAGTTAGGGATGAATATGGCGAACACAAAAAAAGAATCACTCAATGCACAAGCAGCTAATCTGTCTGAGTTGATTGGTTACCAAGAAGGCTCAGTAGTTAGCCGAACAATAATTGACAAGAAAGCGGGAACGGTGACCCTTTTTGCGTTTGATGCCAATCAAGGCTTGAGTGAGCACACGGCGCCCTACGATGCCATGGTTTACGTGTTGGACGGCGAAGTCGAAGTTACAATCGCAGGTAAACCCATCAACCTCAAAGCAGGCGAAATGACCATCATGCCCGCAAACAAACCGCACGCTTTAGCTGCTAAAACGCGGTTCAAGATGTTGCTGGTTATGATAAAATCTTAAGCTTGTTTCTGCATTTATGAAGAGAAACGGCTAAACTAAGAACGGCATTGACTGAACAAGATTTTGAAGTAATTGACGTTACGGCTGACATCGCAAAGTCAGCTGCTGAGTTAAGGTCAAAATACAACATGTCGATGGCTGACAGCATAATCGCAGCGATAGCGCTGGCTCTGAAAGCAACTTGTCTCTCAGATGGCTCTCATTTTAAGGCGGTTAAGGAAATAGAAACTGACTGGATTTAGCAAATGCCCATCCAAGACAAGGACTTGCCAAATCACTTTTCATCTAAAGGTTTACCCCAAACATCAATGAAACAGTAAGCACCAAGCGTTTTTCTCGGCGGAATCTTGGGGGCTTCCGCAGGGTAACCAAGGATTATTAGCGCGGCCGGTTCAACCTCCGTGGGAATTGCCAAAACTTTTCTGACAGCCTCTTTTGCGAAGGCGGGTGCACAGAACCAGCAAGCACCCAACCCCGCCGCATGCGCCGCTAAGAGCAGATTCTGCAACCCTGCACCTAAACTTTCCACCGCCAAGTCCCTTTCAAAGCCCTGCCTTTGTGCATCGGGGAATTTTCTGAGCCCCTCCATCGTCAGACAGGCAAGAATGAGGGCGGGAGCTTTTGCAAATCTCAACTCTCTTTCACGGCGTAAGTTTGGGTCAACTTGCGAGCCTTCTTTTAAGAGGTCAGCGGCCCATGCATCAGCCAAATCTTTGGATAGTTTCTCTTTGACTTCGGGTTTTTCAATTATTATAAAACGCCATGGCTGGGAGTTATGCGCGGAAGGAGCCCACCCCGCCGCCTCCAAAACCTCCAAAACAAGCCTTCGCGGGACCTCTTTGGGCAGATACTTCCGTATGCTGCGCCTCTGCCTGATCAATTCATGCAGGTTTGACATAATCGGAAAGTAAGGGAAAAGGTGGTTTTATGTTTATATGCGATTGGGTTCCAAGATTACTTTTAGCGAGTTGCCTGCTTCGGCCATCAAACGGAAACCTTCCTGCGCTTCGGTTAGGGGTAGACGGTGGGTTATCATGCCTTTCACGTCAAGTTCCCCTGTCGCTAAAACGTGCAATGCGTCTTCGATGTCGTTGGGTGCGGCGCCGTAGCTTGTGCGCATGGTGATTTCGTTTCGCCAAAACTGGTTAATCGGCACGGGTAACTTGACGGTGGGGTCTGGTACTGCGAAGAAGAGGATTGTTCCGCCGTTTTCTACGCAGTCCATTGCTGAAATCGCTGCGGATGTGGCGCCTGTGCATACGACGACTTGGTCGGCTAAGTGCCCTGTTAATTCTTTGAGTTTTGCTGGCAAGTTATCTTTGGCGTCGAGAGCGTGGTGTGCGCCAAATTTCTTGGCAAGCTCCAAGCGGTATGGGTTGATGTCGGCGACTATGATGTTTTCTACCCCCTTGAACTTCGCTAGTTGTACATGGAGGATGCCTGAGATGCCGCTCCCGATGACGAGCAGGGTATCGTCGGCTTTTAGTTTGGAGAGGCGCTGCCCACGTGAAACGCAGGCCAGAGGCTCGATAAATGTGCCCTCCTCAAAGCTTAGGGCGTCGGGGAGCTTGTAGATGCCGTACTGCACGTTGATTTTTGGCACCAACACGTACTGTGAGAAGCCGCCGGGGTAGTAGTTGGTGGTGTGGAGTGTGTGACAGGCTGTGTGGTTGCCCCGTTTGCAGTGGCGGCATTCAAAGCAGGGAACGTGATGTGAGACAAATACGCGGTCGCCCACGGCCACGTTTTTGACTTTTGCGCCGACTTGGCTGATTACGCCTGTGGCTTCGTGACCCAATACACGCGGCGCCTTAGGCACGCGGTACCATTCGATGACGTCGCTGCCACAGATGCCGCTGGCCATAACTTTGAGCAGAACTTCTTCTTCGCCTGCGCGGGGCGTAGGAATCTCTTGCACGCGAACGTCATGATTATTGTAGTAAAAGGCAGCTAACAAAAAAATTCACCAAAGAAAAGAAGGCGGGTTAAGCTTTGCCCGCGATGATTTGGTTGTATAGGTCGTCAGCTTCTTGTGCGGTGTAGCCTTCATGGATTATAGCTTTGATGGCTCGGATTGAGGCGACGGGGTGCTCAGTTTGCCAGATGTTCCGTCCGAGGTTAACGCCTGCCGCGCCCTTCTGCATACCGTCGTAGACAAAGTCGAAGACTTCACGCTGAGTTTCGGTTTTTGGTCCACCTGCGATGACGACAGGAACTGGACAGCCGTCGATGACCTTTTCGAATTTCTCTTTACAATAGTAAGTTTTGACTACACGTGCGCCGATTTCCGCGACGATACGTGCGGCTAAGGCGAGGTAGCGGGCTTCACGTTTCTCCAGTTCCTTGCCGACAGCGCAGACAGCCATGACAGGTATGCCATAGTCTTCGCATTCGTCAACAAGCTTTGCGAGGTTGGTTAAGCTTTTGTTTTCGTATTTGCTTCCCACGAAAGCAGACATTGAAACTGCAGAGGCATTCAGTCGGATGATTTCTTGGATGGATGTAACTAAGGATTCGTTGGCTAAGTCTTCTCCAACTACTGAAACCGCGCCTGAAACCCGCATGATAACTGGCTTTTCAAGAGCAGGATCTACGCAGTTGCGCAGTATGCCCCGTGTGAGCATTAAGCCGTCGGCGTATTGTATGATTGGTTTTATGGTTTCGCCGGGTTTTTCAAGGCAGTGTGTTGGTCCTTGGAAGTAGCCGTGGTCGATTGGTAAGAAGAGGGCTTTTTTGTCTTTTTGGAATAATCGGTTTAAGCGGTTTTGCATTCCCCACTCCATATCTCATTGCTCCGAGACAGCAGTTGGCTTAAGAAATAAATAACCTTATCCTTTCAAGACAGAAAAAAGAAGTTAGGCTAAAAATAGCCAAAGCAAATAAACCGACAGAGCCGCCGAGAAAAGAATCAGCCATTGCTTTTTGCTGGCCTTAAAAATGTAGCGTCCATACATCGGGGGAATCGGAAAAGTATCAAACAATGCGTCTATAACACACATTGCCAACCCTGCACTGCCAATCAACACAAAGCCGCTTTCGAGCAAGACAAAAAAGAAGCCAGCAAAAGATAGAGATAAGAGGGCAGAGGCAACGGCCAAGGATTTGCCCAGTTGAGGGGTAAACTTGGGGGAATAGGAAACGTTGCGTGCAGGTTTAGAGAAAGGCGTCTTTAGCAAAAGAGTAGTTAAGACAAAGAGCGCCAAGCCAAGGTACCATATTTTATATTCAGTCCAGACCCCTTTACGCCTCGACATGGCGATTAATATGAATGTTTTCGCGAAACCCACAAGGATGCTGGTTGCAAAAAAAGTGGGCAAAATAATCAAAATCTCCGCTAACTGGTCTACTTTGACGTAGGCAAAAGACAACGTTAAAAGCCCAATCGCAACAGCGTAAACCACAAGCTCAATTTTGGTCGGTTTAAACACGGAGCCCGTTTTTTCTTCAACTTTGAGTTTGTGCTTGGAAATTATGAAGCTAGAAAGCCAACTCTTAACGCCTGAGGGCAGAACCTTTTGGAATTCTTTTGCCAACTTATCAGTGGGCACTCCCTGTGTGCTTACGGCGGCTATGGCTGCCGAGGCAACAGCGGTCCCCACTGCCGCTACCACAGGTGCGGCGATGGCATTGGCTGGTTGTGGGGTCCATACTGTGGTTGTCAGGTTTGTGTTTGTGGCTGGTGAACTGGTGGGGTTGGATGTCGTATTTGGAGCCGAGGGCGCAGGAGTTGGTGTTTCAGAGGTGACCGTTGGATTGTATTCACCGAAAGCATAGATGTTTTTGTCATATGCACCGACAAATATGGCGCCGTTAACAGCAACCATAGGCGCAAAAACACTTCCTTGAACATCATAACTCCACACAACATTGCCTGATTGGGCATTTAAAACATACAACACGCCACCTGAACCATAAGTGCCGATGAGCACTTTTCCATCAGCCAACGTGGGAGGCGCAAAAATCTTGGAGCCTAAAGGGTTACTCCACACAAGGCTGCCCGACTGAGCATTAAGGCAATATAGTGTGCCGCCCTCTGAACCAATATACAACAGCCCGTTGTCTATTGCTGGAGAGGACGAAACCTTGTCATCGGTCTGGTAACTCCAAGCCTGTGCTCCTGTACCAGCATCAAAAGCGTAGACGTTTTTGTCAGTTGAACCGACATAGATGACTCCGTCGGCGTATGCCGGGGAAGAGTTGGTGTAGGTGTCGCCGTCGTTTGTGTGGGACCTCCAAATCAAGCTGCCTGTTCCAGCATTCAAAGCGTAGAGGTAGCCGTCTTGAGAGCCAAAATAAACCACGTTGCCCACCACAACTGGTGAGGAGCGAATATCGCCTTGGGTGGCGTAACTCCAAAGTTCCGCGCCCGTCTGAGCGTTAAACGCATAAAATTTGTCGTCGGTCGAACCTACATAAACAACGTTTCCGACAACAGCTGGGGATGACCAAACGGCGCCGCCAGTGGGTACACTCCATACAGAGCTTCCTGTTTCAGCGTCTAAAGCGTAGAAGTTAAAATCGTTAGAGCCGATATACACCAAACCATTCGCGACTGCAGGGGAAGACCAAACGTTATCTCCTGTTTTGATGGACCACAAGGTAGCGCCTGTAGCTGCATCAAGCGCATAAACGTATCCTCCGAAAGTACCCGTATAGAGTACATTATCCACTACCGCAACTGAGGAACGGACCTGAGCGTCGGTTGCTTTAACCCAAAGCGTCTGGCTGGTTGCGGGAACGGATGAGGATGAACGCGCTGAATGCGCAAGGTCTCCGCTAAACATCGGCCAAGAACTCGTAGCTTGGCTTTTAACTAAGGTAACCGATAAAGAGCAGACTATAATTGAAATAAAAAAAATAAGGTTAGTTTAATCAATGTTTTCTGCAAGCTTTCTTCCTTCAAACATAATTTTATTTAATTTTGCACTGTTGGTTCGGGGGGTGGCGGTGGAGGCGGTAGCGAGTCTCCTATGCCCATTATGTTCATCTTCATCAGGAAATGCAGCACAAGCCCTGTAACCACGAAAGCTAAGAACTCCACATAGTATGGAACGAAGTCTAGGTAGACGAAGTCTGAGATCCAGTAGATGATCATGAAGCCTAAGCCGATTTCGCCATAGAGGAGCAATGGGGGGAACGGGAAGCTGATGTAGTTTTTAACTGCATAGAAAAGCCCAGCCATCGAGACAGCTATTACTGCGTCAGTGAAAGCCCATGTTAATCCTGCGCCTAAACCATAGACTGCCAATGAGAAAACGATGTAGAAGACCAACAGAATAATGTAGCTAAGCAGTACAAAGTTGAGTTTTGGTCGATAAACCCAGAACAAATAAAAGCCACCTGCCGAGAGCAGTCCCCAGAAGAATGTTGCTGGCAAGTAGAGTATGTCGCCGACTACTGATTGAATTACGTTGCTGCTTGAGATGTTGCTGAGCCAGAAAATTAAGGTGATCAAAGATACCGGCGCGCTGTAAGCAACTCCCCATTTCAGGGCGGCGCTTGGCTTCTTGTCTGAATTAATGAAGTAGAGGTATGTCAACATGAAAGCGGCAAACAGTTCAATTGCGTTTATTGCAAAGTCTTTTAGTTCCATAAGGATTGGGTCAACGGTTGGCGCCATTGGATTGAGGAGGTCGGTTGTGGTTCCCATGGGCGCGTAATCGTATAGTTCAGCCATGATGAAGACGGCGAGGAATACGCTGATGTAGATAAGTTCTTTTTTCCGGGTTTCCAGTTGTTTTTGATGTAGTCGGTTACTTGTTGTTGGGTGAAGTTAAAGCCTAAGAGAGCCATGGCTTGGTTGTTCGAGTTTTGAATATTTAACATTTTGCGTATCAGGTGTATGAAGGTTCAATTTAGTCGTTAAAAGCCAGCTTATTTAGCATATTATACAAAATGTACACGCAGAGTTATCAAAAAATTGTAAACCCGCCTCAGATTAAAAAGACACACACCACACACAAAAACTCCAATCTTCAGCAAACCTTTAGAGTTGATTTTCCATGTTTGCTTAAACCATAAATGACCTCATGCAGAGTTATAACTGTGATAGCGAAATCTTCTTGCTTTCCACGATACGCTTGAACGCTTGACTTCCTTTTGAGATTTTTTCTAGAATCTCAATCAAAACGTCTGAATCAATCACTATCATCAAAGCTTCGCCGATTTGCTCTTTTAACCCTGATTTCTGCGCGTATCTCGTCCTTTTCGATTTCAGAAAGCTCCACAGAGACTCTAAGCTTTGTCAATGATTCGCTACTCCCCTGTTTTCGGTAAGTCGGTCACATACATGCGAACATACTAAATTTTCTTCTTTAGACTTATCCCCACGTTTTGATGCTGGTTTTTGAGAAACGCTTAATGCATCCCTCGTTCTGTGAGATAGCAGCGGCAAACCCATGATTAAACTGTCCAGCCCATCCGAATTCAAAGCTAGCGACATCCCAACCGAGCCAGGCGTATACCTTTACCGTGACGAGGCAGGCGAGATACTCTACGTGGGCAAAGCCAAAAACCTGCGCAGCCGAGTAAAAAGCTACTTTTCAGGCATCGACCAACCCGCCAAAACCCGCCAGCTCCTATTGCACATTCGAAGCATCGACTGGATTGTGGTCAACAACGAGGTTGAGGCATTGCTTTTGGAGAACAAGCTGATAAAGCAGCATTCGCCCAAATACAACATCGACCTCAAGGACGCGAAAAGCTACGCTTACATCTCGCTTACTCGCGAGCCGTTTCCGCGTGTTTTGACGAGCCGCAAAGTTAGTCGAAAACTCGAATCCTTTGGCCCTTACACTGAAGGTTTTACGCGCCAAGACCTTCAACGCGCTGTCGTCCGCGTCTTCAAACTGCGCACCTGCAAAAACATGCATAAACGCGCCTGCCTAAACTACCACATCCACCTTTGCACCGCTCCCTGCGTCGGCAACGTGTCCGCCGAACAGTATGCTCAGCAAGTCAAGCAAGCCAGGTCTTTTCTTAGCGGCAACTACACGCAAACTATAGAGCAACTCACTCGCCAAATGCAGCAGGCCTCCGCAGAGCAACGGTTTGAGGAAGCCCTCGAACTGCGTAAACAAATCGCCTCAATTCGCCTTCTAACAGAGAGGCAAATAGTGGACAACGAGCGGCGCTTCGATCAAGATGTGATGGCTTTCAAGCGGGTGGGCGAGAAGTTGCATGTTGTACAGATGGGCGTCCGCAAAGGTGTTTTGTTGGGCAAAAAAGAGTTCACGGTGGATTTGCAGCCGCAGATCGAACAGGAATTTTTGAAAGCCTACTACACCAGCAATCAGATTCCACGCGAAATCCTCCTCAACCAAGCTGTCTGGCAGGAACCAGAGGAAAAGCATGCGCTCGAAGAGTTTTTGGCTGCTAAGCGGCTGGCGCCTGTTTCTTTGACTATCCCCAGAAAAGCTGACAAGTTGGCGTTGCTCAAGTTGGCGGAGAAGAATTTGGAGTCCACGCTCGAAGTGGACAGCGCAATCGTGGACCTGCAAAACAACCTTAACCTGCCCGCGTTACCCCGCATAATAGAGTGCTTTGACATATCTAACCTCGGCACCGAACACGTCGTCTCAGGCATGGTCGCATTCAAGGACGCTAAACCCGACAAAAAGAACTACCGCAAATTCAAAATCAAAACTTTCCAGGGGCAAGACGACTTCGCCGCAGTCAACGAGGTCGTCACCCGACGCTACACGCGCCAACTGGAAGAGAAAAACCCCTTGCCCGACCTCGTGGTAATCGATGGCGGACCTGGACAGGTCAGAGCCGCACAGGCTGCGTTGCAGAAGCTGGGTTTGCAGGTGCCGTTGATTGGGTTGGCTAAGGAACGCGAAGAAATTTATTTCCCAGATGACCCTGAGCCGCATGTTTTTGGTAAGAACAGCCGCATGATGCTTCTGCTAAGAAAAATCCGCGACGCCACCCACGAATTCTCGTTGGGCTACAACCGCAAACGACGACAAATGCAGGTCCGAGAAGAATTCAAACCCAAAAAGCGCTCTAAGCAAGTAGGTGCTCCAAAAGAATCCGCAGCCCAATAAGAATCAAAACCGCGCCGCCCACGATTTTTATTCGGTGACCAAACTGTTTGCCCAGTCCACAGCCAAAATAGAAGCCGACAAACGACAATCCAAACGTCACAGCGCCAATCACCGCAATAGGCACCGCAATCGCGGTTTGGAGAAACGCTAAACTCAACCCAACCATCAACGCATCGATACTGGTGGCAACCGCCAAAACCAACATCGTCCGCAACTTTAGGTCGACTGGTCCATCTTGTGGCTTCTCTTTTTTTAAGCCGTCGAAGAGCATTTTTGCGCCGATAAACGCCAGCAACCCAAACGCCACCCAGTGATCCACGCTGGATATGACGCTTTCAAGGCTCAAGCCCGCGAGGTACCCGATTGCGGGCATAAGCATCTGGAAACCGCCAAACGCCGTCGCCGTCAACAGCGCTGAGCGACGTCTGTTACCGGTGATGGTCATGCCGTTCGCAATTGAAACTGCAAAAGCATCCATAGCCAACCCGACAGCGATCAAGACGACGGTTAAGGCATCCACTAGTTACACCGTAATGCCTCTCTGCTAGCTTTACGCCGATATAGGCTTTTCTAAGACTCAGACAAATTCTTTTAGTGCCCCTTCTAATTCGTCAAAACTCTTGATTATTTTGTCTGAGTGGAAAACGATCCATGGACTGAGGCACTTTATGGGGGAGACCACGATGATTTTTTTGCCTTTGCGTTTGGCGTAGAACATTTCCATGCAAGCCCCAGCCGAAAGAATCGGCAAGTAGACGACCATGATGTCGCAACGGTCGGCGTCATCGAGGTCTCGCTGCACAAAATCAAAAGTAGGCACCTTATCCCACCAGCACTCCTCCGTGCCGTTGTAGAGAACACGCTCACGTTTCCATGGGTCGATAATTTGGAGCCCCAGTTTCTCGACGACTTCGGTTATGGTTTTTCGGTAGTCTTGCTGTTTTTCCATGCCGATGATGGGACCTGAAATGAACACCTGCTTCTTCATCGTGTGACCTTAACCAATTGACTGTTTTAAGATTAATATTGTTTCTCGATCACATCATGCGGTCTTGAATTGTTTGCCATCTAACTTGCAGAAGTCTTTGATGAGGTTGCGCCCCATAAGTGAAACAGTGCTTAACCCGATGGTTCCGCCCGCCCATTGACCCACACCGTAAAAGTTAGCTAAACCAGGCAGAGTTTTGAATAAACCGTTTTTGTTGATTTCTTTTTGGTGCTCTGCTGGTGCAGGCCAAGCTTGACAACCCCTATACAGCGCCGTCCAACGCTCCACAGAAATGGGGGTTGCTACGTCGATGACTTCGATTTTGCTTTGAAAGAGGGGGAACCGTTTTTCCAGCGCTGCTGCGATTTGGTCTGCGACTTTTTGTTTTTCTTTTTTGTAACCCTCTGGGTCCGCGGAGAGGTTTTTCCAGTAATCGTAGTTGGATTCCAGTACAACTTTGACGACTGTTTTGCCTTTAGGCGCCATCGTGGGATCAAAGTTGAAGATTTCGATATCCAAGCGGTCACGCGGGATACCCTCGATGGTTATGGGTTGCTCAAGGAAACAAACGATTGCATGGGGCTCTTTGGGGAATTCCATGTTGACTCCGTACCAGACTTCCAGCCCAAACGACTGCAGCTTAGGATACGCCCTATAGTATGCTTCTATGGTTTTGGTAACGTATTTACCTCCTAGCATGCCATAGATTGTTGAGTAGCCGTCAGCATTCGAAACGATGCGGTCAGCAAAATGTTCTGAGCCGTCCTCCAACTGCACACCCACCGCAACGTCGTTTTTGACTATGATTTTTTCGACCTTCTTGTTGTACTCTATTTCGCCGCCGAGTTCAAGGTAGCGTTTGGCGATGTTGCCTGAGAGCGCGTTTGAACCGCCGATGGGCCAGCCTGCATCACCTTTCTCTTGAACCGAGAGGAACAGCAACGGAACCAAAGTGGGCACTTCAGCGATGTCATACTGGATTGTGGGGATGGCTTTTCGTAGAAAAGGGTCGCTGAATTTTTCGCCGTAAGCTTTGATGTTGATTTTGCCGAACTTTACGAGTGTGCTCATTAGTGGTAGCATCTTGATTTTCGCAAATGTACCTCCCACCATGGCATCGAATAAGTCGTGTCCCCCGATTTTTCTAGCCGCATCCACAAACTCTTCTATGATTTTGCTATCTGCAGGAGCGAGTTGCTTTAGGTGGGCTTCAAGCTTGTTTAGGTCTGTGTAGAGGGTGAGGACTTTACCGTCTACATCCTCAACTTGTACAAACTCCTCAAAATGATAAGTCGCTGTGTCTTTGAGGGCGCCAAGTTCCTGCCAAAGCTGCGTGTAGACGTTTTTCACTTTTGGGTTTGTGGTGACTCCGAAAACGTTGTGAACGGCGTAGTCGAAGCTGTAACCTTTGCGTTGCCACGCGACGCAGACTCCGCCTGGTTTGTTCTGCATCTCAAAAATCTTGGTTTTGTAACCGTTCATTTGTCCATAGCAGCCTGTGGCTAAACCGCCGAGGCCTGCCCCGATTATAATGATTGATTTGCCCGCCAACTAAATACCCAAACACTGATGCCTGTTCCCAGTATTATACTCTTTTACTTAACAGCCAATCTGCTTGGTTGCAACTCTTATTAGACAAAGCAACCATACCACTACGGTCAAAATGTACAAAAACACCCTACTGCAAGAAAAAGCCGCAGCATACGACAAAAACAACGCCATAAAACACGAAGTCAACATCACACTCGGCAGACTAAAAGAGTTCAGACAAAAATTCACCTTCGCCGAAAACCTCGCCTCCATAGAGTGGCTTGACGCCGATAAACTTTACAAGGTTAACCCCGACGAAGTAGGCGAATTCTTCCAATTCATAGAAAAAAACCTCAACATCCAAGGAACACCAATCCAGAACAACTCCAACCTTTACCGCAACACCCGCCTCCAAATCAAAGAATTCCGAAACCTCCTCCGCACCACAGTAGATGACCGCAAATCGCTGGCTCAAAAAGTGGATGCTCCATGGGAAAGACTCGGCGGAATGTCACAGGACAAATTCTTGGCTAAAAAAATCATCTACTGCTTCAACTACGAGAAAGGGCACGTGCTACCCGTTTTTGCCAATCAACACATGCGGCACTTTGTTAACCGAGTGGTAGGTGTAGCTGCTGTACAGACAAAGTACCTTTCGCTTGGACAAGAATACGAGCACTACACCACAGAACTCCTCAACGCTAAAAACAGCTTGCCCCTCACAAAAGACTGGGATAACCTGTACTTTGCGCGGTTCCTTTACGCTACGTATCCGCCGCCAGATACTGAACCCATCGGCGTCAACGTCCAAAGCGAGCGAAAAATTGGCAACGCGGTATCGAATGAGCAGTTAGAGTTGCAGGGATTCATGAGGTTGTTGGGTGACTTGCAGAAGCAAAGCAAAATCAGCGGTGAACAGTTTAGGGAAAACCGCCAGTTATGGATGCAGCAACCCTCGGAGCGGGAAGCATTGATCCAGCGTCTAAAACGTTTACTAACTAATTAAACAGAAAAGGGTTCAATCAGCGAGTTAAAAACAAGAAAAAATGTGGCACCCGCTATTTCTTTTTTAGCAGGTCGCGTATTTCCCGCAAAGTAGCCAAAACCTCATCGTGGTTGCTACCTGTTGGTTCGGGTGTTGGCTGGTTTACCTCGGTCATTGTAGTGTAAGGTTCTCGGTATTTTCTTAGTTCTCTTAAGATAAAGTCGCGTACTTCCTCGTAGAATACGATGCCGTTGAGGACGGTTTCGGGGCCTTTCTGGTTGGGGCCTGAGTAGCCAGCGGTTTCTACGTGCACGGAGCCGATTTTGAACAGTCTGTCAAACGGGCCTGCTTTGCTTGATATGTTGGTTATGCATCTGAAGGGTACGTGTCGGCGGGTGATTGTTATGATGCCTTCTTTGGAGTAGATTTCAGGCATGGTGTCGCCGCTTTGGGCTTTCACTGAGTATTCTATGCTGTTGAAGTACATCGGCGTCAGAACCAAGGCGGGAATGAACCATAGTAGATTTGCTATTAGCGACCAGAAATTCACTGGCAGGATATAATCTTGGATTATTTGCGCTGCACTTGGACTCGCGGGGTCAGCGGCAGCCATGTATGCAACGGCTATAAACAAAAGGAACACCAACAGCAAGATGAATACGAAGATGATGATGTTTTGGACCTGCATCTTTTTCAGGTAAGCCCGGGATGGTTTGAAGATTGTTCCGCTGGTGATCTGCTCAACGGGCGGTCGGATGACTTTTTCTGCGTCGTTTTTTCCCATATCTATTCGCTTCCTTTTCGTTTATATCGCGGCGTTTCTTTGGCTGCTAGTTTGTTGAATACTGTGATGGCTTGTTGGGTTAGGCATAGCTGTTTTTCGTCTTCTCTTAATGTGATGTTGTACTCGCTGATGATTGTGCTCAGGGTTTCTTTGCATTCTTTTTCTTTGGGGCACTCAGGGCAGAGTTTTCCACCGTACGAGTCATGTTTGTACCAGACGATGACGCCGAGTTTTTGGGTGTAGACTATGTAGACTTGGCTGCTTGTTTGATAGTCGAAGCCGATGAGGAGGCCTTTGTAGTCTAGGAGGGTTTCTATGTCGAGGCGGTGGCTGTTGGCGTGGGCTTTGAGGGTTTTGGCGATTTTTTCTCTGGCGCGGTTTAGGACTCGGGAAACGTATGCGGGGTTCCATTGTGGGTGTTGTTCGGCGATGGTGCTGGTGGTTTTGTCTTGTTGGAATTCTTGCCATACTGTTGCTTCGTCTTTTGAGAGTGTTTCCATCACAATTTCCAATCTTTACCAAAATACAGTAAAGATTTACTTATATGGATTTCGGACAAACACAACCCAATAAAACACAGAACTCAAAAACCAGAGGTCGCTCACTAATGCCACTGAGCAATGAGTCCACAGGCACTATTTACCAGCAAACCACTAAATAAAAAACAGTTTATGCAGAGGCGTTTACGGTTAATTTGGCGTTAGGCGTTTTTTTGTTCGCCAAGTTAAACCGCTAAAAATTGTAAATGCTAAAAGAACTACAAAAACCGACACTTTGATGACCGTGAAGTCTTGAATGGCAGAGTAAAGTGCGAATGATGCTGGAAACGCCCCGACAAACAGACTGAAGAATATTGCTGGGGGCAGTTTGTAGCTGTATTTGTAGTCTTTTAGTATGCGTTTGCCAAAGTATAATGCTGCTAGGCGTCCCATGCCGTGGGTGCATTTTATGCAGTTGTAGCAGGGGCGCAGACACCCGATGAAGTGCAATACTCCATAGATTGCTATTAGTGCAACTATGAAAAATGCGATGCCTGTGTTTGTGTCATATAGCAGGAAAGCGACTGTGTCAAGAACGATCCATATGAAGAGGGCGAGGTTGCCTAATATTACTAGTTTTTCTGGGAAGAATATTGGTCGACCGTTTTTTGGTTCTGTCATGAACGCCTAATGCCTCGGATAAGATATAAGGTTTACAATGTTTTTGTCGCTAGTCAGTGTACCCGGGTTTCCCAAAACGAGAAGTGAACGGTGGCGGGCCCGACGGGAATTGAACCCGCGACCTAAGGATTAAGAGTCCTCCGCTCTAGCCTGACTGAGCCACGGGCCCACACGCGCTTTTTAAAAAGGTTCCATTGCGAAATATAGAGATTGCGGTTTCCCAACAAAGCTTGAAGCGGTCAACGACGTAAATAATTATTAGCCGCGTCCCCGTTGGACTTCTAGTCCTCAACATGCCTGTTACGCCATTCCATTACCCAATCGCAAAGATACTCCACCAACTTGGCGGAAAAATCAACCTCAGCTTACCCGCTTTAATCGTGGGTTCTATGGTTCCCGACTTGGAAGTCCCCTTCATATCTCTGGTGTCCCAAACGCAGGACAGACTGGTTCTCCACAGCTTAATCGGAGGTTTAACTCTGGGAACCACCATCGCAGTGTTTTTGACGGTGCTTGTTTATACCCCATTAGTCGGCGCGTTTTTTCCCGTAAACAAAGAAAACCTCAAGCAGAAATGCGCCTTTTCAGGGGTGGTTGTTGTTTCGTGTTTAATCGGAGTGTTGTCTCACGTTTTGCTGGATGTTGCCAATCATACATATAATCCGCTGTTTTGGCCCCTGCTCTCCGCAGCGCAAACTCCAAACCCACTTATCCAGCTTCTGGGCGGTCCAGACCTTGCGTCGCTGCTCGTTCATGGTTCTATGGGTGTGCTCTTTATTGGAATCTGTATAGTTAACCGCAATAATTTTTGGGAGCAATTACTCGTTGGAGACAAGCCCGCCAAAATTGAAAAATCGCTTCTTTGAGCAAAAACTGCAGTCGCATCATTGGCTGTTGAGTATGTCTGGTTTGTCGCTGGCGATGCCATCCACACCCTTCTTGAGGTAATCTTGCACCTCTTCAGGGGTATTTATGGTCCAGACGACGACTTTCAAGCCGTTTTGGTGCGCCTTCTGCACGTTTGCAGTGTGGGTAAACCTGTAGAGAGGCAACAGGTAATTGGCTTTCAGGGTCAATGCAGCTTTGAGGGGGTTGCTGTGTTTAGCATAGATTAAACCTGTGGGGATGGCAGCGTCGAGTTCTCTAACTTTTTTAAGGGCCTCCTCAAGAAAAGAAGTGATCACAACATCTTTTTCCATACCGCGCTTCCGCACTTCAACAAGAACCTGCTCTTCGCTGCCTTGCTCTTTGAGTTCGATGAAGACTTTGACTTTGCCCCTCAAAAAATCCAGCGCCTCACCCAAAGTGGGAACCTTCTCCCCATCTGAAGATAACTCCTTAATCTGGGCAAGAGTCAAATCGCTAACCAAGCCCTTGCCATTGGTGGTCCGCTTCACATCAGCGTCATGGATAACGACCAGTTCGCCGTCACGGGTTTTTCTGACGTCTAACTCGACAGCGTCTACGCCGATTTCTACGGCTTTCTTAAAACTCGCCAACGTGTTTTCGGGGGCGTAAGCTTTTGCCCCTCGGTGACCCACACGCAGCATCTATCCACCAACCGTTATGTGGTTTGGCGTATGGCTTCTTTTTCTATACGCTGGAACAACTCTGTGGAGAATATGCGGTAGTTCTTGCTGACAGGTGGTTTTTCTAGGTACTTTTGGATTTTTTGTGTAGTTTGGGCGAAGACGCCTTTTTCGGATGCTTTGCGGGATTCTTCGTCTTGCCAAAGAGTCAAAACCACTGCATTGTTAGGGTCCTCTTGTGGAAGCAGGGACATGTATCCGCGGAACCCCTCCGCATGTCTAGTTAGCGAGTTGAGCAGGTTGTCTAATTCTAAAAAACCCTCTTCTCGTTTGCCCGCCTTAAAAGTCCAAGTGGACATTCTTGCAAAAACCAAATCGTTCACCACTTACCACTTTGGAGTTTGGATATTTAGCGTTTTGGGCACAGGTATATAGCCAAATTCACGCGACGTCTCACAGTGTACCTCCCCTCCCTTATTTAAAGGACAAATCGAGTTTTTTTGCTTCGGTGGGCTTTAGTCTAAAAAAACACTTTTTGGGTCAACACGTCATTTGTTATTATCTGCAAAACTGTAGAAAAACTGGAAATATACGGTTAGGTGGTATGAATAGGGGGATTGTTATCTGCACTTTGTTCATGTTCGTGATTTAATAAGCCTGCTCTTTTAATCCATACCCACATTAGGATGCTACCAACCGCAGTGGCTCCAAACATTAACGCCAGATATGCAGGTAGAAAATCTGGCCCCAAAACCCAAACCGAGTTACCGAGCATGGTGGCGATGGTGTTAGGTATCAATATCGCCGTTCCAATTATCGTTAGGTAAGCGACTATTTTTGATAGACGGTTGTTAAGCAAAGTCAATCTGTTGTTGGATATCGTTAACTGATTGTTCGCGATCGTTAATTGATTGTTGTATATGGCTTGTGTGGCTTCTATTCCTGACGCTAACACTTCGGACATGTGCTCAGAAAGAGCAATTTGACTTTTAACTTGATCCACCATCGCAGCAAACATGTTTACAAGTTTCGGATCATCAGTGAGAAGTTCTGCGTCGCCGTAGCGAATCGTCTGCAGTACATCCACGCTTTCCCATAGTGCATTCAAATAAATGATGAGCGCGTGTTTCATCTCGTAGATTTTTGGCCCCAGAGTGGATTTATCTACGTCCTTATCCATTAAGTCGCGGTTTAGTTCGTCGCCGAATTCTTCGATTACTCGTAGGTGTCTAAAGTTGCTGTCATTGTTTGCTTCAAGTATACGGGATAGTACGATTGTTAGTCTATCTTCTGGTTTGCTTTCAGGAGGGATTTTGCGAAGAATTGTTTCTGAATACCTTCTTAGCCGCAAGAATCGTTTGTCAACGAGTCGGACATGGAAGGTTACAACTAGATTTTTTCGAATCAAAAAGACTAGCGGGTAAGGTTTAACGTCGTTTCCCCTAATCTGGATGGCGGGGAAAGTCAACCACATTTCAGTATCAAAATCAGAATAATTCAGTTGATCCCGAGAGGATAGACTTGCGATAAAGTTTTCACTGAAACCCATCTGGGAAGCTACCATAGGTAAATCATTCACGGGGTCATCGGTGATGTAGTCAACCCAGGTAATCACGGAGCGTTTCAACAAATCCATAAAACTTGCGGGTGATTCAGCTTCTTGTCTGATTGTTTTTCCTGAGGCTTCTAAACCCGTACAGAACCATCTTTTAGGGAGCAGTTCTAGTGTGGATGGTGTGGTTGAGAATCTCGTTTGTGTAGAGGTGTCTACCTGTGGATCCATATGGGTTGCGCTCCCGACGTTTATGTATTATATTAGTCCATGCATTGGTTGGCATAGTTAAATATTCTTTACTGTTAATTCAGGTTTTTTTTGATATGCTTGTACATTGATAAAGGTGTTTGGTGAGTTTTGCAAGCGGATCCTTGCTTTAAGTTTCAACAGCACTCACAGTCTATAAGCAATTATCTTAGGATAAAGCGATATAAAGGCAAAACAGAATATTCACAGCAACTGAGGAGACAAAGATGGGAAGCGTTAAAGATTTACAAATCATCACTAAACCAACCCAAACCGCCATGGGCACAGGCAGATTCCTGTTTTCTGACCGCTACAGCGTTTTTGACTGGGGCGAAATGCCCGATCACATCGATGGCAAAGGCGCTGCTTTGTGCCTTATGGGGGCTTACTGTTTTGAACAGCTAGAAAAGCTTGGTGTAAAAACCCATTACCGAGGCTTAGTTAACTCGGCGGGCAAAGCAGTCAGGCTTGATGAACTCAAAGAGCCCTCAAACATCATGGAAGTCGCTTTAGTTAACGTTTACAAACCCAAAACCAGCGTTGTAAACGGCAAAATAGTGCATGACTACAGCCAGTACAACTCTGCCCTCAAAAACTGCCTCATCCCCCTCGAAATCATCTACCGCAACGGCTTACCAGAAGGCTCATCCGTATTCAAACGACTAGCACAAGGCAAAGTCACCTTAGCAGACCTCGGCTTAGACCACCAACCCAAACCAGGCGAAAACCTCACCAAACCCATCTTTGACGTAAGCACAAAACTGGAAGAAACCGAC
The DNA here is from genome assembly GCA_026014685.1 of Candidatus Bathyarchaeota archaeon. Lineage (NCBI taxonomy): Archaea > Thermoproteati > Candidatus Bathyarchaeota > Candidatus Bathyarchaeota archaeon. The sequence goes on from JAOZHW010000015.1 coordinate 86,697, forward strand.
CGCTACGTCACATGGACTGAAGCGCAAAAAATCGCAGGCTTAACAAACTCCGAATTAGCCGACATCAAAGCTGTCCTCCTAAAAGCTGACGAAACCATAACCAAAGCCGCCTCCAACGCAGGTCTCAAAAATGAGGACGGCAAAATCGAGTTAGCTTTCGACGACCAACGCAAACTCATGCTCGTTGACGTGCTAGGCACGTTGGATGAATGCCGCTTCACATTCGACGGTGTTCATGTTAGCAAGGAAGTGGCAAGGCAATTCTACAAAAAAACCCAGTGGTACAACGATTTAGAGCAAGCCAAAAAAGACGCGGAAGCCAAAGGCGTACAGGACTGGAAGTCACTTTGCAAGTCTCAGCCACCTAAACTTGACCCCAAACTTAAAACCATCATAAGCCAAATGTACACTTCAGTAGCTAACGAGATGAGCGGCAAAAAACACTTCAACACACCCCCGTTGCCCAAAGTTATTGACGATTACAAAGCGTTTATGGGTGAAACAACACCATGAATATGCAAGACAAAATAAAACAAGTCCTGATGGATTACGATCCCAAAAAAATCCGCATAGGCGTTTTGGGCTCGCACTCTGCGCTTGAGATTGCGTCAGGTGCTAAACAAGAAGGCTTCGAAACTGTGGTGGTCTGCCAGAACGGCAGAGAAAAAACCTACGCGCGCTACTACCGCAACGTTTTTGATAAATTCATTTTTCTTGATCAATTCGCTGACATAACTAAACCTGAAACGGTTAAGGAACTCCAAGATTTAAACACGATTTTTGTGCCCAACCGCAGCTTCAGCGTCTACGCAGGCTACGACGCCATCGAACAGAAATTCACCGTCCCCCTGATGGGCAACCGCTGGCTGCTAAAAACCGAAGAACGCACCGCACCCAAAAACCAGCTTTGGCTCCTAAAAGAAGCAGGCATTCAAATTCCAAAAGCCTTCAAGTCACCCAAAGACATCGACCGCCCAGTCATAGTCAAAGTCGCCGAGAAAGGCAGAACCATTGAACGCGCCTTCTTTTACGCCTCAACTCCTGAGGAATATGAGCGGGAAGCCGAGAAACGCATCAAAGCAGGCATAATCACCCGCGAAGCCCTCGAAGAATCAGTTATCGAGGAATACGTGTTGGGTGCGAAATTCAACGCTAACTACTTCTATTCACCCTTAAACGATGACATCGACCTCTTAGGCTTTGACCGACGCATCCAAACCGACCTCGACGGCGTACTTGACCTCCCTGCAAGAGAACAACTCGAACTAAATGTCGCTACACAGAACATCGAAATCGGCCACATGGGCGTAACCATGAGGGAAAGCCAAATAGAAAAAATCTTCGAAGCAGGCGAAAAATGGGTGTCAATCTGCCGCAAAGAGTTTCCCCCGGGAATGATTGGCCTGTTTGCCTTGCAGGGTGCAGTCACCAAGGATTTGCAGTTCCGTATCTTCGATGTCAGCCCACGTGTTCCAGGTTGCCCCTGTGTTGAACCAACATCGCCCTACATGAAGTACAAGTATGGGGTAGAGGTGGGTCCAGGCAAACGGGTCGCCATGGAAATTAAACGGGCCATCAGAAAACGGCGGTTAATGGAAGTTGTAACATGATCGACAGCGAAGCGATAGGCAAAATAATCGAAAAATACGATCAAACCAAACTCGCAGTCGGCACCTTGGGTTCCCATAGTTCACTTAACATTTTCAAAGGCGCCAAAGAAGAAGGTTTGCGAACGGTTTGTATCTGCAAAGAAAAAGACGCCATAATGTACCAAAAGTATCCACTAGTTGACGAGTTAATTATCGTTAAAGACTTCACCGAGTTGCTCAGCGAAAAACTTCAGGAGCATCTCCGCAAGCTCAACGTGGTTTTGATTCCGCACGGCTCCTTCACCGCATACCTTAGCACGGAACAATTAACCGACAACCTAAACGTACCCATGATGGGTAACCGACAGTTGCTCCACTGGGAAGCCAACCGCAAATCACAGGAGGAATGGCTGCGGCAGGCTGGACTGAGATTACCCGCCACTTTCAAGTCACCCGACGACATCGACCGCCTAATCATCGCCAAGCTCCAAGGCGCCAAAGGTGGCAGAGGCTACTTCCTCGCCAACTCGCCGAAGGGTTTCTACAAGAAAGCAGAAGAAATGATCAAACGCGGCTTAATCACCAAAGAAGACATAGAAAAAATCCACCTCCAAGAATACGCCTTAGGCGTCAACGTCTACCCCAGCTACTTTAGCAGCATCCTAAACAACGACGTCGAACTCCTCGCGATGGATCGCCGCTACGAATCCGCAGTAGACAGCATCGGCAAAATCCCCGCTCAGGAACAACTCGAAATCGACGTCATCCCAACATACACAGTAGTCGGCAACTTCCCCATCGTGCTTCGCGAATCGCTACTACCAGAAGTCATGCGTATGGGCGAGAACGTTCACAAAAAAGCCGCGGAATTAGCCCCGCCTGGAATCATTGGACCCTTCTGTCTCGAAACCGTAATCACCGACGACCTTACAATCTACACTTTTGAAATTTCGGCGCGCATTGTTGCAGGCACAAACGTGGGTATAGGTACTTCGCCTTATGCTTACTTGCGGTATGGGGAAAACATGTACATGGGCAGACGCATCGCAATGGAACTCAAAGAAGCAGTCAAACAGAAACGGCTACACGAAGTTGTAGCCTAAACTTTCTTTCTTAATCGATGTATTCGAATCCGATTTTCAGTAACTATTACGAAATTGCCTTCAAGTTCATTTTGGGCGTCTAAAACGTTAGAGAGAATTTCATAAATCTGCTGTGTTGACTTCGGCAAGAACCTTAACAAGACTATTCCATACGCCTTTAGTTTTCTTCGATAAATCAGTTCACCGAAGTCATCGTCGAAAGTTAAAAGAATTCTATTCTGGGCATTGGCAATTTCTAAGACTGCTTCATCTCCCAGACCAGCATTTATCTCCTTAACTGAGACGATGTCTATTCCCTTGTTTTTGAGGTTGTTAACAACTTTGGTTGAGATGTTTTCATCAGCAAGAAATTTCATGCTAAGGGGTAAACCTTCTCTTGCTTAACCATTTCAACTGCATACTTCAAAGCAGCAATTATGTCTTCACGCTTCAACTCAGAATACGCATCCAGAATCTGCTCAACCGACCAGCCATTAGCGAGAAGACCCAAAACAAACTCGACTGACAATCGAGTACCCTTAATGACTGGTTTGCCCACCAAAATTTTGGGGTCCACTGTGATTCTATCTTCCCAATCACTGAGCATAATCTTCGCCAATGGTTCTTAGGGCATTGAAAATATAAATGGTTTCGTATTTAGAACAGAAGAAGCAATGCAGGTTAATATTCGAGGCATAACCTCACTAAGTCTTCAAAGTTGGTGCGATTCCGGTTTTTTCTGTAATTCCTCAATCCTGAGATGAGTTTTTCTCTGTTTCTTTCGCCCAAAATCGTCGATATAGTTTTACAGGTTTCGCTATTGCCCTGAAACAGATACTGGCACACCGAGGTGACGTTGGATGCGTTGCGTTGGGTGCTGGCGGTTTCGAAATCCACGATGAACGGCTTATCTGTTCCATCTACGAGGAGGTGTTTGGGTGCTTTACTGAGTTCCCCGTGGTCGAGGCTGATTTCGTCGAGCCGCCAGCATTGCTCCAGAATGTCAGCTAAAACCTTTCGGACAACGGCTTTGTCTTTGTGTGTTTGAAGCCACGCCTCAAGCAGGTCTCCTTCAACAAGTTGCATCAGCAGAAAATGTTTGGTCACCGCCACAAACTTCGGACCGACACCAACAGAGTTGGCTTTGCACAGCAGTTCAGCTTCACGCTCCAAGCTTGCCCTGTCTGAGTCCACTCGCTGCATTTTAAGCGCCAACCGCTCGCCGCAGACACATGCCGTCACAACAATACCCACATAACCCTTGCCCAACACAGACAAAGTGAACGCTGAAGATTTACCACAGAACTCCAATGCTTCAACACCCAACTTGCGGAGTTCATCTATGCGGGGTTGCATTTCGCTGGGGGTTGCCTTAGGATAGCAAACTACGGATGCGTAGGGTTCCTCTTCGAGTTGGTTTAGGGTGATGACTGCTGATTTTGGCATGGCGTTCCGCTTAAATCAATGGTGCGAGGGAAAAAGCCTTTTCGTCTCAGCTGAGGGCCGGTGTGCGTCCAAAAAATACGTCTCCACCCAAAAATAGCCTCCAAACCGTCTTATTAACCCGATAAGTGGAGACTATGCCCGTTAGCTCAGACGCCAAAATATACATCAAAAGCGTCACCGTCGCCCTCTTAGGTGCAGTAGCGGCAGCTTTAGGCATAGTTGCTGTGGGACTTTTTGGAGATTACTTCAAAGCCAACCCATACCATGCGCCAATGATAGTTAGTTGGTCTTTAGGTATCGACGTTTTTGGCGCAATTGTACCCGTCTTTGTTGGGTTAGTTTGTGCGGGGCTTTTGTTTTGGTTCCGTTTTCCTATAAAAAAATTCGGAGTTGCCTTAGCAGCCTCGATCGTTTTAGCTTTTTTCCTCACCCGTTTAACCACTGAAGGCTTAATTGGATATCCACTGTTTTTTGCTGCAACCATTGCAGTAGTAACAGTCGCACTAAATTATGGCGCAAAAACTTTTACGAATCCGAAAAACGCCTTCACTTCTTTGCTGCTTGCCTTATCTTGTGTTCCCACCTCGCTAATTTTGGTTGATTTAGCCTATTCAGCCGTCCTTTCTGGCTCAGTCATAGGCGGCAACGGATTAGCCGACGGCATCATGCTTTCTACACTTTATGCACCCTTCGCGTTGACGGCAGCCTTGTCTGTTGTTTTGTATGTGTCTGAAACGGTTTTGTTGATTAGAAAACAGCAAACCACAACCAAACATCAATCGCCTCCAGCAACCGAACCAGTCATGTAGAATAAAAAAGATAATATGCACCTCGGCTCCAAACTATGGCTATCTTACGGGTTGTTAGATGCCGCGGTTCAAGCAAATCCCCCAAATCCAAGCCCTAATGGGCAACAAAGCACAAATTCGCAACATAGGCATAATCGCCCATATCGACCACGGCAAAACCACCCTGGCGGATTCTCTTCTGGCTGGCGCGGGATTACTTTCGCCACAGATGGCTGGCGTCGCGCGGGTGCTTGATTACCTTGAAGAGGAACAGAAACGCAAAATCACCATAAAAACCGCCAACATAACGTTGCTCTACAAGAAAGACGAGCAAGCTTACCTTATCCACTTAGTTGACACGCCTGGTCATGTGGATTTCACGGGTAAAGTCACACGGGCACTTCGCGTCACCGACGGGGCAGTCGTGGTGGTGGATGCAGTTGAGGAGATTATGGCGCAAACCGAAATCCTCACCCGCCAAGCCCTCGAAGAACGCGTCCGCCCTGTTCTTTTCATAAACAAAGTCGACCGCCTCATCACTGAGCTGCAGTTAAGTGAGGAGCAAATCCAAACTAAACTCACCCAAATAATCAACCGCTTCAACGACCTAATCGAACTCTACACCGAAAACCCCTACAGAGCCCAATGGAAAATCAACCCCGCCGCGGGTAGCGTGGCGTTTGGTTCGGCGCTGCACGGTTGGGGTTTCACTTATGGCATAGCAAAACAGCAGGGCGTCAAATTCACAGACATAATCAAAGCCGTCAAAGCAGGCGAGCATAATAAACTCAAAAAAACCCTGCCAGTGTATGAGGCGATTTTTGAAATGGCTACCACTGTGCTCCCAAGTCCGAGGGAGGCGCAAGCTTACCGAATTACCAAGATTTGGGATGGGCAGGTTGGCTCAAAAGTTGGCAAATCACTCACAAAATGCAGCGATGATGGACCTGCAGTGGTGTATGTAACGAACATTCATGCAGAACCTGGCGGCGACACTACGGTTTCGGGCAGATTGTTCTCAGGAAAAGTGCAAAAAGGTGACAGGCTGCATCTTGTGGATGCCCTCATTGACGCTGAAGTGAAACAGGTTGCCCTTGACATGGGCTCGTTCCGTGAAGAAGTCTCCGAGATTTCAGCAGGCAACTTGGCTTCACTGACATTGACTGGACGGGTTCAAGCAGGGGAAACCCTTGTTGACTTAGCAGATAAAGAGGGCATGGTTCCCTTTGAGGGCGTCAGCTATGTTTCTGAAGCCGTTGTCACGGTAGCTGTTGAACCCAAAAATCCCTCCGAAATCGAGGTGATGCAGCAGGGTTTAGCGAGACTGGCACTCGAAGACCCCAACCTCAAAACCGCAACAGACAAAGAAACAGGCGAGTACCTACTCAGTGGCATGGGAGAATTGCACCTTGAAGTAGCACTAAACCAGCTTAGAAACGAATGCGGCATCGAAGTCACCGTTTCGTCACCAAGAGTCGTATACATGGAGTGCGCCCAAAAAAAGGGCGTTGTTGCTTTGGCTAAAAGTCCAAATAAGCAGAGCAGTTTTTGGGTGCAGGTTGAACCAGAACAGGATGCATCATCACCGGAAGATGACAAGGGCATTATTCTGTCAATCGACGAGCACCGCAACGTATTTTTTGATTGTGAAAGCAAAACCGATTACGTCTGCGAAGAGGTTCTGGAGGCTATCATCGCGGGGTTCGAGTACGCTTGCGGTGCGGGGCCGCTGTGTGGTGAACCGATTCGGCATCTAAAAGTTAACCTCACTGATTTCCAGCTTGGCGAGGGTGCAGAGGCAAACTCTGAGGTTATGCGTGGCGTCGGTAAAGGGATTTTTGCAAGCTTCCTAACTGCCGACCCAACGCTCCAAGAACCAGTCTACAAAATAATAATTACTGTCGCCTCTGAACTTGCCAGTGAATCCTCCCGCATCCTCTCAACCAGACGAGGCAAAGTCACCTCGTTTGAACAAAAAGGACTCTTAACCCAAATCAGCGGCTACATACCAGTTGCCGAAACCTTCGGTTTCTCAAAAGAACTCCGCTCAGCAACCTCAGGCAGGGCTGTTTGGCAATCCTTCTTTGACCATTGGGAAAAAATGCCAAAAAAACTCGCCGCCGAAGTCATTGCTGAACTACGTAAACGCAAAGGTTTAGCGCCTGAAGTGCCTAAACCCGAAAAGTTCATGGAGCAGCAGTAACTATGCGGCTTGATGTGGCGTTTGATTTGGATTTTTCGCTCGGTTGCGGGCAGGTGTTTCGTTGGCGAAAAATCGGTGGTTGGTGGTATGGGGTTGTCGGCGACAAAGTCATCAAGATTCGTCAGTGCGGTTCGGATTTGGAGTTTGAGGGCGCCAACGAGGGGTTTGTGCGGCAGTATTTTGGGTTAAACGATAACTTAAAAGAAATCAGCCGCTGCATCTCTAAAGACAGCTACATCCAAGCCGCACTAAAGCGGTTCGAAGGGTTACGCATTGTGCGACAAGTGCCCTGGGAATGCTTATCCAGCTTTATTTGCGCTACCTACAAGAGTATAGCTGCCATAGAGTTGATGCTGCGTAAAATTTCAGAGAAATATGGAGAAAAAAGAGTTTTTGACGGCTGCGTGTTTCACACTTTTCCATCCGCGCGAAAGCTTGCAGGTGTAAGTGAAGAGGGGTTGCTTGGGTGCGGTTTAGGTTACCGCGCAAAATACCTACAGGCCACCGCCAAAAAAGTCGTTGAAGAAGAAATTGACCTTGAAGCCTTCCGGGCTCTGCCGTATTTGGATGCTCGGCGGAGGCTTTTGGAGTTTTCGGGTGTTGGTTTGAAGGTGGCTGATTGTGTGTTGCTATTTTCGCTGGAGAAGCCCGAGGCGTTTCCGGTGGATGTCTGGGTTAAACGGGTAATCCTAAACCACTACGCCGACAAGTTCCCCCAAGAGTTGGTAGCGAAGATGAAAAGTCACAACTCCTTAACAAACGGTGAATACATTAAAATTGGCGATTTTGCCCGCAGCTACTTCGGCTGCTATGCTGGCTACGCACAGGAATACCTCTTCCATTACGAGCGGACGCAACATTAAAATTGGCTTTACTGGCATTGCTTATTGGTGCTATTTATGAATGAAGGACGAATCGAAGAATTAATCAAACACAAACGCGAGTTTCTGCGCCAAACCAACCCTGACTACGCTGCAGGCGGAAACGACATGCTTGACGACGTCGAAGCGGCGCTTAAAGAGGCAAAAACGGAAATTGCCCATAACTTAGAACTTGTCAATTGCCTGCGCAAAGAACAGGGCGAACAAGCATGGCAAAAAGACTGCCTAAACATGTTTAACGCATGGTACGATAAGTGGTTTGGTAACCCATAAGTTCTGTTTTCCTTTTTTAGAAGTTGATGTGGATTCCTCTTATTTCATCTTCTTCCAGCGGAGGGCTTGGCTGCGATGTCTGTTTTAGGTTTAGCTGGTTTATGCTTCGGCAGACTAAGTATCAACTGTAGTTTTTCTACTATCCCTCGTCATTTAAAGCTGCATACGAAACCGTAACCGCAGAGGCTGCTGCTCTGCCACTGACCCCCCTCCCTTATATAAAGAACAAACGATTTTGGCAAGGAACATAGCTGCTTTGATTAATTTTTGGGATTGACTGTAACTGTGGCAGGCGGCTTAGCGGCTTTTCCGTGGTAAATTCTTGCAGCAAAGCAGAGTACCACAACGGCTATTGAGAGGTAGAAGGTCCAGTTGAAGAATGCTGAAACCGCAACTTTTACGGTTATGCCGCCTGAAAATATCTCTGGAAGTTGGAGAGCCGTTGACCCGACAAGCGGTAGGTTAACGCCTGTTAGCAGCCTTACGGATAAGTAAAGAACGAATAATTCCACTAAGAACAGTATGACGGCGTAGAGGGGTTTTTTGTATCCGAACCCCAGCAAGGGTTTAGCGTAAGATTTCGCGGGTATAACCGAGTAGACAAGCAGGGCTATGCCGCCTGCAAGCAGAGTCAACAGGCAAGCAAGGTTTAGAGCCCAAATGATCGGCACAGTGAGGACGGTGTTGAATATTGCGAAGTTGAAGTTGACTGGTGAAAAGTTGACGCTGGCTAAGGCTGGGTTGCCGACGTTGAATTGCCACCATGGAACAAACACTGAGGCAGCTATCAAAACCAGAGTCACGACGCCTGCAACTAAAGCTACGTAGTTTATTTGTCTGGGCATAAGTTTACCCCGTTATGGTTAATCCTGAGGTGGACATGGGAACGGTGATTTGGATGGGTTCACTTAATTCAACGGTTACCCCGTTGATGTCAATGACCGTGTTTACCAGCACTACTTGAGCTGGTTCTCCTGTAGCGTAGTGATCTAAGAAGTATGCTTCCCCAGCCTGCGTCCATGAACCAACCACGGTTACCAGAGCGCTTTCGCCAGGAGGAATCGTGTAAGCGTTGCTTAAGGCTACATTTGTGATTCTCTGGTGGTCGGGTGTTTCTACGTCTGTGCTGAGGTTGTTTAGGGTTAAATCTATCGTGAATGAGTTGGTTACGTTCACTGTGACTGAGAAGGTTCGTGCGGCATTGTCGATGTTTGCGCTTACGAATTCAGGCTGCACGAAGCTGCCAAAAGGTGAATCGTCTCCACCACCTGCGTTGTCTGTGATAAATAGGCTTGAGTCGCCGTTAACTAATCCTTTAACTTCGGGCGGGATGATTAAGCCGCTTAAATCGTCTTTGTAAATGTATATTACTGCGCCAACTGGCCCAACTACTAATCCTATGCTTATTAAGAGTAGAACTACCCCTATTAGCTGCATTGAAGCTTCCTCAATATACAAGATACCCCTGCCCCGCCTTTAAGGTTTATTCATCCTCAATCAGCAAGAGCATAATGCATCAGGATTTAGCCAAAAAAAACATTGATTTAAAATCAACCAATTAATTTTAATGCATAAAACACTAACATTAACTCCTAATTTTTACGCCCGAAGAAGCCCATGGATTGGAGACACCTGTATCTAAAACAAAAACTATACAAATTATGGTTATGACTGAGTTGGCGGGGCTTCAGGCGACCTGCGCTTCCTAAACAGGATAAAAACGTGCCCCCGCACTTCTACCAAAGCGGCTTCTGTTTCTTTTGCAGCTTTTTTTGCTATTTCCTCAGCCGTCGTCAACTCTTTGAGCGCAGCCGGGAGTATTCTGACTTTCACCATCTTATTCTTTTGGAGTTGCTTTTCCATCTCGGCGATTGACTGCGGTGTTAAGCCGTCTTTGCCCACCCAAATCGTCGGGTTCTCATCTTTTAGCACGTGCCTAACGTGGCGCTTCATCCTTGTAGTTATCTTGCTCAACTGTCTTTTGCACCTTTTTCTTAATCATATAACGGGTTTGTTTCCCGCAGTTTAAACATGTTACTACGACGTGAGGCTCCCTTTTCTGCTTTACCCTAACCCGACAGTTAACCCCATGCACAAACAGCGCGTTGCAATCTTTGCAGGTTTGTCTTCGGAATTCTGTTGGTAAACGGATTTTGGCCGCCATGGCAATGCGCCGCACAGAGCCGATGTATTGGGCTGCCAGTTTAGGGTCGGCTTTAACTACTTTTTTGGCCTGCTCAAAGAGTATCTCGATGCGTTGATTAGCAATCTGCTTAATGCTACTCTGCTTCATCATAACTGTAACAATGCAGAAAGGCACGGTTCGCTTACATAATACTTGCGATGTCACTAAGCCTTTTTCTCTGAGAGTTCCACTTTAAGACGTTCAAGCGCCTCATCTAACGGTAACGGTTTACATTGAAGGGTTCGCTGAGCCAGCGAAGTGTCAAGCGAGGAGTCAACTGGACGTTTAGCTGGCCAAGTGAACTGCGATGAAGCAACCTTGTCGATTAAGGTTTTATCTAATTTGAAGGTTTCAGCGATTTTGAGGGCGAACTCGTAGCGGCTAACCCGCGTAGCACCAGACAAGTGATAGATTCCAGTTAAGTGCCGTTCAATGGCTTCAAGCGTCATCTCGGCGAGGTTAGTGTTAAGTGTGGGGGTGTTCCATTGGTCCTTGACAATTTTGACCCGTTCACCTTTTTGCAGGGTTTCGATAAGCCAGAGCGCAAAGTTTACTTTTCCAGCCGCAGGAGTGGCGCCATAAATTACGCTGGGACGGGCGATGAAGAATTCGGGTAGAGTTTGGACGATTTCTTCGGCTACGAGTTTGGTTAACCCATAATAGTTTATGGGGTCAGCTGCATCTGACTCTACATAGGGCGCTTTCTCGCCGCTGAACACGTAATCTGTTGAAATGTAAACCAGAAATGCTTCCTCACGCTCGGATGCTTCCCTGATGTGTTTTGTGCCGTCCACGTTAACCGCCCAAGCCAGATGCTTGTTTAATTCACATTTATCTACATCAGTTAAAGTTGCAGCATGAACAACCACATCAGGCTTAACTGTTCTAAAAACATCGTCAACTTCCGCTTTAACTGAAACGTCCAGCTTAACCGATTTACCATAAACCGACTGAACCGAAAGGTCAGAAGAATAAACCTCAAAACCCCTCTCAAGCGCCAACTGCGCAAGTTTTGAACCGTAAAGACCGCCAGCACCAGTAATCAGCAGCTTCAACGGGAACCACCCAGCTTCCAAGGTGTCGGATGTAAAATCACATCAGTCGCAAACGGGGTCCACCAATGCTCATTTTTAAGGTACCACTCCACTGTTGACTCTAAAGCCTCCTGGAAGGTGGCTTTAGGTTTCCAACCTAACTCCTTGCGTGTCTTGGAGGAGTCAAGGCTGTAGCGGGTGTCATGCCCAGGTCGGTCTTCGACGAAGGTTATGAGGTCTTCGGGTTTTTTGAGTAGGCTGATGATTTTTTTGACTATTTCTATGTTGGTGACTTCGTTGCCCGCGGATACATTGTAGATTTCACCCGGCTCACCTTTCTCCAGCACGGTGCTTATGGCTTCACAGTGATCGGTAACGTAGATCCAGTCGCGGATGTTGGTGCCTTTGCCGTAAATTGGAATAGGCAAGTCCCTTAGGGCGCGGATGACTGTTTTGGGAATTAGTTTCTCAGGCATTTGGTAGGGTCCAAAGTTGTTTGTGCATCGAGTAATTGAGACATTTAAGCCGAAGGTTTTGTGGTAGGACAAGACGAACATGTCGGCGGCGGCTTTGGATGCCGAGTAGGGGTTGGATGGTTTAGGAGGAGAATTCTCCGTGAAAGAACCCTCTAAGGCTTCGCCGTAAACTTCGTCCGTAGACACTTGTAGTAGGCGGGCTTTGTGGTTGTGACGACGGATGCCCTCCAGAATCGTGAAAGTTCCTAAGGTGTTATTTTGGAGAAAAACGTTTGGGTCTACGATGCTTCGGTCAACATGCGTTTCCGCGGCGATGTTAACTACTGCGTCCACTTGGTGGATTAGGCGGTTCATGAGTTGGGGGTTGCAGATATCGCCTTTTATGAAGGTGTAGCGTTTATCGTTCTCTATATCATGCAAGTTTGCAGGATTCGCTCCGATGCCTACTTTGTCGACGTTTATAATTTCGTAGTCAGGGTACTTTGCAAGCATGTGCCTGCAGAAGTTGCTGCCGATAAAACCTAAGCCGCCTGTCACTAACACTTTCATGGTTCATCACTTATGTGGTGGATAATTCCAATCCCAACTTTTACCAACACGCTCATCGGTGGTTTTCCCGTTGATTTTCTTGGGAATGAGTGTTGGGTCATTCCAAGCCCGCCGTTCCTCGTCAGGGCTCTTTGAATCATACAGTTTAGTTGTAAAATAAACGAGCATAACAGGTTCTGTGCCTACTGCTTTGAAGCCGTGCCAGTAGTGACCCGGCATCCTGACTACCTGCAAATCCAATCCGCTTGAAACGATTTCATTCAATTCGGCAGATTTGTCGTCGAAGGCACAGATTTTTGCAGCCCCCCCAAGCACCAAGAAGTAATCCACCTGTCCTCTTAGGTGGCGGTGCCAAGCGCGAACAACACCGGGATAAGTAAACGAATGATTAACTTGGACTATTGTGTCGTCTCCGAAGAGGTCTTTCCAGTCCGATCGCATAGCTTCGCAGAAGAAGCCTCTCTCGTCAGAGAACCGCTTTACTGGCTTAATTCTTATCCCGTCTAACATAGCTGTCTTGCCTGTCTGTCAAGTTATCGAATGAAAATATTTATAATATTCCCCAATTCAACCCCTAGACTTCGACTTCCGAGAAATCGCCTACATGTAACTTTATTGTTCGGTTGCGTTGGTTGCGTGCTACTTTTGCGTTTTTGCCGATTAAGCTGTCCTCTAAGCGCTCAACATCTTTTATAGTGACGTTTTCTTGCACGACACAGTATTCGAGGTTAGAGTTGCATATTTTTGAGCCGCCACCGATGCTCGTGTATGGGCCAATGAAAGAGTTCTCAACCAAAACGTTCTTGCCGATAACACAGGGCCCTCGGATGGTGCTGTTCACGATTTGGGAACCTTCCGCGACCGTTACTCGTCCATCTACGGTGCTGTTAGTTACGGCACCTTTAACGTCGCGTTCTATGTATTCGTCTAAGATTTTGGCGTTAGCCGAGAGTATATCGTCTTTTTTGCCTGTGTCAAGCCACCATGAATTGAGGATTTCAGCCTTCACAGAGAAACCCATGTTAATCATTTCTTGAATAGCGTCAGTGATTTCAAGTTCGCCCCGCCAAGACGGCTTGATGCGTTCTATGGCTTGGTGGACTTTGTTGGAGAACAAGTAAGTACCTATAATTGCGAGGTTGCCCATGGGTGTTTTTGGCTTCTCCACAAGGCGTACAATGTTGCCTTTTGCATCCAGTTGGGCTATGCCGAAGGCAGAGGGGTTATCGACTTCTTTTAGGATTATAAGCGCATCCAAACGCTCAGCCTTGAACTTCTTAACATACGCCTCTAAACCTTGACCAGTAACGTTATCGCCAAGACACATAACAAAGGAATCTTGCCCCAAAAACTTCTTAGCAGTCTTCACGGCATGCGCTAAACCTAAAGGCTCCTGAGGAATATAGTTCACGCTAAAGCCCCAAGTGGAACCGTCGCGAACGTAGTCTTCGACGAATTGACCCGTTTCATGTGCCGTGATGATGCCGACTTTTTTTACCCCAGTTGCCGCAACTTGATCTAGAACGTAACCTAAGATGGGTTTGTTAGCTACTGGAATGAGCTGTTTGGCGCAGGTAAAGGTTAAGGGACGTAGCCGTGTTCCTTTGCCGCCGCTTAGAACGAGCGCTTTCATGTCAATCGTAACCTGTAGTTGAATTTGATATATTGAGTTGGATTTCTCAGCGTTATATGGCTTCCTATAAAGAGCCAAATTACACACAAAACACAGGGCAGAAATAAACCGAAGCATTATTGCGATTAAATGAACTATTTGGGCATCAGTTTCTCCATCAAATTAAGAACAAGGTTTATGGGTTTACGCAGAGGCCCAAGTCCATCCACGATCTGCCTAATGTTCACAAGGTCACTGCTACTTAACGTCCTTGTCAATACAACAATCAGTAGAAAAACAGCCACAAACAAAACTACACCCAACAACAAACGGATGGGACTGCTAAACGGCAACCAAGAAACCACTAAATAAGTCGCAACACCAGTCACACCTGAAGAGAAAAGAATCTTTGCCGAAGAAACCCAATCTATAGAAACACCATACCGCCGTTTAATGTACACCAAACTCCATAGCAACGGAGGAACAGCAACCAAAATGGTTGTAACTATCAAACCTATTATGCCAAATTGAGAAACCAAAATAAAACTCAAAGGAAAACCAACAATCACAGTTAAAATGCTCATTTTCAAGTTAAACTTCGTATCCCCTTGACTATTAATCAAATTACCGATACTTAACGTGCCCAAAGCAGACATCAGGTAAGTAATAGACAATAACACCAGAAACAGAGGCGCATGCAAGTAGCGGTCCCCAAAAATCGTGCCTATCGCAGGCTGCGCAAGCGACATCACAATAGCAGTAACTGGCACCACTATGAGTGCAGCGTATTTTACTGAATACTGAAAAACATTCTGAAGAACCTCAGGCTCTTTCTGATAGTTAAGTTTTGAAAACGCAGGCAACAACATCGTAATCACCGGAGTAGCAAAGAAAGTAATCAAAACAACAAAGTTAGTCGCAACCGAGTAATTACCTATCGCAGCATTATCCGAAACAAAAATCGGCAAAATAATACCATAAAACTGAGTTAACAAGCCGGTCAAAATAGCACCTATAGACAGCGGCAACCCATACTTGAGCATCATCTTGGTAGTTTTAATTATCTCCAAACCGCCGTCAGCAGATTTGGGCAGGGAACGGTACAGCGTATACATTAATAAAACTCCAGACATACCCGCAATCATAACCGCTACCGAATAACCAACCACAGCACCAAGAGTACCCAAACCGACCAAAACAAGCCCAATAATTAGAAAAGTCTTAACCACAGACTGAACAATCAACATAATACTGTTAAGATGCATCTTCTCAAGTCCCGTAAAAGCGGCCGTCGCAGTATTGATAAGTGCACCTGACAAAATGAACAAAGAAGTAATTTGAATCAATTGAGCAATCGCAGGACGCTGAAAGACATCAGCTAGAAAACCCGAAATAGCAATTGAAAGCAAAGTCAGAGCTAAACCAAAAACAATCTCAAAAGCCAACCCAGATACAAATATACTCCTAATTTTAGCCACATTATTTTCGCTGTTATACTGCGCAGAATATTTAATCATGGCAGTGTTGATACCCCAATCCCTAAAAATCGTCATAATGTTGGGAGCAGCAACAGCAATGGCATAAAGACCCATGTTGTCTTCGCCTAAAAATATAGCAATAAGAATCGTACCGATCGAAGAGATAAGGGTGGATGCAACAAGCCCCCAAAGTAAGTGAAAGCCGCCTTTAGCTGAAACTTTTGCCATATCAGTAGCTTTACTCAACGCACTCACCGGTCAGGGGTCATTTTAGTTTACTGTTGGTGTTGAGGTGATGTTTATCGCTTTTGGTATGAATGAACAAAAAATTAGAAGAAAAAACAAAAAGTAAACAGTTTGCAAGCCAGTTTGTGGGCTATTTTGTGTTAACAAGATAAAAAAAGAGTTAACGCCCCAACCCGATGGCACTAAACCGCAATCTTTTCCCGTATTCTTCAGGGTCGTAGATTCGTCTACCATCAATTAGAATAGGCTGCTTCATAAGCGCCACAAACTGGTCAGGAGCAAGTTTTTTGAATTCAGGCCACTCCGTCACCAGAATGCAACAATCAGCACCCCTCAAACACTCAACAGCAGACGACGCATAATGGATCGAGTCCTTGAAGATGGCTTTGGCAACCTGCATAGCAACAGGATCATAAGCAACTACACAAGCACCACAATTTAACAGTTCATTGATTATAGGAATAGCCCTTGCTTCACGCATGTCATCCGTGTCAGGTTTAAACGCCAACCCGAGAATCGCAATTTTTTTACCTTCCAATGAACCAAGCTGCTGTTTGCAGAATTCAACTGCCTTAAGAGGCTGCTTCTTGTTAACACTTTCAGTAGAATCCAACAACTCAGGCGAATAACCAAACCCTTTAGCGCAAGCAATAAGAGCTTTAACATCTTTAGGAAAACAAGAACCCCCGTAACCTAAACCTGCATCCAAAAACAATGGCCCAATTCGCTTATCCAAACCCATCGCCTCAGCCACAACTTTAACATCTGCACCAGGAATTTTTTCACAAATGTTGGCGATTGTGTTGATGAAGCTGATTTTTGTGGCAAGCATAGCGTTACTGGCGTATTTGATCAGTTCAGCCGTAGACAACGTTGTTCGAATTATCGGCGGAACATGTGAACAGTAAAAATCTCGATAGAGAACTTCAAGCATGTCGCCTGCTCGTTTATCTTGTGAACCAACCACCACGCGGTCAGCGTTTATTGTGTCCTGAAACGCGGAGCCTTGACGCAGAAATTCAGGATTCATGCATAAACCAAAGTCTTCTCCGCATTTCTTGCCAGATTCCCTTTCCAAAATGGGCAATACAACGTTCTGAGTGGTTCCCGGAACAACAGTACTCTTTATGATTGTTATATGATAACTTTTTTTGTGTCTTAACGCCTTACCGATACTGACCGCTGCTGATTCTATGTATTTAAGGTCAATACTGCCATCGAATTTGCTAGGAGTCCCAACAGCCACGTAAGTAAAGTCAGTTTCCAATATTGCCTTTTTCGCCTCGTTAACTAAACCCTTCAGTTTTCCTGTGTGGATGCTTTCGGAAAGTTTTTCTTGAAGACCAGGCTCAAAAAACGGCGGAATACCCTGATTTATCTTTCCAATTTTTTCCGCATCAATGTCACATGCAATAACAGTGTAACCCTTACTTGCCAAACCCACAGCAGTACATAAACCGACGTATCCAACGCCTATAACTGAAATTTTAGGTTGATTTCTCAAATTGGACATCCTTCATTATAGATTGTTAATTTGGTTTAGTAATCATCTAAATATATATGGGTTAACATATCAGAATGAAACAAAGGGAAAGATTCATGGTGCGCAAAGTAATTATTCCCGCCGCAGGACTAGGCACTCGCCTTTTCCCAGCCACCAAAGAGCAGCCTAAAGAAATGCTCCCAATATTTTCAAAAACAAACAATGGCGACATGATTGTCAAACCGGTTGTGCAACTAGTTTTTGAACAACTCCATGAAGCAGACTTGAGAGAGTTCTGTTTTATTGTTGGAAGAGGCAAAAGAGGCATCGAAGACCACTTCACACCCGACATTGGATGCGTAAGAAACCTTGAAGGAATGGGAAAAAATGGCCAAGCATCTGACCTCGGAGGATTTTACAATAAACTGGAAACTTCTACTATAATGTGGGTTAACCAGCCAGAACCGAAAGGATTTGGCAACGCAGTTTTAATGGCTCAACCCTTTGTACAAAACGAAAGCTGCCTAGTTCACGCAGGAGACAGCTGTATCATATCAAAAAATATGGATTACCTAAAAAGGCTCCTTGAAGGGTTTGAGCGGTTTAACGCGGACGCCGCCTTCCTCGTATTAGAAATCGACAACCCCAAACAGTACGGCATAGTGGAAGGAGAAGAGGTGGAGCCAGGCTTTATTCGGGTAAAATCGGTTGTTGAGAAACCCGAAAAGCCAAAGACTAACTTGGCAATAATGGCGATGTATATTTTTCGCCCAGTAATCTTCAAAGCCTTAGAAGCAACTAAACCAGGCAAAAACGGCGAAATCCAGCTAACCGATGCAATCCAGAAACTCGTAGATTGGGGACTAAAAGTCTATGCAGTAAAATTAGACAAAGACTATATGCACTTAGATATCGGTAGCCCCGAACGATACTGGGAAGCATTAGAATTATCATACCAGCAATTTTGTGAGAGAAAAACAAAATGATTGACAACATTATCAGAGAAGACATAGAAAAAATAAAGACCAACGTAAAAGGTGACGACGCATTTGCTGAGAAGAAGGTGCTGGTGACTGGCGGAGCAGGGTTCATCGGCAGCTGGATATGCGACGTTCTGTTAGACTTTGGCGCGAACGTCACCGTCGTTGACGACCTTTCAACCGGAAGGATAAAAAACATAGATCACTTGATGGACAACAAGAACTTCAAATTTATACAAACCGATGTATGCCATTTTCAAAGTCAAGAAAAGTTTGATTACGTCCTTCATATGGCTGGACACGCATCACCCGACGAATACCAAAAACACCCAATCGAAACCCTACAAACCAGCGCTTTAGGAACCTTCGCCATGGCAGAGCTATCCAGAAAAAATGATGCTGTGTTATTGTTCTCTTCCACATCTGAAACTTATGGCGACACAGAAGTAATTCCAACACCAGAAACTTATTGGGGAAAAGTGAATCCGATTGGCCCGCGTTCCTGCTATGACGAGGGCAAACGATTCGCTGAAGCACTACTTATGGCTTACAACAATCAGTATGGATTGGATGTCAGGGTTCCTAGAATCTTCAATTCTTACGGCCCACGCTTAAGAGAAGACGGACTATACGGAAGAGCCCTATCACGGTTTGTTTTACAGGCGTTAACTAATCAACCAATAACTGTATATGGTGACGGTAAACAGACGCGGTCGTTCTGTTACATAAGCGATACGGTGACAGGACTTTTACTGCTAACAACCAATCCTAAAGCTAACGGCGAAGTAGTCAACGTTGGCAACACTAAAGAAATTACCATTTTAGAGCTTGCACAGAAGATAAAAGAAGTTACTAATACGAAGTCAGAAATAGAATTCTATCCTTTACCAAAAGATGACCCAAAAAGACGCTGCCCAGATACACAAAAACTCCAAACTATAGTAAACTGGAAACCTAATGTAAGCTTAGAAGAAGGGTTAATACGAACAGTCCGATGGTTCAAACGATAAAGTCTAAAGTATTTATTGATATGGATGGCGACCATTACATTTGGGCTTTTTGTAATGTTTTTTAGTGTCAGGTCTTTAGATTGGGCTCTGTATGGTTGTGACTTGTAGTGTGATTTCTTCGAAAAATAAATTTGTGGTTTTAGTTGGGCTTTGTTAGAAAATATTTAAAGCAATATAAGAGCTGCTCAATCTACTTTAGCAGAAAAATTGCCCGAAAACCAATAGAGAAACATATTTAGCAACCAACCCCTACCCTCTACTGTTCAGAACCATCTTAAGATTAACCCTATAAAAATAACACGACTATCACAAAGATAAGAGGTTACCATAATGAAAACACCGCCTACCCAACAGCTACTAATTGACTAAAATTACTAATCCCACCATTAAAACTTTCTGTCACCGATCTGCACAAGTTACATGATTAAAAGGAAGGCGGATATTTAGCGTACCTAAAGGCAGTTTATTACAGCAGTTTAAACTTAAAGAGATGAGGCAGAATGGCGGTAATAAAAACATTTACTTATATTGATTTTATTTCTTAGTGCATATATTGCACAGAGGAAAAAAGTGCAAACTATAGACGCTACTATACCCACATAAAAAATGTTTTGTGTTTGAAACTCCAAAGTTATTGTGTATGTTCCTGTTTTATTAATATACCAACTATTAGCGTACCCGTTAGCAACGAAATGATATTCATTACATATTTTTTGTCCATCTATACTAGCAATCCAATTGTCATCGTATGATTCGCTGAAAACAAGGAAGAAGGGTTCAGAAGAATTAATTTGCACAGAGTATTTTGTTGGATTTTGTTCTTGGAAAGAAATATTAGGTTTATAGAAATCCTTCATGGGCAGTTTTTGTAATTCTGACATATCATTTTGGTCACTTAGAAAGACAATTGTGTTATCAGGTTTGAAAAAGTCGGTATCTATGATTTTATAAAGTTCTCCCAAATTGTCAGCTAATAGGTAGTTATTTGTTGCATAAATATGCTCAGGACCAGCTGAGTATTTATTGTTAAGATAAAAATGCAAATCTCCGAATGTTTCTGTTAAATTAAGATAATAAAGGTCAACTTCTTTACCCTCAACAATGGAAAGATTACTAATTTTGAGTTCAGTTTGTTTATTCGAGTGTAAATTTACTAAAGCAACATTAAGCTGAGTTACACCTGAAAGATTAAATTGTTTATTAGGAATTTCCGATGGGTAACGAAGGGGAATAAGAATTCGGGTCCAATTATTAATTTGAGAAGAAAAAATTGCGTATTGCTGGTCAATTGACCCTACCCATCTGACCAAGTTACCCGAATTATCGTAAAGTTCTACAAAAAGCTGTCCAGCGACATTGCTTTTAATCCAAAAATGTAAGAAGGATAAACCTGTCCAGTTTCCATATCTGGCAGGAATTTTATACGATAATCCAAAAGAGTTACCTATTGTTAGATAATCTGAACTGTTACCCTCCATTGCGATACTGCCATGCCTACCTACGCCGTCTTGCATATCAGCCTCTATATTGGTGTTAATTCCCCATAAAGATGCCCAACCATTTTTTGAATTGGTACCAAAAAAGTAACCATTATCCATTATTTGTGTTTCATTTGAGGTAACTTTACTGGTATCTGTTGGTTCTAAATTAGTGTTCAAGCCAGATTTGAGTTCTTCAGAGGAAAGACCTATGTTCATAAGGCTATAGTTATAATCGTCGTGTACAACAACATATTTGACATTTAACATGTTCATTATTTTCCAGCCATTCTGATTACAAAGCCAAGAACCCAATAAGTTTGTACACAAAGGCTGAACTATTGGATCACTCATGCTACCATACCAGCCTCTGCTTATGGTAGTGGTGTTGAACAACATATAGTTGGGATCACCACCTGCATACGGTTGTTCCCAGGTAGTAATTATACCACCTTCTGTAGCGATCATCGGTAAAGTAATCATACGGAAATCACCGTCTTGGTTTGAAAGCCAGTTATTAGCATCATAGTAGTAGCTCGGAATTTTTGCATGTGAATAATACCATGGGTTAATCCAAGCTACATCAGTAAATACGTCGCCAGTCCACATAGGCCAAGGGTAGATAACAAAAACACAAACGCAAACAATACCTACCATACTAGCGGCTACAATTTTACGGTTTAGTTTATGTAATCTATGAGAGGATCTTATAAAAGTTGAGGGTTTGCCACGAACAATGCGATAAAGTTTACTTAGGCCAACTCCAAAAAGGAAAGCATATGCCAAAGGTATAATAACACCAAGTTTTTCAAAAGGATTTCGATAAACCTGCAGAAAAGAAAAGTTATTGAAAAACCATGTAAAAATTTCGCCTAAAGGTGGAGCTGAGCCTTTCGCTAGAAACAAAGAGGTTACTGCCAATAAAACAAAATAAGTAACGTATCTATTTCTTTTTGTTGTTAACAGAGAACTAAAAACAATCAAAGGGATTAGGAGACTAATAATCAAAAAAGGTATTGAGTGATAAATAGAACCCCAAAGATATTGTGGGGAATAGGTACTTGATGCGTTCCAAACCAAACGCGATACAGATAACACGTCAATTTTGCTGCTAAGCACCTGAAGAGTATATAGGTTAACGGATTGAGAAAGTGCAGAAGAAATAGCACTATTAAAACTAAGGTAGGGAGCTATCCACCATAAGTTAACAAGAACCCATGTTATGAATATTATTATTGTAAATTTTAAAGAGAATAGAATATCAGGTCGTTTTCTTATATTTAGCAAAACAAAGAAGCCTAAATATGAGAAAATAACCAACCAAAAGTTGATTATCATAGCAGGGTGTATAAACGAACCAGAAAACAAAAGCGATAGTATACACATAACTAAAGCATTAGGCAAACTTTTTTTTGTCTCAAGACCTCTAATATAAAAGAGCAAAACAAATGGAAGCAGAACAGCCATAAACATTAAACTTACTTGAAAACGTTTCCAAATTTCGACCATCGCAAAAGGGGATAGCATATAGAAGAAACCAGCCATAAGCGAGGCAGGCAATTGAATGTTTTTTTCATTGATAAGCTTAAAAGTCAGACAGTACATGGATAAACCGCTCATTGAGACTAAAATGAAAAACAATATTTGTTCTACAGCTATAGGTGAGAAGCCAATATAGTTTAGAAACGCCATAAAAGAGGTGTAAGATGTTGAAGAAATTATTGCAACTGCTCCTAAACCAGTACCAAAGCTTTGAAGCCACAAATATCTGAATACATCGAATTGACGACCCGGGAAGTAAAAGTTAAGACCGTTTTCAGCATACCCAATCATTCCCCATCTGAACCAAATAGATATGAGGATTAAGCCAACTATTGGAAAGAAAGAAGCACCTAAGATGAAGCATTTATGTTCCTTGATATAATTGGAAAAGCGCTGAAATTTTGGACTATTATTTAAGGTATTCAGTTTAGTTTCACTCAGCCAGCCGAGTACCATGGAATTGCATAGATTGCTATTATCTTTTCTGTTATTAAAATTTCCCGAATACATTCCGAAATAGAAAAAAGCTCACGAATGAAATGAAAAATGTAGTTAATCGTGATAGGGAATCGAGAATACTACATCAAAAGAAAGAGGCAAGACTATTTAGTGATATTGAATGCTGTTATCCTCTCTGACTCCAAACTCATATCGCGCGTTAGGGGAGGGCCAATATATTCGTCTAATGTCATTGGTTTAATATCATGTGTGGTTACTTTTGCCAAATCGAACATTGATAATTTCTCTTTGCCACAAACATGAAGTATGCCTGTGAATTGTTTATCGACAACAGATTTTATAGCTATTGCCAAATCGTCAGCAAAAAGGTAGGTTCCATAACGATCCACAAATGCTTTAGGATACGGCCATTTTTCTCTAGCAACAAAGTTTGTTCTAATAATGAGCCATTTTGATAGTTCCGCGCGCTTTACAATGAATTCACTTAAAAGTTTTGTTAAAGAGTAAAAATTTTTAGGTTGCGGTAAGTCACTTTCTTTATAAGCACCTTTATCGCCATTAAAGACGCAAGCTGTGGATACATATATGAAATAGCAGAATTTATTATATTTGATACATGCATCCACAATATTTTCTGTACCTCTAACATTTACTTGCCATGCAAGTTCTTTATTTTCCTCGCACTCCCTAATTCCAGTAATGGCTGCACAATGTATTATTGCTTCAGGCAAATTTTCTTTTACGAAATCAAACACACGAGGTCTATCTGTTATTTCGAGTTGTTCATGAACAGGATGGTAGGAATCTGGGAAAACTTTGATGAGTTCGCGTCCCAATTTTCCACTAGCACCTGTAACTAATAGTTTCATTTTACCTCACTCTCTTAAATTAAGTAACTTAAAAGCTATCTGATTTTGCACATCATTTCTAAAAGGACTCATTGAATCCAGCCTTGATTTTTTAGCAATTCAATAATTTGTTCCGAACTAAGCATATCTGTATTGTTTGAAGAGTACTCATTTATATTCCTAAATAATTTCGGCTCATCAATTTGCCCGTGCTGATAAACAATATAATTATTCTTAGTTTCGACAGCCCGCCTTAATTCTTCCTCCGAAACCAACACTTCATGAATTTTCTCGCCGGGTCTAATACCGACCTCTTTTATTGGGTAATCCTTCCTTTTAGTCATTGCGTAACTCATCGCCTTAGCTAAGTCTATTATTTTACAGGCAGGCATCTTTTTGACGAAAAGTTGGCCTGTTTTGCCCTCAACAGTAGCTTGGAATACTAATTCGATAGCTTCGTCTAGGGTTAACAAGAACCGTGTCATTTGATAATTTGAGACGGGTAAAAATTCGTTATTTTTTATTCTCTGCTTAAAGAGAGGAATAACACTTCCACGACTACCTACAACGTTTCCATAGCGTACACACACAAATTTGGTATTCGGATTTTTGTTCCCAGGGTTTAACATTATTTTTTCTTGTATTGCCTTGGTCATGCCCATGACGTTTACTGGTTTAACCGCTTTATCTGTACTTACTGAGACCACAACGGAAACGTCATTAGCAATAGCAGCCTTTCTTATGTTTTCTGCACCGATTATATTTGTCTGTACAGCCTCAAATGGTTGAAATTCACAATTGGGCACTTGTTTAAGTGCTGCCGCATGATAGATTACGTCTACGCCTCTGGTTGCCTCAAAGACTCGCGGATAATCTCTAACATCCCCAATTAAGAATTCTAAACAGTTGCCCTGAAAGCTATTCTGCATTTCGTACTGTTTAGCCTCATCACGACTGTATACTATAATACGAGATGGTTTAAATTTCAATAAATATCGAATAATTGTATTTCCAAAGCTGCCTGTTCCACCGGTAATTAAAATATTTTTGTCTTCAAGATATTTGGCGATTATTTCATTCATTACATTTTCACTACTATTGCATTGACTCATCATAATATCAATAGAGGCTTTTTATAGATATTCCTTTAAATCGCGAATCAACCGAGCATACTTAGTGACACCACCGCTTATTTGAACACTTAAATAAGAATGGGTTAGTCCGAGATATATAGCGTTCAGCTTTCAAGTTGAAATTGCACCCAAAAGCTCTGCACAACGCTTATCCCAATCCCAATCCATTGCACAATGCACAGCATCATTGGATACTTTTTTATAAAAATCGCTGTCATTTAAAAGCTTTAGAATATTGTTAGCGAATTTATCCAAACTGTAGCATGGAGTCTTAATCATGCCTTTTGGATAATAGCTTCTTAATGCAGGTATATCAAAACTAACACCGGGTAATCCACAAATCATGGCCTCGCAGGCAGCCATACCCCCACTATCGATTATTGAAGGATGAAGAACTATTTTGCTTTGCTTTATGTACTCAAATTTTTTAATTCCATCAATAAAACCAAACAGTTTGATGTTGTGGCTAAGCCCTTTTTTATTAATTTTCTCTATAACTTCATCTTTTAGAGGTCCATCTCCAAGAACAGCTAATTTTGCAGCGGGTTTTTCTTGACAAACTTTTTCCCAGATATCAACAAGTTCTCTAACACCTTTCTCCAAACATAAGCGGCCGATAAATATTGCATCAAAAAGCTTCTGATAATTAGGAAGTTTTAGCGGAGTTTTGGTATCTATACCACCTTTTACTGCTACTACACTTTCAGGAGACAAACGCTTGTTAACAAATTTTTGTCGATCGAGGTCATTTGTAACAAAAATCATGTCTGCATGGGATAATACTATGGGGTAACTAATTTTTTGTGATAAAAAGTACATTATCGCTTTTAAACGCCTTGAACCAGAATAAAAAGAGTCCCTTCTAAAGGGATTGGGTAATAGTAAATAAAATCCTGCAACCCACTTAACCCTCTTTCGAAATCTCAGTTTTAGAATCAACGCAGGAAGGAAGTCTGGCCAAAAATCAGATGCAGAGTAAACAATATTTTTTTTATCATTAAAAGTAAGTCTTAAAGCTGCTTTACAGCCTTTGAAAACACGATAAGAATAAGATGAAAAGAATCCAAATTTTTTAAATTTAGACGCAGACCAACAAATGTATTTAACGTCCGAAAGTTTGTTACGTTTGCACATTTCTAAACCATCTTCTGAACTATAAATGCAAACGTTGAAACCTGTTGCACCCCAACGTCTAGCGCACTCAATAAAAATTCGGTCGCCACCACTTATGCCTGTACCAAAAGCTGCGTTAGCTATTATATGAATAGAACAGTTAGAAGGTGTAGCCGAAGAAGCAAGCTCTGAGTTATTTTTTTGGAAAGTATTTACCCCCTTAATACACACAATTGCAGCATAAGATATTAATCAACACTTCTATTTTCTAGATGCAATCACAAATAATGAAATGTGCTGATTTGCTGATTAGTAAATTGCCGGCTACTGTCAGGTAGAGCCAGAAAATGTTCGCTTCGAATTAAACCACACACCCCAATCAGCTAAATTAAGATATTTATTTAACAACAAAATATTTTGGTTTCTAATTTCTCCACTACAAGCACCTGCATTTTAGAATCATTCTAAAGTAACCAGAATTCGAACTATTATATATTACTTTGAAACCTAACTTTATGCAAGAGATCTGTCAAAGTCTTTTGGAATAGAACCTAATAAGTGGATTTGTTGGAAAAAAAAATGTCTACAAAAAATAGTAAGCACCCTTTGTTTTTTTCAGTCGTTTGAAAATAGAATTTGTTCTTGGTGACCGGTTGAGAAGGAGATCTGCAAAACGTTCCAGTGCTTTTTTTGGACCCTATAAGGTCATAATATTCAGCGGTCAAAGTAATCAACTCACGTAAGACTGTTCTATTAAATATGCATTTTCAATGCCAAATCTAGCTTCTGCATAAAGCCTACAACATTTTCTCAGGGCTTCAAGGTTTTTGCGCTCATACAAGCTTATTAAAGCATGATATAAATCGTCAACGTTTGGTTCTACAAGAATTCCGATACTAGGATCCAATGCTTCAGGAATACCGCCTTTGTTTGAAGCAATAACCGGAGTCCCACAAGATAGCGCTTCTAATATAACACGCCCAAATCCTTCTTCGTAGATCGATGGAATAATTAAAACATCAGCCGCATTGTAGTACAAACCTAATTGAGCATTATCGATTTTTCCAAGATAAATGACGTTTCCCATATTAACCGACGCTGACTTTACTGCCGTGGATAACGGGCCATCACCAATGAAAACAAAAGATATATCTTTTTTATTGACTATTCTTGAAGCTACTCTCAGAAGGTTTTTAACACCTTTTATTTCCAATAATCTACCTACAAAAAGAACGACGAATTTATACTCTAAACCCAACTGTTGTTTACAACCCAATCTATTAAGTGGCTTAAATATTGACTGATTTACCCAATAGGTATAAACGGCAATTTTTTGCTTATCCAAACCAATTTTTATTAGTTCCTCTTTTGATTTTCTTGCAAGAGTTAATACCGTAGATGAAGATAAAGTTAGTTTCAGTAATTTGGCAAGCAACGGTTTTTTAGGCAAATCGTAAATAGCGTGTATACTAACAATGACTTTTTTTCTATAGATCTTTCCTAAAACTTTCCCAATAAAAGCAGCATTTATACCATGAGCGTGAATAACATCAATTTTTTTATGGACAGCAGCCATAAAAAAAAAGGAATAAACAAATAAAAGTGGTGTTAAATAGATAAATTCAAAAATAGGATAAGGTTCCAACTTATGGAAAAGGTTATTCCCAACCCAGTTAATGCGACGGATTTCTATTGAAGTATGTTTTTCAAAAGAAAGGGTCTCGGCATCAGTAGTAAGTGGTTTATAGGTTAGTACAAAGACTTCATGACCGTTGTTCCTGAGGAAATTACACAAATCATCTAAATGAGTCTCTACTCCACCAATATTAGGGCTAAAGAAGGGGGTTAACATCAAGATTCTCAATTTTTTTTTAATCATAATCAAAACCAATCTTTTAATTGCAGCAAATCACACTTTCACCTATTCAGCAAATAAGCAATTGCAACACCCAACCTTAAGAAATAGAGACCGAAGGTAAATAAAGGATACCTTAATAACCGTTTCCATTTTCCGTTCTCGATAAAAATACCAAAAAATCTATAACCAAACCCTATTTGTTTTGCAATTTCCAAGTCAGCGTCACCCCATTTTTGAGCATACTTTCGAATTCCATCTGCATAATAAACTTTCTTTTTAAGATACCGAGTTAAGTTAAACCGACCTTCATTGTGATAAATGGGAGCAACGATTACATCAGGACGACTTATTGAGCGTACTTTTCTGTCAAAGTCCCAATCTTCTGGACCAACAAGATTTTCATCGAAGCCACCTACCTGAAAGAACAACTCCTTTCGAACGAACCTCACAGCATCTACAACAGTACCTGTATAAAAACTCCGCTCAAAATCTCTAATTTTGATCCATAAACCTTGGCCGATTATTCGCTCAGGTATATAAATAGCATCAATAAGTCCAAATTCACTTTTCGTAACACATTGCTGGATAACATTGGGACTTAAAATCATATCTGCATCGAGATAAATCAAGTATTTACCGCGAGCAACCTTGGCACCATGATTTCTTTGCACAGATCGTTCATTTCCTTTAGAAAAAATATTCTCAGTATACTTTTTGGCAATTTCAACTGTCCTATCAGTTGAAAAGTTATCAACTATAATCAATTCTATATTCGGGTAGGTTTGATTTTTAATTGATAGGATACAGTTTTCGATATTTTTCTCTTCATTTTTGGTTGTAACAATTACGGAAACTAATGGTTCATTTTCTGTCTTGATAAGATGAAGATTTTGCATATGCTTATCCTGATTCGCCAAAGTCTTTTACGTGTCCCAATACTTTTGCGGCCCCTTTAATTGAGTATCTAATATCACGTAAAGAACGTATTCGAACAATCTGTTTAAGCATGTATTGAGGTGACAAAAATACTTTGTATATTTCGTCGCAGAGTTTCATAACTTCTTCAGGAGTCATATCAGGAGTAATCATCACGGGTTCTTTCATATCGAATCGATCATAATCAGTAGCGTTAATTCGGAACCAGTGGTTGTTTACGGCTTCGGCATACAATTTGCTTCCCGGGTATGGAATTACAACGGTTGATTGTAAAGTGACAGCCCAACCTTTTTGCATGAGAATTTTTGCTAAGTTTAGGGTACTTTGGGCATCTTTGCGGGTTTCCCATGGATAACCAACCATGATTGTTATATGCGGTTCCAAACCTTCCTCACGCGGTACTCTGCATTCATTCAAGATTCCGTCGACGGTGGTTCCCTTATTGAGCCTGTCTAATGTCGCTTGACTTCCTGATTCTATCCCGAATAATAGCATCCGGAAACCGGCTTTTTTCAAAAGACGGTAATTTTCTCGATTTAATGCGCCAAATCTCATGTTGCAACTAAACTGGATTTTCTTGTTGTAGCCTCTTTCAATCATCAGGTTGGCAAACTGTTTAAGCCATTCTCCCACCGGAAAACAGCCTGTATCATCGAACACCGATTTAACCTTGTATTTTTCGATTAAAAATCCAACCTCATCGGCTAATCGTTCAGGCTTCATAACTCTAAAAGTTGGGTAGAGAGTAGGCCATGAACAGAATGTGCATCCACCGTCTTTTCTCCACCAGCAATCGCGTCCTGCCATTGTGTAAGCGCCGGGAGTGACTTTGAAGTTACCGTTTCGTTCGCTGTAAAGCTGCCAATGTGTCAAATCACGATTAATAAAAGGTAACTCGTTTAGGTCATGGTTAAGTTTGAACTGCCCGGTATTTTTTATAGTTTCATTTTCGCGGTACCATATTCCAGGTTCCAGCAGCTTAGTCTTTCCGCTTAAGAAATCGACCAAGTTAACTATCAAAAAGTCGTAGTCGCCGCCGGTTAGGATGAAATCAACTTTGCTCTGTTCCATGGATTCCTGAGGTAGCGCTGTTACGTGGTCTCCGACCAACACAATTTTTGTATCCGGAAGAACTTTTTTTACTTCGTTAATTATGGACCAATGCTTCTTGACCACGGGGGTCTTGGTTTCAATCATCATTACATCAGGGCGCACATTTTCGAGATCGCTTAGCCATCGATTGTAAAGTTTTTCCTCGGCGATACCATCGTCCCAAACAACTTCATAGCCAGCATTAGAGAGCATTGTTGCAGCGTAAGCGGGGACAACGGGGTAGATGTAGGTTGGGGAGTTGAAGTATTGGAATTGTCTGTTCTGGCTGAGTAGAGGTACGCCTTTTTCTGAGTGCAGTGGTGGATATGAAATTGTTATTTTCATCTTTTCAAGTCTCGCTTGAGTAAGCCAGATAGGAAGTAAATGCCGTAGGTGATATGTGTTACTATTATCCCAATCCAAACTATAAAAAACAGTTTAAGACTTCTAACCTGTTGTGCAGCGGCAATTGAGCAAGAAATAAGATACACCAGTAAACCTAACACCATTATGTAAATAAAGTATGGTATCAATAAAGAAAGTATCAATCCAACTGTTAACGATAATATTAGCACAGATGGGAAAAAGTATGTTATTTTTGCAGAATTTTGCGGATATTTCCTTGCAAAAAGTCCCCTGTGTTCTCCAAATCGTGAAACTTGTTTGAGGTGCGGTTTGAAGAGGGAACGACGATGGTGATAGACAACTACCTCTGATGACTCAATTAGTTTTTTCCCAAGTTTTCTTATCCCTAAGCACATAAGGGTGTCTTCGCCTGGCCAGTATTTTTCATTCCAACCGCCTGCAGCCAAAATTACCGATTTTGGGGCAATGAAATTGCAAGAGTGAATGTCATCTGATTCAAAATTGTTCTGTGTTTTATACCTTTTTGACAATGTGCCAACCATAAAAGAAGACATAACTAAGCCACTGGCTTTTTGCAGTAAACTATCTTTTGGTGGTGTTATTCCGGGTCCGCCTACACCGCCAACCGAGGGATCTTCAAGTATCTTCGTTGCGTTAGTTAGCCAGTCATTTCTTGGATAGGCATCGTTGTCTATAAAAGCACAAATTTCTCCTCTTGATTTTGCGACACCTATATTGCGTTTGGTTCCAGGAGCTACAGGTCCGGTAGCAATAATTTTAATTCCATCAATCGTTGGAACATAGGTGTCGGGTAGCAGTATTATTTCAACATTTGGATAATCTAAGCGTTTACAACCTTCGATACATTCTGTTGTATATTCGTCAACTATTTTGCAAGGGATAATGATTGATACCAGCGGTTTTGTAAACATCTTTATTCACGAAAAACAAAAGAGACCATGTTTTGCAGACCGTTCTTTTTTACTACGGAACGCTGATACCAATGTATAATTCTGAGCCTGTAGGCTATTCCAAGTAAATCAAGGAACATGTGGCATATTTCGGTTGGTTTGAATTTAGCGTCTAAATTGATGTTTACAGGCATTTCTACAACTTTTAGACCCTTCAGATGTGCTACGGCTAATAATTCAACGTCGAAGGCGTAACGTTTGACGGCTAGTCTTGGAAAAATGTCTATAAAAGCACTTTTTTTCATGGCTTTAAGTCCTGATTGGGTGTCTTTAAGTGGAATCCCTGTCAATAAACGAACTAACCCGTTAAAGCCTTCGCTTAATATTCTTCTGGAAAGGGGAACATTTACTTTGGAGTTATTGTGTCTCTTTGAGGCTATGACGATATCGCCATCTTTTAATGCTTCAAGGTATTTGGAAATTGTTGTTAAGTCTATTTCTAAGTCACTATCTGCGAAGACAACGATGCTTCCGTTGGCATTTAAGAAACCTGTTTTTACAGCGTAACCTTTTCCCACATTTTTTCTATAAGTTACTATTCGAACGTGTCCGTTTTTTCCTGCATATCTTTTTGCTTTTGTTAGGGTTTTGTCTTTGCTGCCATCGTCGACTACTACTATTTCGTAGGGCAGTTGTTTATCTGCTATAACTGCATCTATTGTTCCAAGCATGTCTTCGATGTAGCTTTCTTCGTTGTATGCGGGAACGACAAATGATAATTCTACTTGACTCATGATAAGGCTGCCTCGTGTTCAGAAAGATTTTTTCGATATCTTAAAAAACAAGCCAACTGCAGTACAACACCGATAACTAAAGCGTAAAAGGCATAAATGGCTATTGTGTCAGCTAATTGCGCTGAACCAGCTGATAAGGAAACGGCAGAACTTAGCAAAAGGGTCATAAATGCAATTATGAATGGTGCGCCCCAGTTTTCTTTAACGTAGCTTCTAATTTTTGTCATAATTTGATTAGGACCGTTGTTTGTCATAGTCATTGGACACTATTATGTCTGGTTACTTTGATAAGGCTAAGAATTTAACGTTTGTGATAGTTTTAGAGGTCGGGCAAACGAAGTATATTGATTCATTAAAGGTCAAATGGTTTTACACTTAACCTTTGAATATTTTGAGGTTATTGATATGGATCGCGGTCAGAAACGCGGCAAATGAGAAATCAAATGCCCAGGCAGCAGCGTAAAGATTTCCAAGCTTCTGAGCAATGTTGCTAATCTTTTTGGCTAAATGTAACCCAATTTCCCTCAAACGAACGGAAAAACTGTTGTTTTTCAGGGTTTCTTCAAGCTTTCTGGTAAGAGAGAGAATGCTTTTTGCCAATGTTTCGCTTTTTATGAGTTCAACGACTTTTATTGTTAAATCTATTAGGGCTCTGTCTATTCTTTTTAGTGTTTTAAACCATGCACCGGAACGGATTGCTTTTGTTTTTAAAGCTATCAATTTTCTCTTATCAAGAAAGTTTGAATGAACATTTGAGGTTGAGTCCATATCTAGTAGTTGACCCTTTTGTTGTTTTTAGTTAACATCTACTCCTTTGTATTTATGATTTACGTAATATGGCTATGTTTATTTCGACTGTCAGAGAAAGTAGGAATTGATCGATCGCATTAGGAAATGGGGAGATAGTGATATATAGCAATTTCTCCTGTACGGTAGACTTCTACAAAGGATGATGACAAACTTGGTTGCGCGTACCAGCCTTTGCCATTTATCCACCAAATAACGTAAATTTCTTTGTAACCGTCTTGGATGGCCAAAGTTGCAGTTTGGTCTGGTTCTTCAAAGCCATAGGATATAACAGGATTTTCTTTTAGGTTTAGCAGTGCCCAGCCATAAAAAACTGTATGTGTAAGCATTACTGCGGTGCTGTTGGTGTTTTCTTTGAACCATTGAAAGGCTTTCTCTGTATCTTGGCAGTCGATTTTTGATAGGGTATTTTGTTGCATTGATGTTGGTATCTGGTAGACGTAACCGTTAGCATGTTCGGGGTTGAAGTACACAAATGGGTGTTGCGGATTCATAAATATGAAGCCACCGCTTAGAACACATGTTGATAATACGAGGTATAGCACAGCTATTCTGTGAACTGGAAATTTTACTTTCTTCCAAGTGTGGGACTTCAAGATGCTTATGGATTCAACCGCGTAGAATGAAAGGGGATAAGATAAAATCAATAGCCATCGATAAGGACTAACAAATGCTGTCGGAATCAACAACAGGATCAAACTCAAAAAGAGCCAGCCTCTTAATTGCGGATTCCCAAAGTGCTTGAGACTTATCAGTACTATGGGCAACAGTGGTATGTAACAGTATAACAAGAAGCCCCCTTCAGCCATTAACATTGATGAATATGAAGTGAAGCCTGTCCAGCTGGCTAATGACGAAACAATGTTTGTGGAGTAGTTTTGAAATCCTGCTTGAGTTATATCATTCAAGTATACGATAACTAAAAAAAGAATCGATGCAGGTATTGAAGCAACTATCAGTTTCAATGATTTGTCGTCTTTTCTGATGTACTGATTTAGAATAGTAAATACGATCATGCCAAGCAGAATTACAGACACCAACTGGTGCGATAAAACTACCATCACCAAAATCAATGAAAGAAGGGTATATCGTTTCCATGAACCAGTACGACTGTTGGAAAGAACTATTAAGGCAAAGAAGAGGAAAATTAAGCCCAGTTCTTCTCGAAGTTGATCCCATGAAGCCCTTAACGCGACAAAGTAAAGAGTACCTAAAAAGGCAGTGAATAAACTTTTAGCAGTTGACCAGCGTAAGCCGTTCTTTGCATACAAATAAATTGAAAAACCTAGTGCACCGAGTAATAATGGAGAAAGTATTTTTAATACCATAATTGGTGAAGCCCCGACGGCTACAATGGGAAGAAAAATTGTGTAGAACAATGGAGCAGTTGCTATGTAGGTTGATGGATTTACGCCGTTTTGTAGCCAATGCAGGGTGTTTGGTACGTAGAAACCAATCGTGTCAAACCCCGTAACGTATGGTCCCATTAGAATTTCAGGAATCATCCGAACCATAAGGGGTATGATAAAGGATAACAGAGGAAAGAAAAGGGTTTTTCTTTCAAGCTGACGAATTAAATGTTGAAGGTGAGTCACTTTTGTTCTCCAGTTTTATGCTAGACATGTTGAATTGATTTTGCTGTTTATTTGTATGCCTATTATTCATATTAACTCCGATTATGTTAGTGGCACTGCATTTGTGAATCAAACACGGAGAGCGTATTTTGCTGCCGCCAATATGAGCGCATTAGTATTTCCGCCCATTTTATCAAGCACTGTTGCTAGTGAGGGGTCGGTGTTGAAGTCTGCTCCGTGGTAGTATCCATTTTTCGGGTCTGGGGAGACTTTCTCTAGGTATATACTCATTTCTTTTGCAAAAGTGGAGTTGTAAATAGCTAGAAAGCTTAGAGATACTTTGCTGTAGATTATGGGGTTAATATCAATAAGTTTCTCACTATTTGATATTTGCCACGTGTCTCCACTGGCACGTACAACCCACTCCCAGATAAATCCGTATTGACTGTCGCCTTCACTAAAAGCTACATATTGACCCGTTGAGTTGTATCTCGCTTCATGAGCCAAATACGTATCGTTCATAAGTTTTCGTATCCTATCATTTGAGGGCAATTGGAAAAAAGAGTATAGCAACGGTTCACATGAAATTTCTGCCTTTGGTAAAGTAACGCCGTATGTTGTAACATTTCCGGAATACATTTTATCGAGTATTTTACCAGGCACTGTTTCAAGCTCATTAGG
Organism: Candidatus Bathyarchaeota archaeon; assembly: GCA_026014685.1. NCBI lineage: Archaea > Thermoproteati > Candidatus Bathyarchaeota > Candidatus Bathyarchaeota archaeon. The sequence continues at coordinate 121,604 of JAOZHW010000015.1, forward strand.
CCAAAAGAAAGCAAAACCACTTGCACAGTAGTAAGAATACACACTTGGAGAGTTAACAAAATCCTTAAGCAGTGGAACTAGAGCTGCATAGTCTGTTCGATTGCCGTAACTATTATAAACAAAACTATCTATACGTGAAGCAAGAGAGGGCATGTAAGTTTTGAGGTTATATAGAGCAACAAACAACGTGCCAGTATCGATTACGTCTACGCCGTTTTGGGTTAAGTATCCTTTTCCGTCCGATGCATAGAACCAATATGGAACCTTGGTTGTACTGTTAAGTTCTCGAGTTTCAAGAAAGCGGATAACTTTTTCTAAACGCGCAGTGGCTCCCCATTCACCTGTTTTAGTTATCAAACCTATTTTTTCAGCATCTATCACTGCTTGAATGTACACACCTAAGTCCCAATCAGTAAAGTAATTCCAGCCGTATCCTGAAGCTGGAAGCCCAGTGGTGGAGTCGACTCCTCTGCCAACTTGGTAGTATGCCCAAGCGTTCGCAGCCACTGCCTTCCAAACGGTGCTGTTAAGGTAGGGTGAAGACTCGATTAATCCAGCTGGTTTGTTTATTTGGGGGTCAATTGTGGGCACTCCCCCTGCAGAAGATGGGACATGTGTGGGTTTCCGCGTGGTTGTTGGACTTGGACTGATAGTCTGAGTTGCGCTGGGCGTAGCGGTTGGGTCGTTCACAACGGGAACAAACTCGGTTGGGGCAGGTTTTTTGGTGTTCATTATGAATCCGAATGCAGAAACTAAAAGTATCGCGGAGATTGTGATGCCGATTATGATTTTTTCTATTTTACTGAAGTGCCAAAAGCCACCATTTTTTTTATTTGTCCATACGGTTCTAAAGTGTATTTGATTTCTGTTTTTTTCCGCGTTACCGAGCTTCATGGAGACACTTCTTTTTTATTGGCACCTAACTCTATATTGGGAAGATAATTTTGTTTGTCTTTGATTTAAGATTATGCCCAAAAGCACGACTCAAGAAAAGAGTCCACCTTGAACTGTGCCTCTGTGGATTGAGCCTGTTTTTGTGGTTTTCGTCCAGTCTCTTCGGCGCCTAAACACCAGTTTAAGGAACGCCCAGCCTGCAATCACCATTTGAATTAACCAGTAAATGTAGATTGAAGGAATCCAAAGGATATTCTTCAACCTGACGGGTCTTTCTGTGGAAATTAATGCTATGCCGATGGTTGCTAAGGAAACTGCGGTCAAGGCTATTATTAGCCCCGTAAAGTTCAGCACGGGGGTGCTTTGAGAGAGGAAAATCGCCACAAAAAACCAGTTAATGTAGCTTAACAGTGAAACAACCATCATGAAAGGCCCGCCCAGAGAGATTTCCGCGTCTATGGTGCGTTTGTTTATGTTGTTGAGCAGTCGTCCGTATTTTATGGCTGTTTCCATGTATCCTCTGTACCATCTGACTCGCTGTTTGAATAGGCTTTTTAGGCTTGCAGGTGTTTCTTGGCCTGAGCAGATGTCGGGGACGTATTTTATCAGGTGGTTTTTTTCGACGAGTCGTAGGGCTAATTCTACGTCTTCTGTTAGGGAGTTGTCGTCCCAGCCGCCTAACTCTTGGAGGACTGTTCTTCTGACGAATTGGCAGCTTCCCGTTAGTGGGACGAATAGTTGGAGTTTTTCTCGTCCACCCATGAGCATTCTGAACCAGGCTTTTTCTTCCATCGAGATGACGCGGGTTAGTATGTTGCTTTTTTCGTTTATAGATGTGGTCATGCCTTGTATTGCCATGATTTTTTGGTCGTTGAAGTAGGCGCTGGCTTTTGTTAGTACGTCTGGTTCGGGGACGCTGTCGGCGTCAAAAACTGCCACTATGTCGCCTGTTGCATGTGTTAATGCGAGGTTTAGTGCTGCGGGTTTGCCGCGGGTGTTTTGTTCTGTGATGATTTGGAAGGTTTGGGGATTTTTTTGTTTGAATTCGTTGCATATTTCTATGGTGGAATCTGTCGAGTTTCCATCGACGACTATAACTTGGAGTTTTTCTTTTGGGTAATCTATGTTTAGTATGCCGTCTAAGCAGCGGCGGATGACTGATTCTTCGTTTTTTGTGGGAATTATAAGTGAGTAACTGGGGAGTGCTTGTGGGGTGTGTAGGGGTTGTGTTTGTGATTGGTTTCTTCGTTTGTTTCTGATCCCCACGTAGATGATGGAGCCGTTGTAGATTGACCAAAATAGCAGGAGCGCTAATAGAATGATTGATGTTATTTCGAAGATGACCATGCGTTTCCTGCCCTCAGAGGTCGATTTGCCCCTTCCAAACTGTTTTTATGTTTAGTTTTTTGGCTAGCAATTCCCATTTTTGGGGGGGATACAAACCGATATTTCATTCCATTGTTCACTATACCGTTTTGTGCATTTTAAGTTTTGTTTTATTACTCCTTATTAAATAAACTAATTAAACCCATTCTTTAGTACAGGATAGATAAATAGGTATCCCAATAGACAAGACACCGATAACTATGGAAATCCGCTTAATCTGGTCTTTTCTAGGCGGTCTTGAAAGCTCTATTCACAACAACCAACGGTTTGTGTGGGCGACTGCGTTTTGGCTTCGGTGGGCTTAAGCGGTTGAGGGGGTTGTGGATGATTTCGCCTGCAGTTTGGCTTAGTGAGAAGCGGTTTGAAGTTGAGGTCCATTGCGTTTTTTTCTAATGCCCCACTTATGGAACTAAAAGTTCAACTTAAAGTTCAAAAACAAAAGTCAACATTGAAAACCACGCGACGTCTCAGCATCTACCTCCCCTCCCTTATATAAAGCAAAACCCTTAGACGTTGATCTTCTGTCACTAACCTATGCTTTTTCGATCTGTTGATTCAGTTTGGTTTTGATTAGAAAGTTTTCGGGGTGGAATTTAGGAAACCTTAAAACGAGTCAAACCCGTTCTATTAAAGTAGGATTTTATGAAGTTTTCAGCGATTATGTTAGCGTTTATTCTTTGTTTGGCTGCTTGCTTTAGCGGTGATGTTGCGGTTGGGCAGGATGGGGATACATATTCTCTGCAGCTTCAAGGCTACGTTTGGAACCACTCGACGCTGTCAGCGCTGGTTGTAACTACAGAGAATGAATCGTGGTGGAACCCATCCTACGTCAACGACACACTTCGAGCGGTCGGGCAATGGAACAACGCCCTCGAAGCGTACGCGGGCAACTACACCGATTACGCTTACCTTGCGAACCTAAAAATCAACCCGCGTGTCTCCAGTGAAATTCGACCCGGCTACGACCTCTACATTTCATGGGTTGAATCCTCGATAAGCAATATGTCTGATGAGGTGGGGTTGGCTCAGACTTTTATCCGCGGCGACAACACCATAATAAACTGCACCATAACTCTTGCCGCTAAAACCAATCACGGTGTCGCCCTCAGCGCTACAGATATGCAGAATATCGCGTTACATGAGGTGGGACATGGATTAGGGCTGGGTCACAGCAACTATACAGGCGATTTGATGTATTCACTGTACCGTTTGGGTGATTCGCCAGTTGCAGTTTCAACTTTGAACGTCTATGGCGTGGCGGCTGTTTTCGGGTGGATGCCTAACCCGTCGGGGTTTTTGCCCATCAGCGGCTGGTTCAAGCAGAACTCGGTTTCTTTGTCGGCTCAAAATTATGGTTACTTGTGGGTGGCGCCAGAGAATTCTCCGCCGCAGTCATTAGCTGATAATGTTGTGGTTCAGTTTTTGGTTTTGATGTGGGGGCTTTTGTTGCATCCTGAAATCGGGTTACCCGTGGTTGGTTTAATTTTGCTTTTTGTTGTTTTAGTCCTTATTCCAAGAAAAAGGAAGCCGACCGTTAAGGTTGACTCATGAATTCGATGAATTCGCTTTGGGTTCGTGGTTTTAGGACGTAGTTGGTTTTTCTTTCTTTGCCGATGGTCGAGAAAGGCATTCGACCGTAGTCGTGTCCAGGGTATACCTCGATTGAATCGTCGAGTTTTAAAAGTTTGTTAAAAAGGCTGTCGTAAAGATTTTTTGCATTTCCGCCTGGCAAGTCGGTTCTGCCGCATTCGCCAACGAAAAGTGTGTCACCAGTTAAGAGTTTCTCGTTGGCTATTAGCAGGCAGATGCTGTCTGGGGTGTGGCCGGGGGTATGGATGATTTTTATTGGGATTTTGCCGACGGTTAAGGTGTCGCCGTCTTCGACTTTTAGGTCGCTGTCCAGTTTTGTTTGTTTATGGGCAACTGTTTGGGCGGCAAAGAGGGCTTTTAATTCGGTGTTGCCTGCGGTGTGGTCTGAGTGCCCATGGGTGTTGATTATGTATTTTAGTTTCAGGTTTTGGGTTTTTATGGTTTTGATTATTTCAGAGGCGTTATAGCTGGGGTCAACGACTGCGGTTTCTTTGGTTTCTGTATCAGCTATGAGGTATGAGAAGTTGTCGCCGTGTAGTTGGATTTGCCTAAAATACATGAAGTCACCGCTGCTCTTTCTGTCTCTGCGTCAGCCAGCTTTTTGCCAGTTCCTGCCCTTTTTTTGAATAAATCAGCGATACGATTTTGTTCCAGTTGAAGCCTTCGCGGGCGTTGTAGTAGGGGTATTCTTGGGGGGTGAGCATGACGAGTTTGTCGGCGTCGTAGAGGGCGAGGAAGGGTTCGGAGGGGTTGTCGGGGTGGTCGTGGTGGGTGGCGATGATTTGGCAGACTTGTTTGATGAATGTGTCTGGGCAGTTTAGTTGTTTTAGGAGTTGGGTGGCGATTTGGGGGCCTTTTTCGTATTGGTCTTTGATTGTGCAGCCGCCGATGTCGTGGAGGATGATGGAGGCGTAGGTTAAGTCTTGGAGTTCGGGTTTTACTGGGAAGTTTTGTTTTGCGATCTCAAAAACCCGTTGTGTATGTGATACTCCGAAGTCGTTGTTCTCCAAGATAGGTGTTGCTAGCTGCCAAAGTTTGTTGATATCCATATTTTCACTGTCTTAGTTGATTTTTAGAAGTAACTGGATAAAAGCTGTTTCGCTTCATCGCCAGCTTTAGGTTGCGTATCGATCAGTGCAGAAAGTGTTGATATGTCTTTTGGCGGGAAGCCTGAGTAGTATTTTGCGAAGTAGCCAAAAACCTCTGTTTTGCTTAAAAATGGCTTGAGTTTTTCAGCCCACAGGGTTAAGTCAGCAGTTTTGTCGATCTCGAGTTTGCCCAATGTGCCGTTAACGGTTTGTCGAGTGCCTTCCCAGCGTATATACAGAAAAGCGCCAGTCACTTCTCTGACCTCAGCCATGATGGCGTTGTCTGCCCATGCCAAAGCGACTCCGTTCTCACGTAGCAAACTGTAAAATTCGGGGGTTAACCAGCTTTTGTTTCTGACTTCAACTACGTAGCGATGATTTTTGGGCAGTTTTTGAATATAATCGGCTAAATCGGCGAAGTGCTGTGCAGTGAATGTTGGCGGGAATTGAAGAAGGAGCGGGCCAATTTTTTGCTCTAAAAATGCAACGCGGTTTAGGAAGGTTTCTGTTTCGGGTTGGCAGTTTTTGAGCATTTTGATATGGGTTATAAGCTGGGGAAATTTGAGTGCAAACAGGAAATCCTCGGGGGTCTGGGCTGCCCAGTTTTGGATTGTTTGCTGGGTTGGGATGCGGTAGAATGTGCTGTCAACTTCTACCGTGTTGAATTGGTTAGCGTAGTAGGAGAGGTAGTCTTTGGAGGCTGTTTTGGCGGGGTAAAAGTTGCCCTTCCAAAAGTTGTAGCTCCAGCCAATCGTGCCCAGATGCAGCTTAGGCATGGCTGTCTTTTCCCTTCAGCAGCAACCAATTCTTTTGGTCCTCGGATGTTTTGAGACGAACCAGAACATAGCGGCCTTCAAGACGCTGACCGTGCAGGTTGACTTCGATTTTGTCTTTCTCCCAAAGCTTTACGTCAAAGTGGCCTTTGTCCCAGATTTTCACTGTCCCCGCCCCGTATTGCCCCTTTGGGATTTCACCCTCAAAACTGGCGTATTCGTAAGGGTGGTCCTCGGTTTCTACAGCGAGGTGACGTACGTTGCTGGTTTGGGGGATGCCTTTAGGAACCGCCCAACTTTTCAAGACGCCGTCTTTTTCGAGTCGGAGGTCCCAGTGAAGTTGGCGCGCGTGGTGTTCTTGGATGACGTAGATTTGGGGTTCTTTGGTTTTGTTGGTTCCTTTGGGTTCGGGGGTTTGTTGGAAATTGCGTTTTGATGTGTATTCGGAGAGTTTTTCTTCTGTGGGTGGTTGGGGTTTGGGGGTTTCTGCTGTTTGTGTTGTGGGTTGTGTGGGTGTTAGTTGGTCGAGGGTGCATTGTTCGGGTGGTTTGTCTTCTCTTAATCTTTTGAAACGTGCCATTCTTAGTTTTCCATCCTTTGTTACAACTTGATAGGCGACTTCACAGACGAGTTTGGGCTCCAGCCAAGTGACTACGTCGCCTTTTTCAGGCTCAAAAGGCGCAGCATCCGTGGTTATTTTCTGGAATTTAGCCATTAAGGTGCGGAGTGTTTGTTCGGTGAAGCCTGTGCCCACTTTGCCCACATAAACAGGCTGCTTGCTCTTGTCGTAGAGCCCCAACAGCAAAGCGCCAAACGTTTGCTGCCGCACGTTTTCACCTCGGGTGTAACCAAAGATGATGCAGTCACAGGTTTTTAGCTTCTTTATCTTTAGCCAACTACCTGTGCGTAAACCTTCCTCGTATCGGCTGTCCTTGCGTTTCGCGACAACCCCCTCCAGCCCCTTCTCCAAAATCAGCCCAAAGTAGGCTTCCCCTTTTTCTTCGATGTAGTCGCAGAGAAGCACGTTTGAGCCTTCTTTTAGCGCGTCTTTGAGGATAGCTTTGCGCTCCATCAAGGGCAAGTCCAAAAGCGGCTCACCGCCCTTTTCTAGAATATCAAAAACTACGTAGACCGCTGGTGCGCGTTGCATTTGCCGCTGGATTTCACCCGCCGAAACTGCTTGTCCACGTTTGAGAAGCGCTTGGAAGTCAGGTACACCCTGCTGCATCACGACGATTTCGCCGTCCACCACGATGTCTCTGCCCAAGCTTGTCAATTGCTGCAGTTCAGGGAAATTCTGCTTCAGTTCTTTACCGTTGCGGCTCCGCAAACTAAACGGCTCCTCCACATAGGCGATGGCGCGGAAACCGTCCCATTTAATTTCGAAAATCCACTCAGCGTCGGTGAAGGCTTTCTGCGTGTCGAGTGCAAGCATGGGGCGGTAGAGGCGGCTGCGGGTCATTTCTTTTCCAGCTGCTTTAGGGTCTCACGCAGGGCAACCATGAGGTTTTTGGCTTCGACTTCGGGAGCTTTTTCAACTGTGATTTTTTCGCCTTTCATTTTCTGCTCCACCAGTTTCTGGACGCGCTGCATGTAGGTGTCTTCGAATTCGGCTATGTCGAAGTCGCCTGAGAGGTCTTTGACGATTTTTACTGCCAAGTCCAATTCAGATTTCTCTGGTTCAGGCAGCTTTCCCAATTTTTCGAAATCCCGTGGGTCAACCACATCGTAAGCGTAGCGCAGAGTCGTCAGCACCAACGCCCCTTTGTAAGTGTGCAACAGTGCAGGGTACTCTTTGGTGCGCAGCGTTATGCGTGCAGCGCCTGCTTTATTGGTTTTCTCAAGCGCTTTTAGCAACAGGCTGTAGGCGTCTTTGCTTTTGTCAGGCAAAAGTGCGTAGGTGCGGTCGAAGTAGATGGGGTCAACGGAGAAGTAATCGACGAATTTGCTTATGCGGATGCGTTTGCCAGATTCAGGCCGCACAGCATCAAGCTCTGCTTTTTCGAAGGTTATGTATTCGTTTTTGGCGACTTCGTAACCGCGGACAACCTCATTCCAAGGCACGATTTGGTCATCTTTGGTGCACATTTTCACGTACTTAAGTGGGTGTCCATCCTTTTTATGTAGAAAATGGAAAGCTACGCCTTTATCGTAAATCATCGAGTACAATTTTACGGGAACATTGACCAGTCCAATGGTTATTGAGCCTGACCATATTGAGCGGCTGGGCGCGGCGGCGCTGGATTTCTCAGTTTGGGTCGCCTCGAGGTTTTCTTGCTCAGTCATACCTTAAATCTCCAGTTGATGTCTCTTTTGAAAAAGGTCTCTCCACGGATCCGCCCTGCGTTGGGGGACACTAAAGATGGTGTAGTCCGCTGGATTTAGCCCTTTCTTAACTTCACTCCACTCCAAGGGGGTTGAGGCTGAAGCGTTGGGTGTGGGGCGGAGACTGTAGGGGATAACCATGGTGCGCATAGGCGAATTCTGCAGATAATCCGCAAAAACTTTGCCAGGTTTCTTGGTGTCCTTGAATTCAGAGACTACCAAGCTGTTTTCTTTGGCGAGTTCGACGCCGATTTTATGCACAAATGCCCGTGCCTGCTCAAAACTGTAACGCGGCTCAATAGGGATAACGACATGCAGCCCTTTTTTGCCCGAGGTTTTAACGAAAGCCGATAGACCCATACCGTTAAGTTTGTCTTTTAGTTGCAGGGCGACTTCGGCGGCGTCGCTGAGGGTGGCGGGTGGTTCAGGGTCCAAGTCGAAGAAGAGCAAGTCAGGCTTGTCTATGTCTGTGGTGGTGGAGAAGGGCATGTGGATTTCCAGCGCCGCCATGTTCGCCAGCCAAATTAGGGTGTCAAGGTCGTTGCAGACGATGTAGCGGACATCCCGTTTCGAAGTCGATGAGTAGATGGGGTAGAGTTGGACCCAGCGGGGGGTGCCTTCGGGCGCGTTTTTTTCGTAGAAGCTGCTTTCTCCGTTTATACCGTCGGGGTAGCGGGTTAAGACGAGGGGGCGGTTGGCGATGACGGGGAGAATTTTGGGTGCCATGCGAATGTAGTACTCGATGACCATGGCTTTAGTGACTTTAGCTTCGGGGTAGAAGACCTTGTCCAAGTTTTTTAGCTCTACCTTCGTTAACTGTTTTAACTCGTCAAGGTCTTCCATAGCTATTACCTTTCAAAAATTACCCGCATGAATGATTAATCCCGCTTTTTCGCTTTGTGCGTTTGTTTTAGGCGTGCCTCTAATTCATTTTGGTTTTTAGTTAGGTTAATGGTTTCTATTCCTGCATGGGCACTTGCTTGGACAAGTTTTTCATCCCCTGTCAATAGAGCATCAGCTTGGCTATACTGAGAACTGGCTATTTGGAGCGCGTCAGCCTCGTAGATGTGGTGGGTCAGCAGTAGCTTCCATGTATCCAGCAACATCGGAGTTTGAATAGGAACGATTTCAAGTGTTTTTAGACGTATGAGCTTTAACAGTTCGTTGGCGAAATGTGCTAATGTTTCGTCATATTGATCTTTGGTTAGCCAGCCTCTTCGGAGTTTTTCATCAAGGACACCTAACACTTCGCCGAGGTTCCACAACGAAAAAACTATCGTCAGTTCACCTGCTTCTGCTTTTTCATATATTAAATCAGCTGCTTCGGTTCCAGGTTCGGTTAGGTATCGTTTTAGAATTGCACTTGTATCGAGGTAGAGTTTAAGCAACCCGTTTATGCCTCATTGCGCTGATGATTTCTTCTGATGGAGGACCTTTGAGCGTGGGACGTTTTTCTCTGATTTCTTTTGATGAAGTCTCTTTTTTGGGTATTCCGAGTTTTTTGAAGGTGGATGCGATTTCGTCGTCAACAGTTTCGTTACGGAGTATGCGTTCTACTTCGTAGCTTAGTTTTCGGAGGCTGCCGTGTTTTTTGAAGACTTGTGTTTTGAAGTTGCCCCAAACTTCGTCATCTAAATATACTGTTACTTTAGTCAAAGACAACCACACTGGTTTACTGGTAAACCAGCATATAAAGTTGGTTAAAACACGAACATAAAAAACCCAGAAAACAAGATACAATGTACAAATGCACTGTTTTTCATCAAAAATCGCTCTTTTTTACAGTTAACCCTATATAGGCAGCATCACATAATTAAAAATGCTGAATTAATCAAGATAAAAGGTAACTTTTCACTTACCAAGTAATCTTTTCGAGGTAATTCGCTAAAAAATGGGGGAGATATTCAAAAAATGAAGCCAAAGAAGCCCACACTTGAAGACCAACTTGCGTTTATCTCAGCGCAGCATGAAGTCTACCCAACCGAACTCTTCGACGCCCTAGTCCGATCCAAAGACGAAGGCAAAAAAACCGTCGGAGACTTAACCGTCGAATACCGAGGCAACGTAAACAACCAAGCCATTTTCCTAATAACCAAAGAAGGCAAAGTCGTAGCCCAATTCCGCGTCCCAGACCAAACCCTCAGAAGAACCGACGTCTCCTTTGACAGTTCCATGGAAACTGGTCGGGTACGTAAAGAAATAGCAAAACAAAACCCCGCACCAACGCACCTCAAAATCGAGGACCTGCGAGTCGGCATGAAAAAAATCAACGTCCTCGCCCAAGTGGTCCAAGTTGCCGAACCCTCAAAAGTGCACACCCAATTCCGCGACAACGCAGTAGTCTCAAACGCTGTAATCGAGGATGAAACAGGCAAGATTCTGCTCTGCCTCTGGGACCAACAAGTAAACACGGTACATGTAGGCGACTCGGTCGAAGTGAAGAATGCGCATGTTGCGATGTTTAAGGGTGAGAGGCAGTTGCGGTTGGGCAAAAACGGAACTGTACGCTTATTGGAAGAACCCTTAAGCAGTTAATCCAAATTTTTTTTAGATTACGGTTTTTTAAATTCTAATTTTACAGTTGATTTACCCCCCTGCTGCCTTTTGGTGGGTAGCAAACAAATTATAAACAAAGAAGCACTTAATTGAGCACCAACAGGGCTAACGCTAAATGAACACGGCAGAGCAGATTTGAGAATGAAGGAGAAAAAAGATGAATAAGCAAGGGTTAGCTGCGTTTTTCCATTCTCAATACTCGGCTCAAGGACTAAAATACCGAGCTTCACTCATTCAACACATAGATAATCCCTATCCAAAGCTACTGCTCTTGTTAGCGGAGTTGCGGGAATCCAAAAAAATCGGAGCACGGGACGCAAAGACGCTGGTTAAAGCGGCGCGGCTAGGAAAATGGGATCGCGTCGTTTACTGCCTAAATGCCGTGTATTCAATGGACCAAATTGAGCAGAGATTGGGGTTGTCTAAGCTTAGCAAGCTCAACAAAACAGATAAAAACGCAAGCCCTAAAATTTTGGATCCAAAGAATGACGTGTAAACCTTTTTAGTTTTACAGCCTGCTACATTTTGCTGACACTTGCATCTAGGGCTTGCTCTTTCTTCATTCGTTGCCCGCGATACGCCAAAAGTAGAATCACTGACAAAGCAATGACAAAAGAAACCACTACGAAAACCAACAGAATGGATAGACTTGTGGTCTCTTGAGCACCATAACTGGCCTCTATTAAGGTGGGTTCATCAATTACTATCGGTGAAGTGGCGTTTACATCCATCAAAGTGTATACCTTATCCGCTAGCAGGTTCGATATTAAGGGTTCAAAATTGAAAGCAAGTTGCGTGCCATTCTCAACCCACAGGGTATGAGGCAACTTAGAATAGCCGATAGGGGTGTCTGCGACGGTTAGGATTGTTCCTTGAGCATCCGACAACACACCATCTTGCTGAAAAGTCACTTTATACTGCGTCACATAACTCCCAGTTATCAGAGTGGGGTGAGTTATGGTTTGGGGGCGGTCATCGCCAACGAAACTGTAGCGAGTATCCTGAACTTCGTTGGTCACCTGATCTATGAATATGCCCAAAGCTTGCTTGCCTAAATCAACCCACTCCGCCGATGGAAGAGGAATTGAGGTTGCGTTTCCAGATGCAGAATATGTGACCAAGAACTGCTTTGAGTAATCGATTTTCTGGCTGAATTCATTTGGGATAGACATGGACCCTGCTGTTTGGGCGGTTAAGTATCTTGTTTGTCCAGCATTAATGTAGGCTTGAGTGCTCCATGAATAAGTTCGTGCAGAGACATTGCTAATAGTTATCGTGTTAGTTGAAGAAAAATAAAGTTGTCCTCCGAATCGTATGCTCCAAGTTGTCCCTGACGGCAAACCATTCGCGGTGAACCTGACTGTGTAGCCATTTACAGTTAGGTTTGCAGTGTCAGTTAGCCCCTTGTAAGTTGCCGTAACGATATAGTCCCCAACGTTGTTTGCAGTGACAGAGTTTCCAGTCACAGAAGCACCCGGTACAGCAAAACTCGTTGATTCCGTAACATCACCCAAACTATTACCTAATTGGTCAAAAGCGGTTACGGTGTAGCTTTGTGAAAGCCCAGCGGTGACGGCAATCGTTTTGGGATTGATAGTTATATACGCAAGCAGTGCGGGGTTGGCTGTGACAGTCAGGGTTGCAGTATCTGACAGCGAATCCAGTGTGGCTTTGATTGTCCAATGGCCTGCTTTCTCAGATGTGTACTGGCCGAGGCTTTGATTCCAAGAACCCCCTGCAGCGGAATCAATGGTCCAAGTTACTGAGCTTGTTGCATCCCAAGTGTTGTAGCCATCTGAAGCAGTAGCAGTAAAGCTGACCGATGAACCTGCCGCAATTGAAGTTGTTTTGGGAGCCACCGCGAGAGAAGTTGCAGGCAAGTGCCCAACCACAACCAAGGTTGCTGTATCTGATCTTCCACCGTAAGCGCCTATTATTGTGTAGGTGCCTGAAGCATTTGAGTAGACGGTGTTTCCAGATATGGCTACATTTGAGTTGACACAGCTGTAAACTGCTGAGACGCTCCAACTGTTACCGAATGTGTCATATGCAGTTGCGGTGTACGATTGGGAAACGCCAGCGTTAACGGTTGATTCTTTCGGCGAAATGATGATGTGATCTAAATAGGTCAAGTCTGTTGCATATGTGACAGTTAAGGCGGCAGTAGCAGTTTTACCCCCGTATGAAGCCTGCACAGTATAGACGCCTGCTACTCTTGAAGTGTAAACGTTTTGTGCCCATGAACCGCCGTCTCCGCCACCGAGAATACTCCAGTCAGCTATAGTGCTGATGTCCCATCTGTTGCCTAAAGAGTCAAAGGCGGTTGCTGTGCCAGTTGCGGTGCCAGGAGCAGCAATTGATGCTGGATTAACTGAAGCAGTGATGTAAGCAAGAAACTCTGGGCTGGTTGCTGGAGTTACGTTCAATGTGGCAGTCGCCGTTTTGTCTTGATAGGTGGCAGTAACAGTCCACACGCCAGCCTTCTCTGAGGTGTAAGTTGCGCCATTCCAGTATCCGCCCGCATCCAGAGTGATGCTCCAAGCTGAAATTTTATCAGTTACATCCCATGTGTTGTCGTATGAGTCCGTGGCGGTGGCAATGTAGGATTGGCTTGAACCAGCAGAAATGGTTGATGATGCTGGGCTAATTGATAGGCTAACAACATCAGATTGATTAGTTGTTGGGGTGACCGTCAAGGAAGCTGAGTCAGATTTGCAACCATAAGACGCAGTTACAGTCCAAGTGCCAACCTTGAATACTTTTACAGAATTACTGTTCCAAACATAGGTTCCTTCACCACTATTGATACTCCAAATTACGTATGGGCAATCTGACAAGTCCCAGCTGTTGCCGCATTTGTCATAAGCAGTTAGCGAGAAAGTTTGCCACTGACCCGCCATTACACTGCTGGTTTTTGGAGTAATAGTTAGGTGGTCAATGTGGGGGAATGAATGGGATGGTCTTGCGTTTACGGCGGCTAGATCAGTGTACACTAGTAATTGCAATACGATGGCTGATATTAGAATAAAGGTCAGCAATCTGGTTTTTTTCATTTACCCTTTTTCTACCTCAAAGGGGCGACAGAGACAAAGGAGCATCATCTCTCCTTGCTTGTTTGCACTCGAATCGCCCTTCTCCTTACTCCACCCCATAGAGTCAAAATGATCATTTTTAAACCTATTTCCAAGCAACCAAAACATCGTTTCAAAGAAAAAACAGATGGATACTATGATTCAACCGCAGGTTTCAATTGAAGGTTGAATCGCTAATTCTGGTGCGAATTGAACCCTTGTTTTACAAAACTCTTAAGTGCCCAAAATCGATAAAATATTTAAGGATTGGAGTAGGCGCAATGAGCGGGAGCCTTAAGGAGACCGTCAACAGGTTACAGGAGTTGGAGAAGCAGAAACTGCAGCTTCAGGCAGAAGTTGAAGAATTAAGGAAAATGGCTGAAGCAAAAGCTTCAGCGCTGTCAAGCGAGATATCCAGTTTACGAGAAGAGATTAATTCGTTAAAGTTGCTGATGGCAGAAGATTCATCTCAGACGACAACTCAGCCGCCACCCGAAGAAAAAGTGTCAACTCTTAGCGGGTTTGTCGAAAAAACCTGTGAAAGGCTAAACCAGTTGGGCAACCAAGTTTTTTCAGGTTCACCGTACAAGCAGAATTTTGATAAATGGATGGCTGATACAAGGGAAACGATTGCAATTTTTATGGCTAACTACCCAGTTATAGATGACCAGTTCATCAAAGAACAGGCTAAAACGCTCCGGGAAATTGAAAGTTTACTATCACAGAAAAAAGTTGAAGAATCAAACATAGAAGCACTGAACAAAAAATTAGTTGAAAAAAATCAACTACTTCAGGAGACAGAAAAAGAGTACCAACAAAAATCAACCGAGTTGAACGCTAAAAGAAACGTAGAAGTTGAACCATTAACGAATAGAATTCGCGATTTAGAAAAAGAGATCCAAAGCCAAGAAGACAGCATTAAAAGAAAAATCCTCCTCAAAACCCCCGGGAGGCTTCCTCAAGCAAAACAGAACCTAAAATCCGCCAAAGATGAGCTAGACTCGGCGATGCAGACCCTTAATTCTGAGCAAGATAAGCTTCGGGTGGAATATGAAAGTAAAAAAAAGGCGATTTTGGAGGAGATTGGGCGATTAAGCGGTGAACTGGAGAGAATTAAAACGGACACAACAATCGAAGCAAGGCGCAACGCGTGTAAATTGCTTGTGAACGCAGTAAACGGTCTGGTTGAAAGAAACGCAGCAATAACCTAAATTTAACTCGCAGAAAAGGCAAAACATCGCTATTTTTCTTTTATAAAATGGAGTTCACCGTGAGAGGTTGCGTTATTCTGAAGCTTACGGATACGTTTTCGTATGCGACTTCAAATAAAGAGCTATAGAAAAAATCTCAGTTAAACCAACGATGCAAACTGCGTCTAGTGGACGTTTAATGATTCTAAAAATGGAAAGAAGAGAACCCAGTTAAGGGTTAGGTTTATTCGCCCAGTATTCTTCTGAACGCTGGGAACATTTCTGCAGCGCGTTCACGCATAAGCAGCTCGTAGTACTGGTAGATGATGCCGACGCTGAGCAAGATACCTGTGCCTGTACCGAACGCGCCGAGGAAGTCGCTTATTCCAGCCACTAAACCGACGATTATACCGCCTAAGACGGTGACGACTGGGATGTAGCGTTTAAGGATCTGCTCGATTGGGCGTTCGCTGCGTCGGTAACCGGGGATCTGCATGCCGCTGCTCATGAGTTGTTTGGCAACTTTGCTTGGTCCTAAGCCGCCGACTTCCAGCCAGATAAGCGAGAAGACGGCACAGAAACCGACGAGTATGCCTAAGTATGCTGCTGCGCGGAGTGGGTCAGCGGCGACGCCTTGAATGTTGTGAGGTGAAGTGACCAAGTAAGCTAACCCGCCAACGGGATAAACGTTGGTGGAGCCGTCGCTTACGGTTACGTTGTAGTCGCCTATGATTTGGAAGAACAGGTTAGTGCCAGGCGCAGGTTGACCCATTTGGCTCCACAGTAGCTGCGTAAAGAAGTAGACGTTAGCGAACAATGCACTGGCGAAGATGACTGGGAGGTTGCTGACGTAGAGGAGTTTAATTGGGTATCTGCTGCGGAAGCCCTTGTAGCCTGCGTAGCTCATGGGTAACTCGATTCTGACACCCTGCAAGTAGATGACTATTAGGAATACAGAGATGGTTGCAATGAAACCGACTAGTGAGGGGTAAACGCCGCTTGTGGTACCAAAGACCCATTCAGTAGCCGTCATTGCGCCACCGAGCAACTGCTGCAGTGAACCAAAGAACAAGCCGGTGGGCGGCGAGAACATGCTCCAGACTATGTTTTGAGCTACACCTGCCATGATGAAGAGGCTGATACCGCTACCTAAGCCCCAGCCCTTCTGGACAAGTTCATCCATTAACATAACGATTATGCCTGCGGCTATCAACTGGAAGAAAATCGCCAGCATTACAGGGACACCGATTGCGCCGTACATGCCGCTTAAGATGTATGCGCCTGCTTGGACGCCTGTTAAGACGATGCTGAAGACTTTGCTGGCGGAGGTGAAGAGTCCTCGGTCTTCAGGGTTAGATAGATCGCATTTTATTATGCCTGAACCTGCGAGTAACTGCAGAATTAAACCTGCGGTGACGATGGGGCCGATACCGAGCTCCATGAGGGTGCCTTGGTTTGAGGCAAAGATAACACGTAAGGAACCGAAACGGTCTTGTTGCGCTGAACTGACGCCGTAGAGTGGGATTTCGGTCATTACAAGGAAGATTACTAGGACAAGGGCGGTCCAGAAGATTTTTTCGTTAAAGCTGACTTTGCGTCCAGGCTTTTTGATTTCAGGTAAAACTCTGCCTATTGGTTTGAAGAGGCTGAGAAATCTTCCGGCCATTCAGCTGCTTACTCCTCGGAGGCTTCTACTTCTGCTTCTGGGAGTTCAAGTTTTCCGCCTGCTGCTTCAATTTTTTGCTGGGCGGATTTTGAGGCTGCTTTAACTTGGACGGTTAGGGCTTTGGTGATTTTGCCTGTGCCGAGGAGTTTGGTGTAGCCGAGTTCGGTGAGGTTGATGCTGCTGCCGGTTGCGAGTTGGTCTAGTTTGTGTAGGTTGATGGTTTTTTCTACTCTGTGTTTGCTTTGTGGAGAGGTGAAGCCGTGTTTTCCAAAGTAGTCTGGTTGGCTTGTTACGACTTTGCTCCACAGGTGTTTGTGGCGACCGACTTTACGGTTGCCTTTGCTACCTGAATCGCGGTGTTGTCCTATTCTTCCGTAACCTTGAGTTCTTGAGCCTCTGAATTTCCGTATTTTTCTTAGTTTATGGGGCATGGTGATCTGCTTTTCCTAATGCTGTTGATTCAGCTTTTTTAAGTTTGATTTCTAGCACGCCGTTCTTGTATTTCGTGTGCGTTTCGTCTGGAATCACTACCTTCGGCAAATTTAAACTTTTATAGTATCGGCGCTCTTTTGATTTGGCTGACAGCGTGACTTTTTGATCTTTCACATTAATCTTGAAGGTTTCCTTATTAAAGCCTGCGATTTCGGCTATGATGGTTATGTTGTTGTTGTCCTGGAAAATGTCGATTAGGGGTTTGGGTTCCTCAAACTTTTTCTTAGCGTAACTGCTGGATGTGCGGAAATTGGGAATGGCACTCTTCGCCTTTGGGGTGATTTTGGATTTTTTTGTTTCCCCTAAATCTTTAAGGTCTAACCATTTACGGTTCTTGTTGGTTCTTCTCCATTTTGCACTCGTGTGATGTCCCCCTCCAGATTAACGCATCTCTATGAAGCCATTATAAAAC
Organism: Candidatus Bathyarchaeota archaeon; assembly: GCA_026014685.1. Classification (NCBI taxonomy): domain Archaea; kingdom Thermoproteati; phylum Candidatus Bathyarchaeota; species Candidatus Bathyarchaeota archaeon. The sequence continues at coordinate 139,047 of JAOZHW010000015.1, forward strand.
GTATCGCACAGAAAGGGTTAGAAAATCCCTGACCAACACGACGTAGATTAATGCTAAAACTAGCGATAAATACAACCCGCAAGCAGCCAAAGATAGAGCAAAAGTCGATAGTTAGAGAAGGCTTTGTTTTGTTATAGCACCTTATATAAAGCAGTAGAAGAATCTGCACCCGCAACAGTTAGAACCACGCGACCTCTCAGAGCTGACCTCCCCTCCCTTATTTAAAGGCAGAAAAACTCGTTAAGCTATAATTCGACTGTTAACTAAGAAGCCCGTTTTTGGGATTCAATTTGGAGGGATTTGCGTAAATTTTATAACACAAAAACCGCCTGTATTCATTTGAGGATAAGAGTCAAAAAAAAGTTCGCAGGCCAACGCAGGTCACAGGTCTGAGGCAGGCAGAAGCCAAGCGACAAATCAAACTAACCAGCCAATAGCAACCGATCCATATGCTATCAGAAAGAAAATGTAGGGAGAAAGGAAACCGACTCTTGTCCTCTCCCTCCTTTTTCTTACTAAAAGCGTTTATTGCTTGCCACATCCTCCCCGCCCCTTATATAAAGGCCGAAAATTAAATTGAAACTAAGTTGGGTTTGCTGGGGTTTCTGGCAAATGTTTTCTTTAGGAGAAAAGAAAAATGCAAAACCACGAACGCAACATTCATAAATTGAACCAGAAACCCACTCAGCCCCATCTTGGATTTCAAAGAAAAAGGGAGGGAAAGATTTTCACAGGTTTTTCACTTTATGGTCGCTTTCTTGTGACGAGCAATGCAAGTACAACGCCGACAATTGCGATTGCAACGATTATGCCAATAACTGCGGGTATGAAGTATAGATCTGCCATTGATTGTACTGGCTGAATAGGTGTTGGTGTTACGAGTTCATTGACGATTAGGGTTTGGATTTGACTGTTGCTTGCTTTGTGCGTAGAATCTCCTGCCCAGGAAACGGCAACTGACCACTCACCTACTAGGTCAGGAACAAACTTGACTGTAAAGCCTCCGTTGTCGTCAGTTGTAGCGTTTATCGTTAGGGGGTTAGAGCTGTCACCTTTGCTGAAATAGACAGTCATCGGAACTGCACAATGAACTCCATTTATGCTACCTGCAACTGTAACTATTTCACCCTTAAAAATAGTGCTGGGGCGCAGTTCAAACGAGATATCAGTATTCGCTATTGTCATTGGAGCTACTTCTTTCAAACAGTAAAGTTCCCACGTTAATGTTGAAACGTAAAGTTTACCATTATATGGTGTCGGTATTGAATGGAGGTTTGCGCCGCCGCCGCTAAATTGGTAATATGAAAGCTTTTCGCCAGTTAGAGCGTCAACAACGTAGAGGGCACCGTTTTCATTAACGTAGTATATCCTGTTATAAGAATAGGATAGTCCCGGAGCATTGTTTTGTCGCGATAGGTACGTACTCCAGAGTTCTGTTCCATTGAAAAGCATTGAGACAAGTAAGACCAAAAAAGTTTGTTAAATAAACCTTACCGTATTGATATAGCATAGCGCAGTTTTGACTAACGCCAGTTGCCTGTTGTGGAGTCCCTGGATTGACCTCAGTGACGTATGTCCAGATAGTTTGACCTGTTGTAGCGTTTAATCCATAGTTTGTTCTGTAGTTGCTGCGTACAAACACCATGCCAGCACCTATGGTTGCAGGTGCCGAAATGCTTCCGCCTGGAACTGTAACGTTCCAAATTTGCACTCCTGTAGTAGCATTTAGTTTGAAGATATAGCCGGTGGTAACGTACCCTGTTACAACATTCGCTGGAATAAAGAGTTCGTTGCTATGGGTATCGATAGTTGGTGCTACAGAGATCGATGCGGTAGTGTTATAGGCCCAACGCTCAGATCCTGAAGAAGCATCTAAGCAGTAAACTATGCCATTAGCGGTTCCTACGTAGACACAGCCATTCGCAACAATCGGTGAACCAGTCGACCTTCCTGAACCAGCATTCGTTGCCCAAAGTAACGTTCCTCTCGTTGCATCGAGACATAGAACTGTACCGTTTTCTGCACCTGTATACACTTTATTGTTAACGACTGCAAGTGTACTGCTGAAGCCGATTATGCCTGTAGAGTAGTTCCAAATTTGTGCACCAGTGTTTCCGTCAACTGCGTATATAGTTCCATTTATTGTGCCTACGTAACATACGCCATTAACTAGAGTTGGTGATGAGACCATGCCGCCATCTAATTGGATTGTCCAATCGTTTGTTGGTGTTGTAGGTCCATTTCCAAAGGATGTGTGGGAGGGGTCATTGTATTGCATTGCCCAATCTTGGGCAGCGTCACTTATGCACCAAACTTCGTCGAGAGTCCCTGTATCGCCAGTTATTCCCTGACTTGGGAAATTATACCCATATGTGAAGGTACCATTTTTGTACTTTGTAACTTGTGGAGTAAGGTATAGGTTGCCATAAGCGTTGCATTGCATATTGAAAGGGGGTCCGGATTCAACAGGTGCTGACCATATCAGTGTTCCATTGTATGCATCGAAACAATCGAATTTAGAATACGACAGCTTACCTGATATCGGGTCTTGATATTGGTTTTCACCCATCTGTACGTAAACCTTTCCGCCTGCCACAGTTATAATATTTGAGTAACCTATGCCAGGTCCTGAAGCAGACCACACAAGCACTCCTGTAGTAGCATTAATCGCATAAACATTATTGTTTTGGTTGTGCTCAAAGAACATGCCGTATGCAGCAGCGGGAGAAGAAGCAAATTGGTTAAGGTATGGTGTGTTTGGATTGTATTTCCAGATTAGTTCACCAGTTGTTATGTTCCAGCCGTAGAAGTTGCCATTAAGTGATCCAAAGCCCAGCACGCCGTCTATAGCGCTCATACCGTAAGTGAACACGCTGATTTTTGTTGGTGTGACCCAGACGGTGGTGCCTGTTGTTGCATTGATACCTAATAGATATTGATTTGAGGTAGTAAGTACACAGATTCCATTATGTTCTAATGCAACTGTTTCGCTACCATATTTGCCGAAATCTGTCTGGTTTGCTCTAGTCCAGAGCAATGTCGGAGGTTTCGACGCATCAAGTAGGGACCAAGCCTGTAATGTAGGATTAATCATGCTGCCGGTGAAAATAATCTTTAGCGAGGGATCGTAACCTATTCCGTTGAGTTGTGTCAGTCCGTTAAATGTTCCTGCGTCTATCATAAAACCTGGGGGAGCAGTCCATACTATTGTTCCATCGGATATCTTGTATGCATTATTTCCTGCTAAGAAGACGGTGTTGTCAAGTTTAATTATTGAGCCAACAATTGGTTTCTGCCAAATGATCTGACCTGTTCCCGCATCTAAGCAGTATGTAGTGTTTCCGGTACCATAGTAAACAGCGTTATTTTGGACTAAGATTCTGCCACCTATAGCAATGGGTTGTGAGCATACTCCTGGAATGCAAGTTCTCCACGCAATGTTAAAGGAACTGGGACCAGGCCCGTCACTAGCAAAAGACCTAGAGGTATTTCCTGTTGCCTGGCCATAATCATATCGGAGAAGACTGCCAGATATTGTGGTATTTGTTGTTTGACCTTGGGTTGTCATCGGCATATTTGAAAATATCGTTATGACCGAAGATACCACAAGTATTAACAGCATAGCTGCAACTTTTTTTTCATATATTTTTTTCATTTTTCATCTCGCCCAATGTTATTTAGGGGAGTACTATTCGCCACAAAACTTTATAAAATATTGTAAGAAAGAAATTTTCGGACAACTAAGACAAATATAAATAAATTATAAAAGCAATTAAGCATTAAAATTGAAAAAACGGAGAAAGTTGAGATTTGGAAGAAATAACACAGGTATTAAAAGAGTTAGGGTTGACCCAAAAGCAAGCAAAGATTCTTCTAACCCTAAACAAATTTGAGTATGCTACAGTGAAAGACATATCTGAAGCTGCAGATGTCCATCGTCAAGAAGTCTACCAAGTTCTTACAGAGTTACAAAAAATGGGTTTGATAGAAAAAAGAATCGGAACACCTAATCAATATAAGTCCACCACAATTTCTGAAACATTAAATATTTTGCTTCAGAGAAAAAAAGTTGGATGTCAGTTATAGAGAAAAAAACCGCAGAATTGACGAGACACGTCACTCTCGAAAAAATGTCAAAAGAAACTGAGAATGAATTTGTTTTTATATCGGGAATTGAAAGATTCACTCACTTATTGGACAAATGTGCATTCAACGCCCATACAATAGATTGGATTCTTGTATTGGATCATTTTTCATTTCAAATCGCAGACAAATTGAAAGAAAGGGAAAGGAAATACAGGGATGATGTGAAAATAAGGATAGTTACTTCCTCACCAGAAAATCTTTCACCTTTAAAGTTAAAAGGTAAAGATGTTGAGATTCGATTTGTTTCTTTTCCTATCCCAGCAGACATAGCGATTTACAATGGAAATAGGGCACATATAGCGCTTTTTTCAAATCGGAAAAGTACTATGCAAAATGAAGTAGCTGCCTTAACATCAAATAATCCGTGTTACGTACAAGCGATCCAGAACTATTTTGACATATTATGGCAGAACTCAATAACTATTTATGCTTATCCCGAGAGGTAAGTGTATTTTTTTTTAAAAAAAAAATACAGGTGAATGAAACACTGAGACCTTATAGGAAGGTTTCCTATAGAAAGAAAATTAGACAATAGTTGACACAATTATCCGTGAATACTTTCTTTAGTACCACCCTTTTGCAAACCAGCAAAAGGGACTGCAATGGAGGTCTCTTATAGTTCGGGTACGTCGTCGAATTGGTCGACTGGTTTAATCTCAGCATCCGTGCGCAGATAATCTTCGCCGTTAATAGTGACTAGATGCACATCTTGACCTTTCCGCCACTTACCCATCGCAGTCCTAAACACAGTGGAGTAGGTGAGACCTTTTTTGATGTTGGCGATAACTTCTTCTCTTGAAACTATAGCGGTTTCACTGACCATGCTTCCGAAGTCTGAATGTACCTCTAAGGATTCTATGCGGTTCTCGTTAGGGTGTGTTTTTACTGCGGAAACCAAGAAATCTGCCCACTTCTGCAAACAATTCACCAAGCCCGATGATACTTAAAGTATTATTTAATGTTTTTTGCATGATAAATCGACATTACAGGAACAACTTCTAGGTGGTAAGAACAAATATTCAATTTAAATTGCTAAATAATTCAGCTAAAAGAAAGGAGGGGTTGCATGTCATAATCTTTAAGTGGAATGATTATGGTTCACTGTTTGGAAGGGAGAATATTTGAGGGGAAAACAGATTGCAATAGGATTAATCCTTACGCTAAGCGTTGTTTTACTCTGCTACAGTTTATACATTGGTGTTATGATTGGGGCTGACTGGTTCGGCAAAGACGCTGAATTTCAGTGGCACATGAACAACTACATCGTTATGGACGCTAAATACGCCTACAGCATTTTCGGGTTGGCTACGATGGCCATCGGCGGCTTAGCTACAGGGTTAGCGATGGCAGCTTTTTTCACGGTGACTAAAACCAAAAAACACCTCATCATGCTTGTTACGGCTTTTTTTGTAGCCATCGCTATGTCTGGACTTGGTTTTAACACGCTTGACTTTATGCTTGGCTGCTTCTACTGGACCAACATGACTTATCCGCCTCCGGTGCAGGTTCCAGTTTTTGGTGCAGTGGATGTTTGGAATTTCTATTTCTTCTTCTTCGTTGTACCATTATGGTTCAGCGGGTTCCTCATGGGTTCAGCCGCATCATACTACGCGTTCGTGGTTCAACCCAAGCAGGCAGCGGCAGCATACATAGCCAACAGAAAACTTGGCAACTTGATTGCTCACTCAGCGATGCATAAAGATTACTTGGCAGAATCCAAAACCTTCTCAGTAACCAGAAAAATCAGAGAAAACTTTGAAAACACCAACTAATCTTCCTTGTTTTTCATAACTAAACCTAAAGAATACTGGAACAAAACTGAAATCTAAAAAATTAAAGATGGAAACGCAGGTTTAAACCATGCGTTTGACGAGGTCGTTTATGGCTTCGCCGCGGTAACCCGCTTCGCCGCCTACACGGAAAGCGTTTTTGGTTTGACCCTTGTAGCCTTTGCTGGGTGGATGCAGCTTGAAGCGTGGTTCGACGCCTTCGATTTTGCTGTAGACAGTTTTGCAGTTGACTATGGCGTCTGCGAGGTCTTCGATGCTTTTGAATCCGGCTTTCTGGACGAATTCTTCGCTGAGTTTTTTGTTGCCTGCTAAGCGTCCGCGTTTTGTAAGCATTGCTACGACGGTTTCTTTTGTGGGTTCGCCCCAAGTGACATAGTTGTTTACGCGTTGGAGCATGCCTTTGTAGGCTGGTCTGCTGTCGATGATGACTGCGTGGTTAGTGTGTGTTAATCGGAGTAGTTCGAGGGTTTCGCGGGCTTCCTTCATTGCGCTGACAGTGCCGCGTACTCTAACTACTACGAGACATTTGCATTCTTCAGTTTTCTGTTGTGACATGTTTACTTCACCCAATCAGTTGTTGTAATCAAGTTGTAAGTTTTCTTCAAACCGTCAAAGATAGCGTACGCGTATGATGGAACGGTTCTGGTGGAGCCGTAGCTGCGCATCCAGAGGTCTTTAACGCCTGCTAAACCGAGGATGACTTTGGCGACTTCGCTGCTGACTAATCCTAAGCCTCTTGGGCCAGGGATAATTACTGCTCGGACACCACCGCATTTACCTTCAACTTGGAATGGGATGCTGTGTGGTTTACCGCAACCGCATTCCCAACTACCACAGCCCCGTTTAACTGGGATGATGTTTAGTCGGGCGTTTACTGCTGCTTTCTCTATGGCGTTGCGGACTTGGCTTGCTTTGCCTTGACCGAGGCCGATGTAGCCGTCTCGGTTGCCTACTGCGACGATGGCTTTGAAGCGTGATTTTTCGCCTGCGTCAGTTTGTTTCTGTACGAGGTTAACGTTGATGACTTCTTCCTGTAAGTCGGGGATCAGTGAGTCAACGATTTGTGATTCGCTGATTTTTATTCCGCTTAGGAAGACTTCGTCGATGCTTGTGATTTTGCCTTCTTGAACCATTTTGCCCAAGCGAGTTTTTGGTACCCACTGTTCTAGGCTGGCTTGGCGTCTTTCGCTGTCTCTACTTTTATCTCTTTGACTCATTCTTTGTTTTCACCCTTCTTGGTTGCCTTTTTGGCAGGTGCTTTTTCTTTAGCGGGAGCTTTCTCTTTTGCAGCTGCCTTCTTCTTTGGCGCCGCTTTTACTTTAGCTTCTTTAGCTGGAGCTTCTTCAGTGACTTCGGCTTTTTCAGCTTTTGCCGCTTTAGCTTTAGCAGGAGCTTTTTCGGCTTTGGCAGCTTTGGGGGCTTTGGCAGGTTTTTCTGCTGGAACCTCTACTGGCTCAGCTTTAGCTTCAGGTGCTTTTTCTTCAACTTTCGCCTTTGGAGCTTCTTCTTTAGCAGCTGGAGCTGGTTGAGGAGCTTTCTCCTTTACTGGAGCTGGAGCCTCTGGCGCTTTGGCTGGAGGAGCCTTTTCCTTTGGTGGAGCAGCTTTCTCCTTTACAGGTGCAGGTTTAGCAGATGCTTTTTTCGGTTTAGCTTCAGGTTCGGGAGCAATAGTTATTCCTTTGAAGGCTGCGGCTATGGCGGCTTTAACTGCGCGGTAGTGTTCAGGAAGCTTTTCTGGCGCGACCTCTGCAGCGAGAAACTTGGAGAATTTGGCTTTGTACTCATCAGAGCCTACACCTAATTCTTCAGCATAAGTTGCTATGTGGTCACCCTTGTTGCGGTCCGCCACGATTTTTTCTTCACCATGAGGTACCTCAACGCCTGCGTCGAGAACACCATTGAGAACAGCGAAGACTTTGCTGCCTTTGGTTGGGATAACCATGCCGATGTCGAGGATAGCTTGGTTTATGCCTGCCGATTTGGCTTTCAACCCGCAGAGCAAACCTGTCAGGTAAGCTGCGGGGATGTTGCCTGTGGCGGCTTTCCAACCGTATTTCTTGATGAGTTCACGGCTGTTAGCGGATACAAGGGTTTGATCGCCGATTGCTTTAGCGACGATTATCTGTGCTGATACGTTTTTAAGTGATGGACGCACGACAAGGCGGGGTTTACCTGAAATAACCATAGCTTTACGGGCTTGGTAATCAGTTTTACCTGCACGTCTGCGTCTGAGTTGTACTCGGTAGTGTGCACTTTTTGCCATCTTAACGTTTCCTCCACTGATCGTTTGCTTTTAGGTTGCGTTCCATTTCGGCTATGGATTGGAATCTGCCACTGCCAGCCATACGGTAGTATTGAGTGTAGGTGGCTTCGGTGATTACTCGGCTTGCTTTGAGCTCGCGGAGTTTTCGTCGCAATGATCGGATTCTGATCATCCAAGCGTCTTTCTTGGTAACCTTTGCGTAGCCTGCGCCTTTGACGCTGCCTGGTCCGCTGCGTCGTCCAAGGCGTTTTTTGCCTCGGATGGTTTTTGCGCGTGAGCGGCTTACGCCCTTTTCAGGTAATGAAACGATGACTTTTTCGTGAATGAGTTTTCTGACTTCTTCACGTGTGATTGCGCCTTCAACGTCGTCTATGCGTTCAGGGTCTATCCAAACGCGGTTTTGGCCAACTTTGAGAATTTGAGCGGCTAGACGTCTCTGTCCACTTAGGTTGGTCATTGTTTGTCTTCTCCTTTCTTAGGTTTTGATTTCTCTTTTTTTGCTTCTTTCTTCTTGGGTGCAGCTTTGTCTTTTTTGGGCTTCTTTTCTTTAGTTTCTTTTTCTTCTTCTTTGCTTTCCGCTGCTTCTTCAGTTTCCTCTTCTTCGGCTTCTTCTTCGGTTTCCGCCGTTAGTTTGAGGTTGAGGATTTTGAGGTTAAGTTCTTTAGCTTTAGCGATGATTTCTGCACGTTTACGTTTGCCTACAGTGTGGGCTATGCGAACTGCCTGAGTGTTAACGTCGATGCCAGCTAGGTCAGCTACGTTGTAAACTATGACTTCTTCGTAGCCAGAGGGATGAAGGAATCGGGCAACTTTTGGTCCCTTATAACCCATGCTGGGTCCTGGAGGCCAACCCTTGATTTTTCGGCGGATTTTGTTGTCGAGTCCGCGTGGGCGACGCCAACTGGTGCTGAAGCGGTCAAAGCGCCAGCTTTCAGCGCGTACGAATTTGGGCTTCTTGTTTCTGGCGCGTGCCCTAACTTGGAGTGCTTTTCGTGATGGAGTAATTTTCTTTTCGCTCATTATGCCATTCCTTCGTTACGTTCATAAGTGTATAAACCGTCAAGGAAGACTCGCGGGTCTTTTCGGCGCACCTTGGTGGATTGCTCGATGTTGGCGGCGGTTTGGCTGACGTCTTCTAGGTTTGCGCCTTGTAGGATGATGTCTTCTGCTTCGATTTTGACTTTGACGTCGCCGAGGATTTTGACGCTGCGTGGTCTGCGTTCACCGGTAAAGTTTTCGATAAGGACGTTTCTGCCTTGAAGTTTGACGGATATTGGGAAGTGTGAGAAGACGATTTTCATCTTGTATGTGTAGCCTTTGGTAACGCCTGTAATCATGTTGTTTATGTGTGAGTAGATGGTTCCTACCAGAGCGGTTTCCTTTTTGCGTGGCCACTTAGCCGAAATTCGAACGGTTTTGCCTTGGCATTCAATGGCTACTGGAGCATAAGAGAAGTCGCGTGTTAGGTTACCCTTCGCACCTTTAACGTTGACTGTTTTGCCGACTACGTTGAGTGTTACGTCGTCTGGAACTTGAATGGTTCGGGATACTTCTGGAAGCCGCATAAAACGTTTCTCTCCTAGTACACGAAGGCTAAGAGCCTTCCTCCGATGTTCTTTTCTTCAGCATCCTTGTGAGCGATGACGCCTTGAGATGTTGAGACAACCATGATGCCGACGTCGCGGGAGGGAAGGAATTTCTTTTCCCAGTCCTCGTACTCGTCGGCTTTAACTGCAAAGCGTGGCTTTACGGGGCCGCACTTGTTGATTCTGCCGAGGAGTTGGACTTTGAATTTCCCTTGACGTCCGTCATCGATGAATTCGAATTCGCCTATGTAACCGTTTACTTGCATGATGCGTAGAACTCGCCCCAGTAGTTTAGAGGCAGGGCTAATGATGCATTCGCGTTTGTTGCGTGTTTCGTTGTTTATGATGGTTACGAGACCATTTGTTAAAGTGTCCATTTTCTTTCTTTTAGCTCCTACTCATATTTCTTGAAACCTAATTTTGGGGCAGCCTCTCTAAAACAGTGCCTACATAAATATAAATTGTAACGTCGAATAACGGGGCCGTATGAACCGCATCTTTGACATGGACGTGAACCTTTGCCGTATTTTCGTTCTTTCTTGACTTGCTGTTTTCCCATACATTCACACTCTGTTTTAGACGATTTCGACTCCTAAGGTTTGTTTAATGAAGAGAATCGATTCTTCAGGGGTCAGGACATGCTTTGGACCGATGGATTTGCTTTGGCGCTTTCTGGTTTTTACTCGTTGACCAGGACGGTTGACAGTGACGCAGATGTCCATTCCGAAGATGCCGATTTCAGGGTCATATTTGACGCCTGGAATTTCGATGTGTTCTTTGAGGCCGAAGCTAAAGTTACCACGTACATCGAACGCTCGTCTGGCGAGTTTGTTGTCGACAACTGGAAAGACCTTCTTGAGGAAGTCAATTGCTTCCTGCTTGCGCAAGGTCACAACCACCGCGATGGATTCACCTTCACGTATACCGAAGTCGCGGATGGTAGCTTTGGCTTTCTTTTTAACCGGGTTGCGTCCGGTGATTTCTTTGAGGACTTTGTTAGCTTTCTCTAGTGGTTCGCCTGATTTGCCGACGTTGAGGTTTACGACGACTTTTTCGATGCGGGGTTTAAGCATCGGGTGTTGTTCCCAGTTCTGCAGGATCGCTTCTTCAGACAACGTTTAGTGCCTCCAGCGTGTTAATCATTGGCGCAGCTTCTCCGATTGAGAACACAAAGTCTAAGATGGTTTGGTAGCGTGCTCCGTTTTGGTCTTCGATGATGACTAGGGCTTGGCGACGTTTTTTGGCTTCGGTTTTTTCGATTTCAACGATTTTGCCCATTTTGCCGACGTTCTTTCCACCTGTGATAACTGCCAAGTTGCCTTCTTTGATTTTCAATGTTTCAACAACTTGTTTTTCTGGGTATGAGACTTTGAGTACGTCGAATGTGTCGTAGGTTACTTCAACGGGGTTCTTTGGGTCAGCTACTTTAACAAGAATGACAGAGCCGTCGTGAACTGCGATTTGTACACCGTTGTGGACAGTGGATTTGTTTTCGACTCTAAGCAAAGAAAAGTTAGATTCTTCTTTGCTTATTGGAGCCAGATACAATCCCTTGTGAGACGGCATAACACGGTAGTATTTGTTGCTTTCAGGTAAAGAGATAACATCCATTAAACCAACAGGGATATCGTCTTTTTTGTAGACTTTACCGTTAACTAGAACCTTGCCGTGTGTAAGTATGATTTTGCCTTCTTTTCTTGTTTCAGCAACACCTAGCATATCACGCAACACTAGGGTCAGTGGAACACATTTATGCAGTGAATGTGAACCTGAAGAGGGCTTAACAACCCACGGTTTCTCTTTTCTGTGAATTTGCCAGAATGCTGGTGCTGGCTTACGTTTCAGCCTTGCAGTTTTTCCTTTTTTACCCAATTTATTGTCCTCCTTCTTCAGAGGCTTCTTCCGCTACCTTTTCAGGTGCAGCTTCTTTTTCCTCTGTTTGTTTCTTTGCTGCCTTGGCTTTTGCTGCGGGCTTTGCCTTGGCTGCTTTCTTTGCTGGGGCAGTTTTGCGTCCCAGTATGGTTTCCTTGCGGTATTTATCGTCAAGGTTTAAGGTGCGAATTTGAACTTTAGATGGATGAACACCTAGGAAGATGTTTGTTCCATCTACTTTTTCGCGTGTTAAACCTTCCATGTAGATGCGGTATGCTTTGAGGTCTACACGCGAAACTTTGCCCTCGAATCCTTTGTTGTCGCCGCGTAAGATGCGTACAGTGTCGCCTTTGCGGACTGGGAGGGTTTTTGCTCCTTTCTGGGCTGCGAGTTCACTTGACAGTGGTGCAGCCATCATTTTGTGCCGTTTGTGAGCTGGAGCGTTGTAGACCATTTTTCTTTGTTTACTAGGATTTTTAACTTGCATTCTTTACACCTACACGATTATGCTGGAGGCGCTTGCGATTCTTGGCCAGCGTTCAGCGGCTTCTCTTGCTACTGGACCGCGGATTTCTGAGCCTTTCATTTCGCCTTCAGGAGTAATGATTACTGCCGCGTTATCTTCAAATTGAACCCAGACGCCATCCACTCTTCGGAATGCACGTCTTTGTCTGACGATGATTGCTTGGAAGATTTTTTTACGCATGTCTGGTGAGCCTTGGCGTACTGAAACGGTTACTCTGTCGCCGACAGTGGCGGTTGGGTAACGTCTGAGTCTTCCTTTGTAACCCATTGCTTGAATTAAGCGTAGAACGCGTGCACCTGTGTTGTCGGCGCATCGGAGTTCTGAGCCTGCAACTAGTCCGCGGCTAAGTTTTTGGCCGTGGGACATCATGCCTTTGGCGATTAAGCCTCTTCCTTTTGCTTTCGCTGCACACATATTATCGTTCCTCTCCTACTTTCTCAACGACCACAAAAGAAACTGTTTTGCTGAGTGGTCTGCACTCGGCGATTTTTACGCGGTCGCCTTCTTTGACGTCAATGCAGGGGGGGTTGTGTGATGGGATGTGTCCGTGTCTGCGTTCGTATCGTACGAACTTTGAGGAGAACTGTGTGAATTCTCTGTCAACGATAACGGTTTTGTCCATCTTTGCTGAGTGAACTACGCCCTCCAGTACACGTCCGCGGACTGCGAGTGTGCCGTGGAATGGGCAGTTTTTGTCGTCACAGGTCTTTTTTGGTTGCTTAAAAGTCATCGACATATTACCATAGCCTCTTTACGCTTTTCTTTAGCCGATCTTCTGAGCGGCCGACTAATAGTTTACCGTCAATCTCAACGACTGTACCGTCGCTGAAAGTGAAATCGAAAGTTGCAGCTTCCTTGATTACGCTGCGGGTTCTTCCTTCACGTTGGAGAAGGAAAGTGTTTCTTGTTTCCCCTACCACTAAGCCGCCGACGCCCATAAGGTTCATGTTTGGGCTTTGGGCGACTACGCCTTTGGCTCCGATGAATTCGTAACGGATTATGTCAGGGGTTATTTTCATTCGGGAGTTTTCTCCTCAGTTGCTTCTTTTTTGGGCTTTGCTTTTTTTGCTGGCTTTTGCTCTTTCTTTTCTGGTGCTGAGGGTGCCTTGCGTAGCCCAAGGGCTTGTTCGTTTTGTACGGTTAGGATTTGCGCGATGGTTTTGCGTAGTTGGCGTATGCGGGTTGGGTTTTCAACTGCGCCTCCTGCGTTAACCATGGTGCGTATGCGTGCAAGTTCCACGCGTAAATCGATTAATCGCTGTTCACGTGCTTCTGGTGAGAGAGCTTCGATCTCTTTCATGCGCATGATTGGAGCCATTTACTGTTTTTCCTCCGCGGGTTTTTCTTCAGTTTTAGGTGCAGCTTCAGCTTTAGGTTCATCTTTGACTTCTTTTGTTTCGGCTGCGGGGGCTTGTTCTGGTGCTGCGGGTTCAGTTGCAGGCGCAGGGGTTGGAGCTGGTGCTGCTGCGACTTGTGGAGCGGGTGGTGCAGCGATTTCTTCTTTTGGTTCAGGTGCCATGATTGTGACTTTGTCTGGGAAGTATGCGTCTGGAGGCATGATTTTCACGCGGACACCGATCATGCCTGGTTTGAGTTGGACGTGTACTTCTGCTGTTTTCATCGCGCGTAAGGCGGGTTCACCAACGATTGGGTAGTGTCCTGCGCGGAATTTTTCGAAGCGTGCACGTTCAGTGGTAAGTTTTCCGCTGATGACGATTTCGCATCCGAGTGCACCTGCTTCCATGACTTGGTTAAGTGCCCAGAAACCTGCGCGTCGGAAGTGTACACCACGCTCTAAAGCGGATGCAACGCGGTTTGCGACGACGTGAGCGTTGAATTCTGGAACTTCAATTTCTGAAACCGAAATCTGTGGGTTAGCAACTTTAAAGTTGTGTTCCAGTGAAGCGGCGAGTTCTTTGATGGTTTCTCCGCCTCTGCCGATAACTAAGCCTGGGCGCATAGCGTAGATGACTACGTGGGTGCCCAAGGGTGTTTTGGATAAGTTTACTCCGCCATATCCGGCTCTTTCAAGTTTTTTTTGCAGAAACTCATCAATTTCTGTTCGTTTAATGGATTCTGTTATAAAACGTTTGACTATGCTCATTTACTGTTCTCCTGAGGTGGCTTTTTCTTCGAGCACGATTTCAACGTGGGTTAAGACGTCATATTTCGGTGATGCTCGGCCGTGTGCTCTTGGGGTGTAACGCTTTAGTTTAACGCCCTGATATGCAGCGCTATGCATGACTCTGAGGCGATCCACATCTAGGCCCTTGTTTTCGGCGTTGGCTTGAGCTGCCTGCAATACGCGGAGGACTTGTTCAGCGGTTTTTACAGGGTACCTGCCGACGCAGCGTTTTTGCATACCGCCTTTGTGGCCTAATTTTTTAGTGAATCGTGTGTATGGGACTGGCCTTTTTTTGGCTACTACGTCGCGGAGGAAATCTTTGGCCTGTGCAAGATCCATGCCTTTGATGGCTTTGGCGACCTCGCGTGCAGCTTTGTGGGATATTTTGAGTTCTCTTCCGCTGGCTTTCGCTGTTTTTTCTGGATTAAGCATTTCGTTGATTATTGAGTAGCCCCATTTTGGCATTATTATTTCTCCGATGCGCAATCAAACACGTAAAAGCAATTTATATGGCTTTCCGTATCACAACTAAGATTTTACTCTAAACTGAGCAAGTGGTTGTTCCGGCGAAGGAACTATTCGAACGCCATGAGGTGTATAGTTTCACGATTACATTTACTCTTTTATAGTTTACCCAAAAAACTCGGGTTGCCGCGGAGTTCTAGGTGTTTTTAGGTTTTTTCGTTAGTTGTTGTTGGTGGAAAGTCGCTATACACAACAACCAGTGGGCTTGGCTTTGGTTTCTGTTTTGGTTTGGGCTGGTTTTAGCGGTTGCAGGCTGGTTGTGGATAGTGGCACAATTAGATTGGGTTTGTGTCTCAAACAGGCCTGCTGCCAATTTGGGCATAACTTAAAGAGCATGCGACCCCACTCAAACGCAGGTATAACCTTGAAAAACTGGAAAACCATCGGAAAAATAGCCACCTTCTTTGCCATCGCAACCTTCGTTTTCACCGCTTTCCAAGCCGCAACAACATACCTCCTACTCGCATTGTACAGCACCGGCGCCCCCGCAGAATACATCATCCTATACGTCCTCAACACCATAACACCTTACCTGGTAATTGCAGTGCTCTCACTAATCGTTGCAGTCATGGCTAAAGGAGAAGGAGAAGAACAGCAACAAGAAGAAGCATTACCTCAAGAGGAAGAAGAACAAACCCCAGAGGTCAATGCCTAAATTTTTCTACCCCCACTTACGGGATTTTTGCGATGCGTTTATTTCAGTCATTTAGGGTAGTCTATTCAAGCAAAAAACCCCAAAGAGCCCGATAAACCATGGAAAAAACTGAGAAAATCACTATGTTGCATGGCGCAGGAGGCACCGTCATGCATGACCTCGTCAAAAACTACATCGTAAAAGCGTTTGGCGGCATCGGCAACGCGGAAGTTCCCCTTGAAGCCATGGACGACGCAGCAGTCGTCGGCGACATAGTTTTCAAAAGTGATTCCCACGCAGTGAAACCCATCTTTTTCCCCGGCGGAGACATCGGGCGCATAGCCATCTCAGGCACTGTCAACGACATCAGCTGTTTGGGTGCGCAGCCGTTTGCGTTGGCGTGTGGGCTTGTTTTGGAGGAGGGGTTGGCGCTTTCGGATTTAGAGCGCATCCTCGCAAGCATGCGGGAAGCGTGCCTGGAAGCCGACGTGGGCATCGTCACAGGCGACACTAAAGTCGTCGAAAGGGGCGCGTTAGGCGGCTGTGTTATGAATGTTTCAGGCATCGGTAAACGCACCCCTGCTTTAGATCACAACCTCACAATAGTCAAGAAAAAACGGGAACTCAACGCCCGCTGGACATTGGATTCAAACCTTGCCGCAGGAGACAAAATCATCCTATTGGGCGCTATAGGGGACCATGGAATCGCTGTGCTTTCGGCGCAGCAGGGGCTAAAGTTTGGCAGCGAAATCAAATCCGACGTTAAACCCCTAAACCGCATGGCACAGGCGCTCCTCGGCGAGGTAGGCGGGGTTGTCGCCATGAAAGACCCCACCCGTGGGGGTTTGGCAGATGCGCTAAACGAGTGGACAGAAAAATCCCACATCGGCATCTTAACCCACGAAGACAAAATCCCCATCCACCCAGACGTGCAAGCTGCGTGCGAAATGCTCGGCTTGGACCCGCTTGAAATCGGTAACGAAGGTAAACTCATCATAGGAGTCATCCCAGAAAAAGCACAGGAAGCGCTAGAGTTTCTGCGGGGAACCCCTCAGGGCAGAGAGGCACAGATAATTGGGGAAGCTACGGCGGAGTTTAGGAGGGTTGCGATGCAGACGGCGGTTGGAGGAAAGCGGATTATTGCTCGTCCAGTGGGTGACCCTGTGCCGCGCATCTGCTGATGAATCGAGTGCGTGTTCCTTAGCCCAAATCAGGGTATTTTGCAAAAATTAATAAAAAACATACGCCGAAAAGCTACAGAAGCATATGCTAAACTTAGACCCCGGCAGGTTTGGGCTTAAGCGATGGCACATACTACTCCTAACCCTTTTTGTCGTCTGCGCCGTAGGTTTCTCGATACATTTAACGTACATGAGCGCGGTGTGGGATGAAACAGTACGCCTTCTAGGCGGATTTATGATCTACCAAGGCAGAATCAGCGAGTACCTCATGTTTACGCGGTATCCGCCCTTGATGGATTTTGTCACCGCAGGCTACTTCGGCGTCTTTGGAGCCAGCGTTTTCTCGGCGCGGCTGGTTTCCGTAACTTTTTCTCTACTCACGTTGGCAGCGGTGTTTGCGCTTGCCTCCAAAGCGTACGGGCGTAAAGTGGCGTTTGTTTCCTGCGCTATACTGGCGACTATGCCAGGCTACATTTTCATCTCACGAGTGGCGCTTCTCGACATTCCCATCACTTTTTTCTTCACGGCCACGCTTCTGATGTTTTTGGTTTGGTTGCATAGCGGAAAAAACAGCGCTATAATTCTCTGTGGATTACTGTTGGGGTTGGCGACTTTGACGAAGTATCAAGCCATCGTCGCGGGGTTGGTTATTTTGGTTGCTTTGCCGCTGCTTTTCTACCGCAACAACTACTTCAAAGCTAAAATTTCCCGTTTTCCGCTTCTGCTTGCGTCTGCGGCGGTAATAATTGTGCCCACGTTGGTGTGGATTTATTCGTCGGGGATTTTGTGGCAGTGGCTGGGGCTGATGCAGTCAAGCGACACCTTAACCAACGTTTACGGCGCCCGTTTCCCCCTACCGATTTTCTACATGCTAGAAACAACCATGCCCTTTGACTACATGCATCCAATTCTGCTGCCTGTTTTTGTAATGGGTTTGTTGGGGCTTGGTTTCTTGGTTTGGCGCCGAAAACCAGAAGACAAACTCCTGCTCGTGTGGTTTGCTGTAGTGTATGTCTTTTTTACTTTTGTGGGAACAAGAAGTTGGCGTTACGTGATGCCCTTTTTTCCAGTTTTAGCCATCTCAGCATCCAACCTAATCATATTTCTATACGCAAAGTTTGCCGACATCTGGCGTTCTGCACAGACGCCTTCGAACAAAAAGTTTGTTGCTAAGCTGTCGGCGGGCGTTCTAATTTGCTTATCTGGGGGTGTGCTTGTTGCCAGCGTGGTTGACGCGTATAGTTGGATATCTGAAGACTCCAAATACATCGAGTTACCTGAGACGGTTAACTACATAGCAGAAAGGTTGGGGCAAGACGATGCAGTGATGGTGGTATGTGGAGTTAACTTGGTGAACCAGAAAGGTGTTGAGTTCTACTTGAAAGCCTACGAATCTAAAACCAATAAAGTGCTGCTCTACCCACTTGAACCAGCAGACACCTACACCCCGAACTTCAACATAACCACCCTGACCAAGCTATGCAAAACCAACAACGTCAAATACCTGATTCTCTTCGAAAACCGAGGCGAAACCTACTACAACTCAACCTTGACGGCGGCGTCAATAGGGGAATTAATACGGGATAGCGGCGAATTTAGCCACGAGGCAACAATTGGGGTGAAACCTAACAGATTTTTTGTGTTCCAAGTTAACGGCACAGCAAACACCGTGGGTTAGTTGAATCAAGGGTCAGTTTGTCTGCTGGTTTGTTGTTGCATGGATGTACCAACATCGGTATTTATGGCACAAAACAAAGTAGTAAGTTAAGGACGCTTAAACGCAGGTGTTTCCCCTCTCTCTTCCTGAACTTCCCTTCTTGCGTTTAAGCTCTCCTTTAATTTATCGTTTACAACGTTTTAGTGGCAAGTTAGGGCATAAAACGATAGACCGCTGAGACGACATTAAGAATATAATCAGTGACGCAATGTTATGTATAAACCAAATTTAGAGGGGAAACAGCATGGCTCAAATTAAACAAGTTGAAAGAATAGATAAAGAAAGAAGTTACCGCATCGACATAGGCGCCTACGGAAGCATATGCATCGAAGCGCCAACCAAAGAAGAATGCCTTGAACTATTCCGAGAAGTCACCAGCACCAAACGCGAATCCAAAATCGAACAGGCAATCCGCTAAACTCTCTTTTAAGGCGAGTTGGCGGCGACGTTCTTTGCCCACACACGGCAGGTACCTTCACTGCTCACCATACAGGCACCGACGGGTTTAGCTGGAGTACAGGCTTTGAGAAACATAGGGCATTCTTTAGGCTTAATTTTCCCAATAATCACCAAGTGACACTCGCAGCCCAACAGAATATCTTTGCCTTTTTCCAATTTTACGCCGTATTTTTTGCGGGCATCGTAGGTTGCGAGGGATTCGCGGAGTTGCAACGCGGAGTCGGGGAGTCTACCTATGCCCCGCCAGTTGCCAGCCGTGACCTCAAAGGCTTTCTCGATCATTTCTTGAGCTTTCTTGTTACCCTCGGGCTTCACTACCCTTGAATACTCGTTTTCGAGTTTAGCATCGTTTTCGCTGTGCTGCTTCACAATCATGTAGATAGCCATCAAAACATCGTTTGGCTCAAACCCAGCAACTACGGTGGGCATTCGGTACACCCGTGTGAAGAGTTCATACGGTTTCAAGCCAATGATGGCGCTTACATGCCCCGGCGCGATGAAACCGTCAATTTCAAGGTCACCCACGCCAAGGAGCAGCTCCATAGCGGGGGGGATAAGGCGATGCGAAACCAAGAAACTAAAGTTCTTAGGCAAATCCCCTAACGCTTCAACGGCAGTTATCGGAGCAGTGGTTTCGAACCCGACAGCATGAAACACAAAGTCCTTCTGTGGTTCCTTCTTTGCCATTTCCACCGCGTCAGAAAGCGCATAAACTATTCGAACGTCAGCGCCGCCTGCTTTAGCCTCCAAAAGCGAAGATTCACTTCCCGGCACCCGCAACAAGTCACCGAAGCAGGTTATAACATTCCCCTGATTAGCCAGCAGCACAGCCTCATCAACCTCTGCAGCAGGGACGATACACACTGGACAACCAGGTCCAGCGATAACCTCCACGTTCTCAGGCAACAAACTGCGCAACCCAAAATGGGTTATAGTCCATTCGTGCGTTCCGCAGACATGGCAAATCTTTACTTGCCCCTTCTTCGGTGCAACTTCACGGATTTTTTTTGCGATGCTCTGGGCCAACTCGGGGTTTCTAAAGCGGAGGTTCGTTGACACAAAGATGCCTCGCTATTCTCCAGTTGAAGCGATAACGTCGTTCCAGAGGCTCAAAGTTTCCAGCGCCTCTTGTTCTTCAAGAACTTGGATGGCGTAGCCTGCGTGCACAAGCACATAATCGCCCAGTTTAGCCTCAACAAGCGACACGTTAACTTCCCTCAGCACGCCCTGGCCGAAGTCAACTTGGGCAGTTTCGCCCTGTAGAGACATAATTTTGGCAGGAATAGCTAAACACATAAACATCAGATACCAAGGAAATGGGTTTTGGGGCGATAAAAACTGATTGGTCTAAAAAGATGAAAATGATGCAACAACTGCTTGACCAAAAGAGACTCCGCCGTCGCCTGCTGGAACCGCCTCATGCACAAAGAAACTTAAACCCGCCGCTTCAACCGCCAACCGCATGTGATGTGCGAGGAGTTGGTTGCATGCTGCGCCGCCTGTGAAACCCACGTTTTTTGTGCCCTGAACCTGAGCTTGCTCAACAGTCAAAGAAGCAAGACCCTGAGCTATGTAAGAATGGGCGGTGTATGCTAAATCTGCAACAGAAACCCTACCTAAACTGTCATAGATAGCCTTAATCAAGTAAGAAGTCCCAAGTATATTTCCATAAATCTGCGGTTTAAGCTGCAAAACGTCCCTGCCAGTTAACGCTGCGGATTCCAACTTCATCGCAGGTTCCCCCTCATAGGTACGAGCCGTACAGATGCCTAATAGAGCCGAAACCGCGTCAAGAACCCTACCGCAACTAGTCGTTTGAACCACGCCTGTGCCTTTTCTTAGTTGGTTTAAGATGAGTTCAGCTTCCATTTCCCCGTAAGATAGCAGGTTGCTGTTTTTCAAAAGCCACTCCTGAACTTCAACGCCTGCCTTGTTGAGCATCGCCGCCGCCAAACGCACAGGATAACGGCTAGCCAAGTCGCCACCCAAAAGAGCCTGATGCTCTAAATGACCCAACCTACAGAACTCCGCTGAACCATTTCTTGCGTATAGAACTTCACCGCCCCAAGCCTCGCCGTCGGAGCCGTAACCGTAGCCATCACAAGTCACCGCAACAACATCGTCTAAACCGTGCTCCGCCATCAACGCCGCCGCGTGTGCAAAGTGATGCTGCACCTGAATCAGCGGCAACCCCTGCGACTCTGTCAGCTCCTTGGCAAGGCGGGTGGTGTTGAATTTTGGGTGTAAATCGCAGGCGATGACCTCGGCGTGGGTGTTGGTTAGGTGCTGGAGGTGTGTGGTGGCTTCTTGGAGGAAGGTTTGGGTTTCGAGGTTTTCTACGTCGCCGATGTGTTGGCTTATGAAGGCTTTGTCTTCGTGGAGCACACAGGCTGTGTTGTTTAATTCGCCGCCTAACCCTACCACGCAGCGCTTGGATTTGTGTTTGAGGCGTATTGGGGCTGGGGCGTAGCCACGACTTCGGCGTAGAAAAACTGGGCGGTCACCGTGCAGTCGCATCACGCTGTCGTCGCATCGGTGAGCGATTTTTCTATCATGAAACAAGAAGTAGTCTACTGTTCTGCCGAGTATTTTGAGGCCTTCAGCGTTGTCTTTAACGATGGGTTGGTTTGGGGGGTTTGCGCTGGTCATAACAAACGCGGAATCAGCCACGCCGTCAAAGAGCATGTAGTGCAAGCCCGTGTAGGGCAACATGACGCCGACATTGTGCAGGTTAGGCGCAACCAACGATGAGAGGTTATATCGGCTGTTTTTGGTGAGCAAAACGATGGGGCGCTGAGGAGATGACAGCAATTCCGCCTCCTTTGCCTCCACCACACCAAAACTTTTAGCCGCCTCCAAACTCCGCGCCATAATCGCAAAAGGTTTCTCCTTGCGGTGCTTGGTTTCTCGAAGCCTCAGCAACGGTTCCTCAAGCACAGTCGACGCAGCAATGTGGAACCCACCATACCCCTTCACCGCCAAAATGCTACCCTCCGAAAGGAGCCGTCCAGCTTCCCGCACAGGGTCGCCTACTTCTACAGGTTCGCCGTCGCATGTGGTTAGGTAAGCTTTGGGTCCGCAGGTTGGGCACGCCACCGTCTGCGCATGAAACCGCCTGTTAGCAGGATCCACGTACTCTTTTTGACAGAAGCCGCACAGCGGAAACTCGCGCATGGTTGTGTTTTCTCGGTCGTAGGGTAGTCGCTCGATGATGGTGAAGCGGGGACCGCAGTCGGTGCAGGTTATGAAGAAGTAGTCGAAGCGGGGGTCGCTTGGGTTGCGGAGTTCAGTTAGGCATTGGTTGCAGATGGCTATGTCGGGTGGTATGACGGAGCCTGATTGTTCGGCTTCTTGGGAGCTCTGGATAATCGTGAATTGGCTGTGTTCGTTTTTGCCCAAAAGCTCGGTGCGTTGGATTTGGTCTATTCTGGCCAGCGGCGGCTTCTCAGCCTGCAAACCAGCCATAAACGCCTCGATTTTTTGCGTGTCTCCCTCGAGTAGGATTTCTACGCCCGCGTCACCCCTGTTCTGCACATACCCCGCTAACCCGTGCTTTACGGCGGTACGGTAGATGAAGGGACGAAAACCTACGCCCTGAACAATACCCGAAACGACAAGTTTGACACGCAAACAGTTAACCTTAACTTAACTTTGGGTCGAGGTAATCTCTTATACATTTCTAGATTTTCTCAGACAACCCTTAAAACAGCTAAAGAACAATCCCAATGTATGAAGCCTGCTACGTTTGCCGTCGCTTTCGTGCTCACTGTATGCTTAGTCCTAGGAGGCGTGGCTATGTTCCCTGTTTTGGCTCAGGCGGCAACAACCAACAATGAGGTTGTTTTCGGTTTCTTTTTGGGGCCGTTTGTGGTGGTGCTGTTTTTCTGTTGGTTAGGCGAGAAACTGTTGCTAAAAGTCTTCAAAAGGCAATAGTGGTTTTCGCAGCTTTAAATAAGGGAGGGGAGGTAGACGCTGAGACGTCGCGTGGTTTGGCTTGAATTTCTGTGCATAAGCTTGCAGTTACCCAGTTACTTCTTACAAAAGTATTATACAGCTCAATAGACTTATAGATGCGTTTAAGGGGTTAAGGGTATCTTTGAACAGTATCGAGCAGAATGCTGAAACCCTTTCAAGTTTCGGTATGACAGTTAAACAAGCCAAAGTCTACCTATCGCTAGTTTTTTTAGGCACCGCTGCGGTTGGCGAAATCTCCAAGCATTCAAAGGTTCGCCGAGAAGAAGTTTATCGCATTTTGCCGAAGCTGGAAAAAATGGGTTTAATCGAGAAGACCCTGAGCACCCCTGTTAAACTCAAAGCCACCTCAGTGGAGAACGCCCTTGAAATCCTAATAAAAAATGAGGAAGAAAAAGCAAAGAATCGCATTGCAGAGTTGTCCGCCAAGAAAGCAGAGTTTCTCAAACATTTCCAAACCAGCTCCAAAGAATCCAAAATGGGTGACGGTGAACAGTTCTCTTTAACTTCAGAAAAAGCTGTTGCCTTAAGCAAAATTAAAGCTCTAATAGACCTTGCTCAAACCCAAATCGAATATGTTTCTTCACGTGAAAAAATTCTTCAATTCGTCAAGTTCTATTCCGAATCACTGATCGCCGCCGTCGGTCGGGGCGTAAAATTTCGCTTAATCTCCAATCCAGCTAAAGGGGGGGAAGATCAACTAAGAAAAGCCATCCGGCAGGTGTTTGCAGATAAATCCGGGGTTTCTGTTCGGTACTCTGAAAGTCTTCCCAACCACTTCTTGATCGTCGACAGTAAACAGGTTTTAATCGCCACCTCAACGGAGGGTTATTTGGCTGATAAACCCTTGTTGTGGTCGAATAATCTGCCGCATGTTAGCGTTTACAAAAAACTTTTCGAAGACCTCTGGGAGTCCTCCGTTGAGTTAGTTCCTCTGAACGTAAGCAGCGATAGCGAGCGGCTCATAAGCTTCGTTAAAAAGATGAAGCCTTCCCAACACGTTATTCTTTTGTATGAAACAGTGGACGCAAAATTCAAAGTGCTCTTAACTTACCTTAAATTCGGTTTACAGAATGGCGAAGCAGCTGTTTATGTTTGTTCTGAGTCAAGTGTGGAGGAAGTAACTGCCGCCATGACGCAAATAGGCATCGACGTAGCCAAACATCAGAAAAGCGGTGCCTTGAAGGTTTTAGATTATACACAACACTACATAATAGATGGCCAATTTCAAATAGAGACAACAGAACAGCTTTGGAGAAAATATTTCGATGAAGCGGTTTCGCGCGGTTTTAGGGGTTTACGTGTGGCGGGGGAGACTGCTTGTTTCTTCAAACACAACTTGGTCAAGGAACTGGTTGATTACGAGCGGTATTTGCATAAAAACCCCAGTGTACCGATGATCGCTATTTGCGCTTTCCGCGCAGAACAACTTATGAATCCAAATAATCCAGTTAACGTCTACTCAGAGCTTGTGAAATCACATGGAAAAGTGCTGTTTAGCTGGTTAGACAAAGAGCTTGGTCGCGTCGCTATAAGTTAACTCCAAGATGCAGCGTGTGCTGGTAGTGTACATTGCGCTGACTATGTTGTTTACTCCTGTTTTGCGGCATCTTAGATATGGTTAATGTAGTTTTGTCTTAGGCGTTTGCTTTTCTTAGGTGTGTAATGAATTTTTGGCGCAATAAAAATTGAATTGCCCTCTCTGAGGTGCTCTATGATAGCGTTGAAATCTATGGTTGAACTCTCCACAACCTCAACCGACTGACTGTCATCGTTGTGGACAAACATAATATCAAACATGGCTTTGTCTATGTTTGATCGGCCAAGCGGTTGTTGCCCCTCGCATCTTGGGTTTGCCTTTTCTTCTAAATTCAAACTCTTCTGCATCTATCTTCCCTCACTGTGCCTTGAGCCTTATTTGTTGAAACTTGTCTTAAACTCATGTGACTGTAGGCTTGACACAACAAGTGAATCAGCATAAACCGAAAACAATGCTGGAACTTCTGTTTGCTCCCTCGCTATCTGACCTTTTTTTGGGGGTTTTTGGGTAATATTGATAAGCAAGTTGCGTGAGCAGTTGGATTCAGGTGTAACTCTGGTTGGATAGTGTACCGTCTCGACTGAATGCATACGAAAAGTCCGATTTTGAGGGACAAGAATTGGCAAACATAATGGATGTTGAAGCGTTCCAGTCGATGATGAATGACCTTTACGCTGTTACCAAAATAAGTTTTGCAATCAAAGACCTCAAAGGAAACGTGTTGGCTTCCGCGGGCTGGCAAGATATTTGCACAAAATTTCACAGGGTTAATCCGCAGTCGTTTTGGAATTGTTTAGAAACCGACATCCAGCTAACTCAAGGTGTTGCAAGAGGAGAATTTAGGGCTTTTAAATGTAAAAATAACATGTGGGATATCGTTACCCCCATAATCATTGGTGAACGGCATGTTGGGAACCTTTTTTCGGGGCAGTTTTTTTTCGACGACGAAGTGGTAGACAGACAAGTTTTTGTTGAGCAAGCAGAAAAGTACGGTTTTGACAAAGACGCTTACCTGGCTGCTTTGGACCGCGTTCCAAGGTGGAACCGTGCGGTAGTTATGAACCTTATGCATTTCTACGCGAAACTTTCTGAAATGATTTCCAAAATTAGTTACATCAACCTAAAACTAACCAAAGCCTTATCTGACCAGAAACTTGTCGAAGCACAGCTTCGAGAAAGCCACCATGACCTTATGCATGCTCAAGAAGTAGCTAAAACTGGAAGTTGGCGGTTAAATCTCCAGAACAACGAGTTAACATGGTCGGATGAAACATACAAAATATTCGGTATCAAAAAGGGCACCCCCTTACATTATGAAACATTTCTCGGTTTAGTTCACCCTGAAGACCGAGAAACAGTAGATAAAGCATGGAAAGCGGCGCTTCGCGGAGAAATCTACGACTTGGAACATCGGATACTTGCTCAAGGGGAAACTCGTTGGGTTCATGAAAAGGCCGAGTTAGAATTCGACCAAAACGGTTTACTTATCGGCGGCTTTGGCACCGTTCAAGACATAACCGAGCACAAACTCAATGAACAGAAGCTCCGTCGACTAAACCGCGCGTTGCGGGCAATTAGCAACAGCAACCAAGTTTTGATGCGCGCCACCGACGAGGCAGCTTTCTTACAGCAGGGTTGCCGAATTATTGTTGAAGACTGCGGGTACACTTTGGTTTGGATAGGTTTTGCCTTGGATGACGAAGCGAAATCGGTTAAGCCGATGGCTTACGCAGGGTTCGATCAAGGCTACATTGATGCTCTAAAAGTCACTTGGGCAGACACTGAACGTGGGCAAGGTCCAACAGGCAGGGCTATCCGAACAGGTCAGCCTCAGATTTGTGCAGATATGCGTACTGACCCAAATTTTGCTATTTGGCGTCCATTAGCGGTAGCTCGTGGTTACTCTTCGTGTATCGCGTTACCTCTAATGTCTGAGGGTAAAGCTTTTGGTGCAATAAACATTTACTCACGTGAGCTTAACCCGTTTTCTGATGACGAAGTAAAGTTGCTCGCCGAGTTAGCCAGCGACTTTTCACATGGCATCATGCTACTTAGGATGAAGGCCGCTGCTAAACATGCTGAGGAAGCTTGGCGTTTGAGTGAGGAACGCTTCTCGAAGGCTTTTAACCAGAGTCCAGTTGCGTTGAGTATTTCACGACTTTCTGACGGCCGATTTGTCGATGTGAACCAGACATTTCTTGACCTTTTAGAGTACAACAGAGAAGAAGTCATTGGTTGTACTGCCCCTGAACTTAACGTGTTTGCTAATCCGCATGCTCAGAAAGAGTTCTTTGAGATTTTCAGTAAAGAAAAAAGTGTCCGCAACGTAGAAGTTACTTTTAGAACTAAATCGGGCAAGTTGATTCCAACTATTGTTTCAGTAGAAAAAATCTCCATAAACAACCAAGATCACATAATTACAACATTTGTCGATATCACTAGGCGTAAATTGGCAGAGGGGCAGCTTGCGAAAGCAAAGCATGAGTGGGAACAAACTTTTGATGCCCTTCCAGATATGATTGCAATAATGGACAAAAAACACAGGATTCTACGAGTTAACAAAGCTATGGCTGACCGTTTAGGCGTTAAGGCTGAGCAGTGTATCGGGATGCCTTGCTTTAGGTGTGTGCATGGTACGGATGTGCCTCCTGAAGTTTGTCCGCATTCACAAACGGTTGCTGATGGTAAAGAACATACTGTGAAACTTTTTGATGCTCGGCTTGGAGATATTGCCATTACTACTACTCCGATTAGGGGTGATGATGGGAAGCCGTTTGCTTCTGTGCATGTTGTTCGCAGTCTAAAAAAATAGAACATGCGGATTCAAGTTAACCGTTTCGAATCAAATAGCCACGTAACCCAACTCGTCACTGTGCTCTTCTTCTACAACCTTGCCTTTGAGGTAAGTCTGGGCGGCCCCCTTAACTTCAACCTTACATGTTTTACCTAACAACTCTTCGCTACACTGAACAACGACAGGTTTGTACGCGAAGTTGCGGCCAATCCATGACCCCTCGACTTTGCCCTTTTCATCAAAAAACACCTGGCCACTCCAGCCGATCCAACGCTGGTTGCGTTTCGCTGAAATCTGCTTCGCCAACTCCGCTGCTATGCTGCTTCGATTTTTGATTTCTTCTTTATCCACCAACCCTTCGCGGATATTCCAGGCTGGTGTTTTGGGTCTAGCGAAAAATTTGGAGACGTTAGTTATGTCTGGTTCAACATCTTTGAGTAGTTGCAGTGTGTGCTCAAATGCTTGCGGCGTTTCACCTGGATAACCCACGATGACGTCGGTGGCAACTGTTAAGTCGGGGAATGTGTCTCTGAAAGCTTCGACGGTGGCTTTGAATTGTTCAACCGTGTAGAATCTCTGCATTTCTTTGAGGACGGTGTTGTCGCCGCTTTGCACGGGCAAATGTAGAAACTTGAAAACCCGCTCCGACTCAAAAGCACAGATCAACCGTTCTTCGATGTCGGTGACCAAATTAGGCGTCATCATGCCCACTCGAACCCGGAAATCACCCTTTAACCTGTCAATCGCCAAAAGCAACGCCGCTAAGTCGGTTTTTATGTCTCTGCCGTAGCTTGCCGTGTCCTGTGAAGTTAACCAAAACTCTCTTGCGCCCGAATCGAAATCAACCTGTACACGTTGGACTATGTCTTTTATGTTGTAGCTTCGCAGGTGTCCCCGTGCTTGCACAACGCAGCAGTAGGCACAGCTGCCTAAACACCCAAAATTAATCGGAACGATACTAACCACAGGGTTGCTTCGCTGATGGGGCAAACTGAGCAGTGGATTCTCTTTCTTAGCTGATAGGTCAGTGACTTTTTCGCCAGCCAAAACACGCCCCACAATATCTACGATTTCTCCGCCGAGCGCTGGCCCAACAGCACCGTCAAAGTGGACTTCGCGGCTGAGGCGTTCAAAGCTGATTTTAGGCAGGCAACCTGCAACGACGATTTTTTTGTCTTTCGGGGCGCCTTTTATGTCGTTGATTATGCGGTTCTCGGTGGGTCCTTTCACGGCACAACTGTTGTAGATTATGAGGTCTGCTTCCGCTTCGGATGTGGTGAGGTTGTAGCCTGCTTGTTTTAGACATCCGGACAGGGTTTCGCCGTCGGCGATGTTTGAGGAGCAGCCGTAGTTTTTTATGTGGACTTTTGAGGGCATTTGTTACCTGTTCGTTAGTTGCTGTGTCTTGGCATAAAAACGTGTTCCCTGTATGGGGGAAATTGACAGATACCTGATACATACCCCATTTGTCATTTATAAATTATGGAACCAACATGTTATGTGCATATTTGTTTCATAATATGTAGAAGTATAAGTGTCCAGTAGTGGTGTATAGTCATAAAACCCGCAGGGAGAGTTAACTCGCTTGAAACTAATCACTCTGTATCTACCTGAAACGTATATAAAAGCTTTGGACCAGTTGGTGGACGAACGGTTCTACCCCAACCGCGCCGAAGCCATACGAGTTGCAATAAGAGACTTAATCAGTGCAGAAGTTTGGAGGAGAAAAGGCGTTGACTAAACCCCTACATGACGAATTAAAATGCCCCCTAATGCCCGAAGACGTGAAGGTTGAAGTTGCGCCCTCAATCATCGAAACTCCTTTGGTGATTGCGGCGCCCTGCATCAGCCGTAAACGCAAAACTGGCAAAGTAAAAGTTAGGATGGTTAAAACAAAAGTGACTGCCAAAAAGAGTCGACTAGAAAAAGTCACCAGCCACCTCTACGACCTCGACGACTGCGGCGGCCCAGAAAAAACCCTCAACATCGACTTGGGCCTCTACCAAATGGAAGACTTCTAGTTCTTCCTACCCACCCTTTTAGTCGCATAATTCTTAATAAAAATTAATATCTACTTGTTAGCTGCTTGTTGTTATGGTCTCTATCCTAAACGGTATACGTGCCGATCTGCAAGCAAACGCAGACGAAAAAACCAAGCAGACTGCGCAGCACTTCTTTAAAGAACAAATCAAAGTTTACGGTATAAAAACGGCTATTGTTGGCAAAGTCGCAAAGAAGTATTGGCTTCAAGTCAGGCTTTTAGGAAAGCAAGATATTTTTGGTTTATGTGAAGACCTTCTGCGTTCAGGCTACATGGAGGAAGCCTTCGTCGTTTCCAACTGGCTGTCAAAATACATTGACAAACTCGAAGCCATCGACATAACCACCTTTAAACGCTGGATCGAAAACTACGTGGATAACTGGGCTAAATGCGACAGCTTCTGCAACCACACCGTCGGCGATTTAATCCAGAAATGCCCTGAAATTGTCAGCGAAGTGAAAAGCTGGGCAAAAAGCCAAAACCGCTGGCTTAAACGCGCTGCTGCTGTATCCTTCATTGTTCCAGCAAAGCGCGGCAAATTCCTCAAAGACGCCTTCGAAATCTGTGACGCGCTACTCTTGGACGGCGACGACTTGGTGCAGAAGGGATACGGTTGGCTGCTCAAAGAAGAAAGCCGTGTGCACCAAAAAGAAGTCTTCGACTACGTGGTAAAACACCAAAAAGTTATGCCGCGAACGGCGCTGCGTTACGCGATTGAGTTGATGCCAAAAGAACTCAAAGCAGAAGCCATGAAGAAGGAATAACTGCGGACCGCCTAAGTGGTAAGCTGGTTATTTTAGGGTTTAATTGATTGGTTTTTTCCAGCCGCCATTACTAAATCGTGCAATCGCTCCAAACGGAATCGCCAACAGCGCCACATCAACCACCGCGGCAACCAGCAAAGACCATCCCAGTGTCGTCTGGAAGACCAAGTTTATGGTTGTGAAAGCCAGCAAGAGGAAGATGCCGTTTAGCCAGAACTCTACCTGCCAGCCTTTGGTGCCATAGAGGATGTTTATGAGAAAAATGTTTAGAGCGCCGACGGCTATGGGTTGAATCAAGTAAGTTACCACCAGCAACAAGGCGAAACCTATTGGCGGCATGTACATCATAAAAGACGTTTGGGCGCCATCGAGATAAAACGCAACTTCTGATAAAACACCTGTTAAGATTATGCCTTGTAAGAAAAGCTTCGCTATCAAAGGTAGCCGTTGTAGTCGTTGACAGATATCAGACAATATTTTTAGCAATCCATTCACCTACTGCAGTTTCTGTTGGTGTGCCTCTTATGCCGTAATGGTCTGCGGCGCTGTTCCAGTAAACAAGCCAGCAGCCTTTTAATCCCATGTTCTTGTAGAGTGTTAAGCCTTTTAGGATAAAGTCGGTTTGGGCTTGACTGTTAGATGTAGACATGCCGAACTCTGTAATCACTACGTCGCGGTTAGTGATTTTGTGCAGTACATCGACGAATTGGGGTGAGAGCACCAAAAACGCATCCATGAAAATGTCCAACCCCACAAAATCCAGCTTTTTACTCAACTCAATCGGCACGTTAGTTCGGATTATGTAGCTTATTCCGAAATTAGTGTAGAGCTGCACGTCAAGATGATGCGCCTGAACCGTATCATACATTATGTTAAATTTTGATGTGATTTCGTCGTCGGTGAACATGGCTCCTAGCGTCCAAGTCGAGGACAGTTCAGGCTCGTTAAAAATCTGGATGTATGCGAGGCGGTGTCCCCAGCGGTTTAGGTAGTAATCCACTTTTTCGGGTGTGTCTAGTGTTTTGATAACTAAGGCGACGTCTAAACCGTAATATTCGGTGGCTGCAAAAAACGCGTCGTTTTTGCGGTTCTGGTAGTGAGTATAATCTTCAGTGTCGCATTCCATAGTGATTCGGATGACTTTGAAACCTAAATCATGAATCCGTGCGACTTGGCCATAGATCTCTGATAAATCATCCTGTTCAAAGACATAATGAATCCCCACTTGAAACTCGGAATTGTTCTTCTGTGCCGACGCATAATACTGATAAGGAAAGAAAAGCTGAACAAACACCAGCAGAATACAACAGGTGATTATGATCAAGTTTTTGATTAGGCTTCTGTTTGTGAACTCTACAACTTCGTGAGCGATGCCCGCGACAATTTTATTCATGCACAACAGTATTGACGGAGTCAACTTTTAT
This sequence comes from Candidatus Bathyarchaeota archaeon, assembly GCA_026014685.1. Lineage (NCBI taxonomy): Archaea > Thermoproteati > Candidatus Bathyarchaeota > Candidatus Bathyarchaeota archaeon. Next base: position 170,406 of record JAOZHW010000015.1, read on the forward strand.
ATTTTAATCAAAAACGGACTAAAAAGAAAGTTTAGAAGAAGCTCTGAATAGGTGAGTCTTCTTGAGTGTTTCCGCATTGGGTTTTGATTTCTTCGATTCTGGTTTTAGTCAAGGCTTTGATGTTGTTAAAGTTAGACATTTCGCCGTAACTAACAAGTGTGATGGCTGTTCCGTCTTCGCCTTTGCGTGCGGTTCTGCCGATGCGGTGGAAATAGTTCGGTGGGTCTTCGGGTACGTCGTAGTTGAATATGTGTGTGATGTCGGGTATGTCGAGACCTCTCGCGGCGACGTCTGTTGCGACCAGAAGGGTTCGTCTGCCGTGGCGGAATTCGTTGATTGCGCGGTCTCTTTGAGCTTGGGTAAAGCCTGCGTGAAGTACTTGACTGCGGTGGCCGCGTTTGTAGAGTTGGTCGGCTAAGCGGCTGGTTTCGTGGCGTGTTCGGCAGAATATGATGGCTTTTTCAACGCGGTCGTCTTGGAGTAAGTCGCAAAGGGCGTTGAGTTTGCCGCCTTGGTTGACGACGAGGTAGTATTGTTTCATTTGTGTTAGCGCGATTTCGTCTTTGCTTACAAGGATTTTCTGTGGGTTGCGCATGTACTTGTTGGCGAGGCGCATGACGTTTTCGTCCATGGTTGCACTGAAGAGGGCGGTTTGGCGGTCGCGTGGGGTTTTGGAGAGTATGAATTCGATGTCTTCTATGAAGCCCATGTCGAGCATGCGGTCAGCTTCGTCTAAAACAACAAAACGCACTGAACCCAAGTTTAGCACTCTGCGTTCCATGAGGTCGATGAGTCTGCCGGGGGTGCCGACGACGATATTGACTCCGCTTGCGAGCGAATGAATTTGTTTGTTGATTGATTCTCCGCCATAGACGGCTAGAACCTTAACCTTGGCGTATTTGCCGAATTTTGCGATGTTATCGGCCACTTGGTTGGCTAATTCGCGTGTGGGTACCAAAATGAGTCCTTGGACGCCGCGGATGTCACGGTTTAGGTTTTCTACCATGGGAACGCCGAAAGCGGCTGTTTTGCCTGTTCCTGTTTGTGCTTGCCCGATGACGTCTTTGCCTTCGAGTAAGGGCATTATTGCTTGAGCTTGAATCGGAAAAAGTGTGTCAAACCCAAGTTCGTTTATACTTCTTAGGACTTCTGGTTTTATCGGTAAGTCCTTAAATGATTGCATTTGCATTTCTACTGTTCTTCTGCCACAGATGTTTTTTCATGCTTTTCTGAAAGCTTGGCAGCTTTGTGATACATGAGTTAATGTGACAGCCACATGTTGGGCTGGGGCGTATAAAAACTTTTAGCAAAAATCATTGCAAAATCAACGTTCAGAAGCCCTAAAAACAGCGAAAACACCGCAACTGCTTAATAAAGCGTCATTTGGGTCAGCGATTAATTGACGAGCTCTCACAGCCAGCGGCTCGAAGCCGTCGCCTCACATCATCCCAGGCTAAAGTCTATGGGTGCAGAAATTTATCTATTTTGATAAGTAGATAAAGAAAAAGGATTAGTTACCTAACAAGTTGCGCTACAAAGTCTGATGCACGAGCGTCTATGTCTTCGGTTTCCCCGATTTTAACCACAACAGCATTCGACAGAACACCGCCACTTTGAAGGGCTGCAACGCCACCTTTGATTTGAGCGATATCTTCTGGAGTCGTTGCACATTGGCCACTTCCGAAAACGCCGACTTTAGTGTTTGCGTCAGGATTTAGGCTATTTAGCGTGCCAATAACCGAAGCTGTTGGTGCCCCTGCATAGATTGGTCCCCCAACAACGATGACATCGTATCCTGAGGTGACCGATGCAGCTGAACTTTTTATCCCTGCCAACGTAACCGTAAAGCCCTGGGATTGTAACTCTGAAGCAACTTTTTCTGCGACACGAGTTGATGCGCCAGATAAGCCGGGGTCGTAGAGAACCAAAGCAGTTCCCATAGATGCCCCTTGAGGTGTTAGGGTCTGTGTGCCCGTTGCAGTGTATGCGGCTAAATCGAGAAATAATATGGCTCCGATGATGACGAAGGCCAGGATTATAACTGCGAAAACTGCGAGGATAATTTTTAAAAGCTTTTTCATTTTGATTTCTTCTCCTTTAGTGTGACTGGTCTGATTTTCCATAAAAGGCTTGTGCAGCGATGAAGAATCGTACAAAAAAGAAAGCAGAACACACCTCAACCTCAAGGGTTTTGTTTACTTTAACGACAAATGTCGTATCTAAAGGCTTAAACCAAGCCGAGAGTAGGATAGCATATTGCGGTTTATGGTGGAGGTGAAAAAGGAAAATGCTGACATACAGAATCGAAGAAGATGAAGATTGGGAAGAAGGCGAAGACGAAGAATGGGAAGAAGAAGAATGGTAAACTAGCCAACTAACTATCTAATTATCTTTCTTTTAACTTTAAGGCAGTTATCGATGTGCTGCTTGCTCAACTTTTGAACAATAACTATTTAGGAGATAATCACATAATTTTTATTGGTATTTCTAATGGAAAAAACTAAACCTGAGAAATCATTAGAGAAAGCTGCCCACGGTATGGCTGACACCATGCTAGCAGTTATAGATAAATTGGCCGGGAAAGAATCGGACATTAAACTGAGTTTTGAAGACTTAACGCTCGATTTAGGAATGTTTAAAGCTACACTCAATGGCTCAATCGTTTTAGACATCGTTTACTCCAAAGAAGCAAAAACCTAACTTGCAGGGCAACAGATATGTCCCTAGCAGACATTTTAGGCCAGATGTTGCTGTCAGGGAAAGTAACTGTATCAACAAATAACGTTGAATCCATTGAAATCAGGGCTGCAAACAAAAAAATCGACGTTAACGCCGTCAACAAAACTATAGTAAAAGAAGCCCTGAAGGCGTCCCGAACTGGCGGAAACCAAGGCTTACTGAAAAGCTTAGATGCAGTGCGGAACAACTTGGATATGTTGAGGGGCGTGGCGGAGGAACTTTCAGACGCCGGGGTAACCGTTACGCTTTCTTATAAGGGCGATTTGGTTGCGACTTTGGGGTCTGAAGCTAAGCCTAAACTGTCAAGTGTTGTCACAGGTACAAAGGCTATTGAGATAAACAACCCGATTAAGCTCATCGAATTAGGTTTATAGTGTGAACCTTTTTCTTTTTTGTGTTAGTTCCGCTCAGAGATTACGTTTAGTAGGTTTTATCTTAAGTTTTAGATTTATAACTCACAAGTTCATTTCATACTTGGACGTTTAGCTATGACGCGAATCGCTGTATTGGACACCGACAAATGCAAAGTCAAAAAATGTAACCAACTCTGCGTAACCTTTTGCCCGATGGTACGTAGCAGAGTCGAAGCCATAAGAGTCGAAGGCAACAAAGCCATAATCTCCGAAACACTCTGCAGCGGATGCGGTATATGCGTCAAAAAATGCCCCTTCAAAGCCATAAGCATCGTCAACCTGCCAGACGAGTTAGAAAAAGATTGCAGCCACCGCTTCAGCGAAAACAGTTTCAAACTCTTCCGACTGCCCATGCCTTCACCCGGCACGGTGTTAGGTTTGCTTGGGCAAAACGGTATCGGCAAAAGCACTTCGCTGAAGGTTTTTGCAGGGGAAATAAAACCCAACCTCGGCAAATTTGAAGAACCGCCCTCTTGGGAAGAAGTTATCCAGTATTACCGTGGCTCCAGTTTGCAGGATTACTTTACGCGCTTAAGCGAGAAGCGTCTCAAAGTCAGCAATAAACCTCAGTACGTGGATAAAATCCCCAAAGCAGTTACGGGTAAAGTCGGGGATTTGCTGGAAAAAGTTGACGAACGCAAACAGCTTGATGCCATCGCTGACGAGTTGGAGTTGCGAAACATCTGGGATCGCCCCCTTGAGGTGCTCAGCGGCGGAGAGTTGCAGCGGGTTGCGGTTGCGGCGGCGCTTAGCCGAGAAGCAGACGTGTACCTTTTTGATGAACCTTCAAGTTACTTAGACGTTAAACAGCGGTTGGTGGTTGCCAGAGCTATTCGCAGCCTCAAGGAGCAGCAGAAAACCATAATCGTCGCCGAACACGACTTAGCCATCATAGATTACCTCTCAGACCAAATCTGCGTTTTCTACGGAGAACCAGGCGTTTATGGCGTCGTCAGCCACGTTCATGGAGTCCGAACAGGCATCAACATCTACCTGCAGGGCTACATACCCGACGAAAACATCATGTTCAGAAAAGAAAGCATAACTTTTCACGAAAAACCCCCCAGCACAGGCGAAAACATCGGTGCCTCTCTGCTTCATTGGGAAAAGATGGAGAAGACCTTTAGTGAGTTTAAACTCGTCATCGAACCAGGCGAAATCAAGACCGGTGAAATCATCGGTATCTTGGGACCAAACGGCATCGGCAAAACAACCTTCGTTAAAATGCTTGCGGGCATCGAAGAAACCGATGACAAACGGCAACTTAGCAAATTAACCGTCAGCTATAAACCTCAATACATAGCGCCAGACTATGAAGGCACCGTGCAGGAGTTGCTCATGAGTGTGGCGAAAGAGAATTTCACGTCAAGCTGGTACAAAACCGAAATCGCTAACCCTCTGCGGTTGCAGGTACTCATGGACCGCAACGTCATGGAGCTCAGCGGCGGCGAACTTCAAAAAGTCGCTATAGCAGCATGCCTCAGCCGAAAAACTGACCTGTTTCTGCTTGACGAACCCAGCGCATACCTCGACGTCGAAGAACGCTTAAACGTAGCCAAAACCCTGCGCCGCGTCGTCGAAGCGCACGGGATCCCCGCGTTTGTGGTGGAGCATGATGTGGTTACGCAGGATTTCATAGCTGACCGTTTGATGGTTTTTAACGGCAAGCCAGGTGAATACGGTTTAGCTCATCCGCCTACAAGTCTGCGTGGTGGGATGAACACTTTCCTCAAAGAAATGGGCATCACCTTCCGACGGGATTCTGTCACTTTCCGCCCGCGCGTCAACAAGGAAGGTTCACAGATGGATGAGTTCCAGAAAGGCATCGGCGAATACTACTACACCAAGATAGCTAAAGATAAAGAAGACAAAGACGAAGAGAAACCTAAACATAAAAAGTAGCCCTAAACCACGCGACGTCTCAACGTCTACCTCCCCTCCCTTATTTAAAGGCACAATACCGCCGCTTTGCCGATCCGCCACTGACCCCCTCCCTAATATATAGAACAGCGGACTAAGTGGATGCCCCTGTGATTACGCGCGGTAATCTCTTTGATGGGTTGTACGAAATAAGCTTAAAGGTGTTTTTTGCTTCAACGTGTTCGAGATTTGAATAGGTCAATGTTGACATCTTCACGGGTTAGTGGCATATTTATAAGGCAGGTGTGACAAATGAATTATTCGGGAGATAGGCGTCTGCAGATATGTTTCGCAATTCGTAATATAGTTTAAAAGCCTAGACGCCTTAACTGTATCAAAACGAAAGGAGATACCCAAATGGTGAAGAACGTGGACGAAGAGAAGATAAAAAGCGTGCTAACTGAGCCGAAGCTCGCCGCCATCAAAGCCATGCTCGAAAAAGATCATGCAATTGACTGCCTGCTTTTGCTCTATGTCGGACGCGGCAAATGGAAAGACGCCAAAGATTTCATGCGAGACAACAAGTTGACCCTAAGTGACGGCACTTTTAGGGCTAGAATGATTGAAATTGAATCTTTGGGTTTAGCCAAAAGCGAACGTATTGACCCACTCAAAAAGTATTATATGAAGACTGAGTTGGGTGAGAAAGTCGCGAAGTTGCTTCTCAAGTTCTTTGACGAGTTAAGTGAATAGAAGAGTCTTTCGCTTTTACTTTTCTTCTTATTTTCTTGTGTATGTTTGTTTTTGTGTGTTTTTTGGTGTAGTATTTGTGGTCTGTATTTTTGTTCAACAGACCAATAGTATTGTTTAGTAAGTCATAATATTTAAAAGCGTCTTTTTGAAAACCATAAGTAAAGCAAATAGGAGACAAACCAAAAAATGAACCCAATATTTAGAAAACTAAAGAAAAACTCGAAAGCACTAAGCCCCGTAGTTGCTTCAATCATCCTCATCGCCGTAACAGTCGCAGTCAGCGTCGTCGTCGCAGCATGGATGGGCGGCATGACCATCGGACTGATGGGAAACGCCGAACAAGTATCAGTAACCAATTATCAGTTTAGTGCTCCTGACACGGTGGTTATAAGCGTAAGAAATACTGGAACCGCTACAGTATCATTGAGTTCTGCAACTATTGATGGTGTCGCAGTTCAAGAAATCGCCCCAGTTGCTCCATCTAGTGATATGAATATTGCTAAAGGCCAAACCGGTACATATTCGCTTACAATTCCAGGCTCAGTTGCAAACTCAGAAGGCGAATTCAGCGCAGGCGCTCAATATTCAATAAAATTGGTCACAGCTAAAGGGACAACCATTCCATATACCATAACATACAACCCATAAAAAACCTACCTTTAGAAAACAATAATTCAGGGGTAAGGTGAAGGATTGCTTCACCTCTATTTTCCTTTTCTCTTTCAAAATCTGGAAGGAGCACACATATCATGGTAACACAAATCAAAGAATACACATCAGCCCAAGCAATAGCAGAAGCCATGGACAAACAACTCGCCGAAACAAAAAGCGTCCTAGGCGAATACCTGCGCAAACTCGACGACATCCGCACTTTGGCGGAAAAATCCAAAAAAATCCGCGACACCGTCCTACGGTTAGCAGGCAAAAAAGCCCCAACCGAGAACCCTGGCGAAATCACCGTGGGTACATTGAACATTGTTTTGGATGCCACACCGTTTCATGAGTTGTCCGCTATAGAATCCGTGGTCCGCAGCCACCAAGAACGGCTGCTGGTGTTGCAGAAAGTGCGTGAAGCCTTGAAGTGGCTGGATCAACTTGGCGACACGGAGGGCCTCAAGTACCTTGTTTTGGAGGACGAGGGCATCCCAGAACGTATCTTGTTCAAAATAGCTTAACCAAAATGGAAAGGAGCACACTTTGTGACTGAGGAACTTCGATCTGTTCTCGGCGAATTCCGCGTTTTAAGCCCAGATATCACAACCGCAGTGGTCTTCGGCTCAGACGGGGAAGCCATAGCCGCCACCGAAGGCACCACACCTGAACAAACCCAAGCCCTTATCACAAACCTCAACAGCATAACCCACGCGCAGTGCATAGGTGGAATCCAAAACTTAACCATCCAAGACGTAAATACTCAACTAACCGTTAACGCTGTTGACGAAACCTATTTTGCTGTGGTTTCTTCTCGGGGTGGGCAGCAGAAAGTTGTAAAGTCACTTACTGAAGTTGTGGCTCCAACGATTATTCGGCTGGCATTGGGGAAACTTGTTGTGAAACCGACAAAAACCGAGTTTACCGCTGAACCCGCTGAGGTGAAGGCTGAACCTGAGGTTTTAGCTGAAGTTGCCCCAGAAGAACCCGCCTTTGAATCAATCACCCAGCCAGAGGAACCACTGGAACCACTTGAACCTCCGTTGCCTAAAGCCCCAACCACGCAGTTTATGGTGGAAAAAATCAGCGGGATCCTAGTGCCTCCCGACACGGTTCGCATAGACAGCGAAGTCATAGACAAGTGGCGCGAACTCTACGGCAACAGACAATTCACCACAGTTCACATCGAAACCTTAGAGGGCAAAACCTTAACCTGCAAATTCAAGCCCATAAAAGACATCAAAGCAAACGAGAAAGGTATGATTCAAGTTCCAGAGCGAATTATCCAAATTTTGGGAAGCGGCAGGGGTAAGTTGGTTGTGGTTAAACCAGTGGTTGAGGAGGCTTAGTCTTGAAACAGGACGCCGTTACCGAAACTCAGCCTCTGCCTGATGCACCGACCATTGCTGTCGGCGAAGACAACTCGGTCTTCACAAGCTTAGCAGCTACCCTGACTGAAATCCGCAAACTCAAAGGCGTCGTTGGCTATATCTTGCGAAGCAACACAGCCGCCATCGTTGACCTGCCACAGCCAGAAACACCTGAATATGCGATGCTATCTGCACAGGTATCTGACAGCAGTAAAGGGATAGCCAAACAGTTCAACTTAACCGACGTAGAAAGCGTTTTGGTAGAAGGAAAAACACATAAACTGCTCTGCATACGCCTCGGCGAAAACAAAATAGGCATCTTCATGGAGAAAACATGCGCTCATGCGTGGATTGTGAAAAGAATTCTCCTCTAAACCCAGAGCCCTCCTTTATTTGTTGAGCAAACAGTCTAGTTAACATATAAAAATCACGTTTTGCCAATTCTTATTGGAAAACATCACTGTTTTCTGTTTTGCCCGCTGTGGCTGCTGCAGGGTGCTTCCATATTTTGAGAGGCGCATCGGCGATGTTTGTTATTAGGTATGTTGCGGGTTTGTTTTTGGTTTTCATGGGCGCCATGGATTGCTTAACCACGGTAGTGGGCACGCTTTACTTTGGTACAGTTGAACTGAACCCGCTGATTTCGGAGTTAGTGAATACAAATTTGTCTGCCTTTGCCGCGTTAAAATTGACTGTTACGGTTATGGTTGGTGTAATTTTTGTTTTAGCCGAAAAAACCTTACAGCGTAGCCGAAACGTTAATGACAAATCGTTTAGAACTGCCTATAAAATCCTGCGGTTTTCCTACATTGGGATTGTTCTGTTCCTTTTAGTTGTCGTCTTAAACAACCTCATCGTTCTGTTGCGGATGCTCTAAGGCAGGCAAGGACTTTAAAGCACCCCATACATACGCTTAAGCTGTGAATACTTTGCCCAGAGAATTCGTCCTGTTTTCACGTATGGGGAAAACCGACCCAAACTTCACCAGTCTCCACGACGCAGGAAGACTAGACATAGTACACGAATGCATCGTAAGTAGCCTATTCCTCTCTCATGGCTTGCGAAGAGACGTGAATTTCCACGCAGTCCTCAACGGACCACCCAACCCTCCAGTCCACCTTCAAATCAACGGCGAAACCCTCTACGACGTACGCACTGACATGGAAACATGGCAGCAAATCCTCAAAAAAACCCTCGCAGGCAAAACACACCCCGGCATCAGCAAAGATAAAACAGCCTTCGAAACCCTCCTAAAAAATAAAGCGCAGACGCATCAAGTGTTTATTTTGGAAGAGGATGGCAAAAACGTCTCGGATGTGGCGTTTCCAGAGCACTGCCTTTTTGTTTTAGGCGACCATGTGGGTTTGCCGAAAAAGGCAGAAGACTTCGCGCTTAGGTTTGGTGAAAAAATCAGCCTCGGCAAAACACCCTACTTGGCGGCTTCCTGCATAACCATAATCAACTACACCCTTGATCAGCAAACTAAACATGGCTCTTGAAGTGCTCCCAGCCTTTTGCCTCAACCTTGCGCCGTTTGCCCTCGATTTCCAGAACAACTTGCCTGTCAAACGTTGCGTGCCCGATGGGGATTAAGCATCCGCCGACGGTTTGAACCACCGCCTGCGCCTCTGCAAACTTGCCAGGCTTAACTGTTAGAACTAACTCGTATTCCTCGCCACCATAGAGTGCTAATTCTAGTGGGTCCAAGTTGTTTTGAGATCCGAATTCTTGGGCTTCAGGTGCGATGGGAGGTTTGTCGATGACGAAGCCTACTTTGCTTTTGCGTGCTAACTCATGTATGCTCCAGGCTAAGCCGTCGCTGGAATCCATAGAAGCTGTAACAAAGTCGTATCCGCGTAACGCCAACCCCTCGCGAAGCCGAGCTTTTGGGTTGTAAACTGCGTCTTCCAAAGCCGCACGCACCGAAGATGACGCCTTACCGCCGTCGAGAAGCATGCGTAGTCCGGCAGCGGTCTTGCCAAACAGCCCTGTAACAGCTAAAATGTCGCTGCCACGTGCGCCACTACGCAGCATCAAACCGCTTCTTGCAGTGCCAAACAGCGATATGCTGATGATTAACTCTTGGGTTTGGTTGGTGTCTCCACCGATAACGTATGCGCCGTATTCTCGTGCGCCAGTGTTGAGGCCGTTGGCGATTTCTGTCACGGCTTGTTCTGTCGCCAACTCTTTGGGTAACCCCAGAGCTACCACAATCGCCGTGGGCAAGACGCCTTTGGATGCGAAGTCGCTTATGTTCATGACAACAGCTTTGCGTGCAGCGGCAAACAGGCTCATCCCCGGCGGCACATCCGTAGAACCCACCAGCATGTCGGTTTTTAGGACAGCCATCCCTTCACCCCAAAGCGGCGCAGCAGAAACGTCGTCGCCGAAAGGAATGGGAAGGTCAGGCATAACGGTGAGGCGTTTCTGGATTAACTTGATGATTTCATGTTCGCCTAAGCGTGCTTCTCCACTCAAAGCATTATCCCAGCTGATAGGGCAAAAAGGCAAACTAGCAAATAAACAAGTAGATACCCCAACACACCTTAAACCAACATTTAAAAATACCCAGCGCCCTCAGATACGCAAAGAAACCATGCCTCGATGGCTCAGCCTGGTAGAGCGGCTGCCTCGTAAGCAGCAGGCCGCGGGATCAAAGCCCGCTCGAGGCTCCATTTGTAGTTTTGTTCTACGAATAGGCGTCAACTTGGCTGGGTTGGGAAGGTTTATTAGATTTTACTATAGGGATGTTTTTGGAGGCAAAGTACATGCGCCTTTTTACGCACGGTTCGCAAGAGAAACTTCGGTGCCCCTACAAGGGATGTGAAAAGCACTTCGATAAGCCAACCGTGATTACAGACACCTCAACTATTCCGCGTCAGACGCATTATGCTTGCCCCTACTGCATGTCACGCCTCGACATAGTCACTGAAAAAACGAAGATAGTGGAATTAAAAGCAGCAGAGTACCCAACAGTTTTTGATTCACCCGCCAAATGCGCCCACTTCAACGGGTTGCTAAACGCACCACCAGGCAGCATGCTTACCCAAGACGAATGCTTAGTCTGCCCGAAAGTGCTCCAATGCAACATACGCAAAAAATAGCTATACACCTTTTGTTGTTCAGCGAAGACGCCGCCTTAAAAGCTTCAAAGAGAAAACATTGTGGTTGTCTCATAACTACTGCAAACGCTTTTACGCTAAAAAAAGCGCAGTTTTAGCGTGTGCCTTACCCTTTAGTTGGGTGAGCACCGTTTTTAGGCAACAATAAGAGGCGCATCATCATTGGTTTTGGTTGAAGGACTAGAAATGCAAGGGGAAACAATCCCCAGATGGCAACTGGAAAAAGCATGGAAAACGCTGAGTGACAAGCCCTTGCCTAAAGTCAAAATGCTACAGTTAAGCGACTACGAATTCAACCATGTGCTGGAGCATAGACGATGCTTGGAGGATGACCTGCGGGAAATAGAGGAATGGGGACGAGTGCTGTCCACGCATGGTACAGACGCCTGTATCTTTAACGCTGAAGACACAGACGACGCAGATTACATCATATTGGTCAGGAAAAATCCGTATCACAGTTTAGAAGAGATTATTCTTCACGAATTGAGGCACATCGCCAACGGTGACCTCTAACCTAACTTGGCTACTGCGCGGCTAAACAGTTCAATTCCATCGGTGCTGGGCAAATCGGCGAAGTACAACATAAAATGAGTCACACCTAAATCAACATAAACCCCCAAAGCCGCCTCGCATTCATCCACTGTTCCGACTAGAGTGTATTTTTTGAAAGCTTCAAGCGAAGTGCCAGCGGGCTTGTATTTGGCGACTCTTTCATCCAAGGCTTTTTGGTCTGCTGCAACAATGATTTGCCCACTTGGCCAGCAAGACCGCTCTATCGCCCAAAAATCTCGGCCGACAGTTCTGCAGTGCCGCTCTAAAACCGCAAGCTTTCGCGTGTAATCCTCCACTGAGGGTATGAATCCCCAGTCGAAGCGGTCGGCGTGTTTGGCGGTGACTTTTAGAGTGTGTTTTTCTCCTGCTCCGCCGACGGTGATTGGGGGGTGTGGTTTCTGTTTGGGTTTGGGTTCGCAGACTGCATCTTTTAGTGTGTAGTATCTGCCTGAGTAGTTGGCTTTGCTCTCTGTCCAGAGTCGAGTGATTACGTCTAATGCTTCATCTAACTGTGCGACCCTAACAGACGGCTTAGCAAAGTCGAAACCGTACGCAGTATGCTCAGCTTCCTGCACGCCTGCGCCGACACCAAATTCTAAACGCCCCTCAGAGATCACATCTAGGGTTGCGGCTTCCTTAGCCAGTAACGCGGGGTTTCGGTGGGCGTTACAGGTTACCATGGTTCCGAGACGAATTCTTTGGGTTGACGCGGCAAGGGCGGCTAGTGTGGTCCAGCATTCAAGAATCTGGGCGTTGTTGTACATGAGGTGGTCGTCTATCCAAACCGAGTCATAGCCCAACTGTTCGCAGGTTAGAACGATTTTTTTGAGTTGCTCGTAGTATGGTTTGGGGTTTTGGGTTTGGAAAGCGTAGAAGGGGAGGAAGACTCCGAATTTGAGGTTACCCAAACATACCACTCTGAGTTGATTAAGCATCTATGGCCGTTGGACAGTAATAGCTTTAGCTATAAATCAGCAGAGCAGATGGGAGTCAGCGGATAGTTATCAAGGTCATTTTTCTTTGAGTATTTTGCCTTCAGCGCCTCTTTTTGGCAAACACAACAGCTTTATAGAATCGCCAATTTGCAGCCCCATTTTGAACAGTTAACCATCCATATACGTTGAAAAATGCACGTTTTCACCATAAAACACCCAAAGTCACCCCAATAAGTAATTATAATTCATAAAACCTATCTAAAACAAACCTAACTACCCCAGTGAATTCCCTATGCCGACTAAACCGCCTTCTATATTCGACTTGATGAATGAAGAAAGCGAAGCGGTTGATGAGGCAGAAGAAAAACGGCGGCAACGCAAAGAACTCCTCGAACCTACAGGCGTCAAAGACCTCTTCAAAGAAGGAAAAATCAGCATAAACAAGTTCACCTGCGTCGGCGGACAATGCAAACTCTGCATCAAAGCCTGCCCAACCAACGCGCTCTACTGGGGCACAGGTGAAGTCGGCATAGTTGACGATCTCTGTGTTTACTGTGGCGCGTGTGTTGCAAGCTGCATGGTGGATGACTGCATAAAGGTCGAGCGTACAGGCGAAGACGGCAAAGTTGAGAAATTTAGCAAAATGTCTGATTTGATTAAGCTGCAAGAGAAAAAGAACGCTAAAAAACGGTTTGAACGAGTAAAGTCAAACGCTATTCTTCTGCGGCGCGCGTACAAAGGAAAAGACGAAATTAAAAAAATTCGTGAACAGCAAAAACTCTACGTCGACCAAGAATACAGAATATAACAAGTACAACACCAACATCAATTTGCAGCTAGTTTGGTTCATTTTTTAGGGGCAATGTAACGTGGAACACGGTTCCTCGACCGGTCTCGCTTTCGACCATGATTTTTCCACCATGTGCTTCAACGATTCGTTTGCAGATAGGCAACCCCAACCCCATGCCCTTTGTTTTGGTAGTAAACAGCGGCGTCCAAAGTTTTTTCTGTGCTTCTTTCGGGATGCCTTGGCCTGTGTCTTTGAATTGGAATTGGATTTCTTCGGGTTTGCTTTGTGCGGTTATTGTTAGTGTGCCGCCGTTTGGCATTGCGTCAAAGGCGTTTGTGATTAGGTTTACAAAAACGCGGCTAACCTTTGCTACATCCACCGACATTTTTGGGGTGTCTTCGAGGTTTTCTTCCAATTTTATGTGGGGTGGCACTTTGACCATGGACAGCGCCATATCCAGTATCGACCTCGGAGTCGCAGTTTCTATCTCAAGCTTCATTTCGCGGGAGTAATCAAGTAGATCTTTGACGATTTTGTTTGAGTAATCTATGCTTTTCTCTATGGCTGAAAGCATATCTCTGCCTGTATCATCCATCAAGGCGCCGTAGTGGTTTTTGAGGTAGAAAGTCGCGGCGCTAATGCTGCTAAGCGGGTTCCGAAGGTCGTGACCAACCATACCTGCCAATTCACCGATGGAGGCAAACCGTTCTGCGGCAACAAGTTTAGCAGCCATCAGTTTGCGGTTGGTGATGTCGTGGATCACACAAGCGAACCCTAAATCATGACCTTTTTTGTTTCGAACAACCGACAGCGAGACCAAAACGTTTCGTGGTTCACCTGATTTTATGGTGAAAATAGTTTCGTGGTTTCGGATTTCTCCTGTTTTAGACAGCTCCAAAAGAATTTGGCGGTCGTTCTTTTCTGTTTTGAATAATTCTGAAAGGGGTTTGCCTATGATTTCTTTCTCGCTGTAGCCTGAGGCTGTAACGAATTCATGGTTTACTCGGATGATTTTTCCGTCGGCGTTTGCCAAAACTAAGGGGTCAGGCATCGCGGACAGGATGTTTTCTGCTGCCACCGCAGGGTTTAGGTTGAATAGCTTATAGCGCCAAATGGCGTAGGCAATTATTCCGCTGAAGAGGCATGTGGTGATGGAGTTTAGGCTTGGAAAAGGTATGTTCATCAAAGGAAAGATTGAAGTCGTGAACAGAGAAGAAACCACGGGGAAGGCTAATCCGAAAGTGATGAATTTGGTTTGGGTCTTTTTAGTATGGTCAGTGCTTCTAAAGTAGTATAATCCGCAAATGATGAGCGCCGAAAGCGCCAACGACGACGCCCAAACACTGTTAACCAACACTACCACGGATTCGGATACTGGCGGCGCAGAAAAATCAAAACCCCACTGTCTGAGTACAGGCGGCGCGGAGATCCAGTTGGTGGTTAAGTCTATGCCTGAAAAGATGGCTGCTGGAACATACATCAAAAGGTAAGTTACCTTGTGTTTGAGCAGGTCGCTTTCTGTGTAGGCAAGGGCGAAATGTATCAGAAACGCTGAGTAGAAGGGCCACAGGAAAAGGATTTTGCCCAATATCGAAGCGGTTTCTATAGATGTGGCTTGATAGCGTAGAAACTCTGCAAACGACCAAAAACTGCTCCACACCAAAGTTAACATGAAAACCTTGTTTACAAGGGCTTTTTTGTCTAGGTAGTAAACGGCGACGGCGGTGATGAGGCAGATGATGCTTGTGAAAAGAGAGAACCATGCAAACGGGGTCATACAGCACCGCCTCTAACTAGACGGCTGTTTTCTCTCTTCTGAATCAGTAAGCATCGTTGTTTAAGCAAGTTTTTCAGCGAGATTTTTGTATTCGCAAAACGAATATAAGGTCTGTGAACAATTAATTCGTATTAAAATGCCACGTTTAGGCTTCTTTTTGTTCTTTGCTTTGGTGTGTTGGGAGTGCTATGGTTATGGTTGTGCCTTTGCCGAGGCTGCTTTTAACAGCGATTTTTCCTCCATGAGCATCTATGAAGCGTTTGCAGACAGGTAAACCAAACCCCATACCCTTCGCCTTCGTCGTAAACATAGGGGTAAAAAGTTTCGTGAGAGTTTCTTGATTCATGCCTAAACCGGTATCTTGAAAACTGAAAACGACAACGTTGTCACTTTTTTTGGTTTTGATTGCTAGTTTTCCGCCTTCTGGCATGGCGTCAAGGGCATTTTTGATTACGGCAGCGAAGGCATGTTCAATCTTGCGAACATCAACTTCCATTGCAGGGTCGTTGGTTGCGTTGTTAACTATTTGGATGTTTGTTGGAATAGTTATCTGTTTAAGCGATGCATCGATCAGGTTTTTAGGGTCAGTCTGCGAGGGGTGCAGGGTGATGGGTTGGGAGTAATCTATTAGGTCGTTGATTATTTTGTCTGAACGCCTAATGCAGCTGTCGATTTCGTCAAGCATCTCGCTGCAAGCAGGGTCCTCGTTGGCGATGTTACTGTGAGTTTTGAGGTAATATGTGGCACTTCGGATGCCCTGCAAAGGATTACGGAGGTCATGCCCAATGATTCCCGCTAATTCCCCGATAGCCGCCAACCGTTCCGCGTTAAGCAGTTTCGTCTCCATTTCTTTGAGGTTTCTGTTTGCTTCTTCCAGCTTCTGCTCTAAGACTATGAAAGAGGGCAGACTGCTTGGGTTCACGGTTTGGGGTCGGTGGAACATGAAAGCGATGAACACCACCCCGAAAACCGCCAGCATAACGGGGATATCAATTGAAGTACCCAGATCAAGAACTAACCCCTCAAACAAAAAGCACAATGCGGCAATCAAAAAATTAAGGTCCGCTGAATCACGGCTTTTAGAGAAGAGGTAGATCAAAATTGGGACAGCGGTTCCAGTTAATAGAATCATCAACCCTAAACGCAGCTCCGTAAAGGGGAACTGAGCAAAAAACGCAGCCAAAGAAAGCACAGTTCCAACCATAAAAACAGCGAATGGAATTTGGAAGTTTTCAACTTTGAAGAGGCTTGACAACGCCGCTATGGCAACTGCAAGAGCCATCGGCATAAACAGCCACTCTCCAGCGGGAAAAAGCGGTGTTCCACCCAACGTTGCTATAATGGGGGCATAAAAACCAAAGGCTGATGTGAAAAGACCGAATGAGAACACGAGTTTACGTTTGTTTTTGTCTTTAAAATAGAGGTATATGAGTATGAAGGAAAGCGTCAGTGACGCAAGGAATGGAACGAACAAGAATAGGCTGTCTTTTAATGCTTGATACATTCATTTCCTCTACGCTAAAGCTGATATGGACCGTTAAAAACCTCTGCGTAACTGAGTCACTTAGTGCTTTGTGTGTAAATAAAATAACGTAAAGTAACGTACTAACGCAAACAAGAACCGCATCCAGATAGGAAAAACATGAAAGCAGACAGGAAAACTGATAAGCCAAAACATTATTCTACAAAAACCACAAGGAAGAAACCGTTATGACTAAAACTTACACTATAGCCGCGCTTAAAGGCGACGGCATCGGCCCCGAAGTCACCGAAGCCACCGTCAAGGTGCTTGAAGCGGTAGAAAAAAAATCAGATTTCAAACTTAACATTCTCTACGGCGAAGCAGGAGCACACTGCATTCCACAACACGGAACAAACCTGCCCGCTGAAACCGTGGAACTTATCAAAAAAACCCACGCATGCCTCAAAGGTCCCATGACCACTCCTGAAGAACCAGGCGCACCCGTCAGCGTCGCTGTTACCCTTCGACGAATGTTTAACCTTTACGCTAACGTGCGTCCATCGCGTACTTTCCCAAACGTGGAATCACTCAAACCCAACATCGACCTCATCGTAGTCCGAGAAAACACAGAAGGCCTCTACTCAGGTGCAGAGTCACTGCTTGCCCCCGGCGTTGGGGTGGCGCTTAGAATTATCACGCGTGAAGCCTCCCTAAAAGTCGCGGATTTCGCCTTCAAGTTGGCGATGAAACGCAAAAAACACTTAACCTACATCCACAAAGGCAACATCCTGCGCATAACCGACGGCATCTTCAAAGATGCAGTTAAAGAAGCACAGAAAAAGTATCCTGAAGTCGAAGTGGACGATTTACACATCGACGCAGCCACCATGCAACTCATCAAGCAACCCGAAAAATACGATGTCATGGTTACAACTAACCTCTTCGGCGACATCCTCTCTGACGAAGCGGCGCAGGTTACAGGCAGCTTGGGCTTGGCGGCAGGTGCAAACATTGGCGAAACCTATGGCATGTTTGAACCAGTCCACGGTTCCGCACCCAAATATACAGGCATGGACCGCGTGAATCCCATCGCAACTATAATGGCGGGCGCTATGATGCTGGATTGGCTGGGCGAGAAGGCAGCGGCACAGAAAATCGAAGATGCAGTCATCGCAGTGCTCAAAGAAGGCAAAGTCCGTACCCACGATTTAGGCGGCACCGCGAAAGGCAGCGAAATCACCGCGGCCATAGTTGCAAAAATTTAATCAACCTTTTTTCTTCTTCTTTGTTTTAGTTCACTGAAACAAAAGTGTTAGAGTCCACGTGGACTTCAACGCCGTTGTTTGCTTCCTTTATTCGGGAGTTAATCAACAAAAGGCGGGGGCTTTCACGTAGCAACCTCTCCAACTCTTCAACCTTCTCGTTCCAAACAACCACCACAACCTCGCCTGAATCATCCCTCAAAGCCAACCGCATAACCACCCCATCCGTGTCGCCTCTGGTGAACCCGTTTTTGCCATAAACCGCCTTCACAGTTCCACACACGTGAACATTGCCCATGTTGCTGTTTAGAGCGCCGATTTTTGTTGTGAACCTCTCTATCGGGGGGATGTTGGTTTTTTCGGGGGGTAACGGTTCGATTTGACTTTTATTGCCCATGTGTAACTCGACTTTGCCATAGCGGTCTTCCCGCGTGTACCCATGCAGGAGGCGAACGGTTTGCCCAGGTTTTAATTCGCCGCGCTCAACTAACTCGGCTTTCTCATTCCAAAGCACCACTCGCAAAAGCCCATCGCAGTCACCCAGCATCAAAGTGGCGAATTTACCAGATTTCTCTTCGCCCTGAAAAGTTTTCACAGGAAAAACCGCAATTAACCGCCCCGACACATTAACATCGTACAAGCCTGCAAGCAGCCGCCCTGACGTTATGGTACCGCAACTCTGAAAGTTGTTCTGCTGAACCGAAACGCCCAGCTTGGCGGCAATCAACCGCAACAGCGTTTCGTCACCCAACAACCCGTTGGTTCTAGCCCGCTCACGCTCCAGTTGCTCTAGGAGCTGAGTTTGGGTTATCTGTGGGTTTTTGGCTGTAATCTCCGCGATTAGGTCTTGGGTGGTCATTGTGCGCCGACACGATTAAACAGTGCAAGCACTTTAAATTTTTGCCTCTCGACTTGGTTTTGAGTATGTTTATTAAAAACGCAGAAGCCATGTTGTTTAGGTGCGCTGCAGTTGGAGTTGTCCCTTTTAATCACAATCGGCATAGCACTAGTAATAGTTGGCGTTGTACTGATTGTTGCCGCGCTTATCCGCGCCTCAGTTGGCGGCGAAAAAAGCGGTGAAAGCCGAGTAAGCGGCGCTGGGGTAATCATGATTGGGCCGATTCCCATAATTTTTGGGACAGATAAGAAAGCGGTTAAAACGGTTTTGGTTTTGGCGATAGCGCTTTCAGTGGTTGTTTTAGTTACTTTTTTGGCGTATTATTGGCTGTTGAGGTAGATGAAATTGTTCAGTGAAGAAAGCAGTGAAGGGGGAGTTGCTGTTTCTGGCAGAGTGATGAGTTTGCTGCTGGCTGGTTTTGTGCTTGTTTTTGTCGGCATCGCCGTTATAGTTGTGGCGTCGCTGGTTTTTGGCAACGGTGGAAGCGTGGGCGGCGTAATCCTCATCGGGCCCATACCGATCGTTTTCGGTTCAGGCCCAAACGCTGCATGGTTAATCGGCATAGGCGTAGTTTTAACAATAATCAGTGTTGCAGCGTTCTTTATCCTAAACAGGCGTACTAAAAGAAGCAACTAAAAATTGGGGTTTATTCTTCTGTTTTCTCTTCATCTCTACCGTAGTAGGCATAAAGGAAAATCAACGCTAAAGCAATGCCAATCGAGCCCATCAAGACGTACTGGAGTGTTACGAAGTATTCGCTTAATCCCATTGGGGTTCCCTCTGTATATCCTACTGTTGTAGCAACTTACATATTTAAATCTAAACCCAAAAAACCGCTTGAGCTTAAACTTCTTTTTTGACCTTGTCAGCAGGCGGCTTTTTCCATTCGTTCATAAGCATGTCGTAGCATTCGTCGTTTTCCTCGTAGGTTTTGAACCAGCCGAGGTTTTGGGCAAGCTTTTGTGTCAACAGATGGTAGCACATGTGGACTTTTTTGTCGAGCACCCGAAAGTAGAAGTCATCGCAGGTACAAAACTCCGCTTCAGGCATGATAAGGTAGTCACGTTCTCTGCCCACAACTATCCAGACAACTCTGCCTGACGGCTTAAAGATGTACTTTTTTACTCTGCCTTCTGTTACGGCGTCGAGGGCTTTGGTGAATCTTTGCCCAAACAATTCGTAGAGATCGTTGAGGTTGTCGCCTGAAAGTTTACCTGCAGCTTTGGCTTCTCTACAGATAGCATTTAGCGTTTCAACCTCAGAGTTATCGCTCATCGTACTCAAGCAACATATAGAAGGAGAGAGAATTTAGACTTTTAGCCTATACTAATTGGTTCACCACGGCTTTTAGAAGGTTCCTGCTTTGGCAAAACCACTTCTAAGACGCCGTTTTTGTAGGTTGAGGTGGCTTCTTTGACTTTAACTTTAGCTGGCAACTGGACTTCCTTGTAGTACTTGTACTGTGGCGTGTCCACGGAGATGTCAAGGGAGTCTTCGGTTCCGTGCAGTTTTATGTCGGTTTTCTCCACACCTGGCAACTCGGCTACCACGCGGACTTCAGCAGGGTTATCCACGATGTCCACCAGGGGTTCGCGTTCTTCTTTGACTTCTGGAGGTCCTTTGAGGCCTTTTTTGATGTTGCCGAACTCTTGGATTTCAGGTTTGCCGTCGGGTCCGATTTTCATACTGTAACCGTACACGAATGGCCCAAGCTCCTTCACAGTGCTGCCGTCAGGCAAAGTACGCTCCTTTACATATTCTTTGGGCACTTTCTGGGTGAAGTCTTTGAGTTCCTCATCCATCATCCGCTCCATCTCTTTAAACATGTTATCTATGTCGCCGAAGAAGGGGTCTCTGTTTGAGCTACGACGTTTTTTGACCCATTCAGAAAAATCGTCGTTATCTGACACACACATCACCAGTCTATTGAGGGGGATTGCAAACCAATAAATATATTGTAACAAACAAACCCAAACAAATGTCCTTTAAATAAAGAAAAGAGTCCTCACAACAGAAACAGCTGCATCTGAGGGTTATTTGCCGATTACACGCATATTCTCTACCATAACCCATGGAGCAATCAAAGAACCCATCTGCCGCTCGTTACCCCCCACTACCGCGACGTTTTTAAGGAGGTCAAATATGTTGCCTGCTAACATCACACCTCTACATGGATGCGCTGTTTCGCCGTTTTTAATTCTCCAGCATAATGTTGCCACCACTGAAAATTCTCCGTTAACGGGATTGCTGCTGTGTGCACCTTGAAGGTAGTAGACAAGCAAACCGTCACCCAACTCTGAGAGCATTTGCTTGGAGGTTTTGTTGCTTGGAAGTATGTGGAAGTTAGTGGTTTCAACTCCTGGCGTGGAGAGGTAACCTGCGCGTGATGCGTTGCCAGTACTTTCTTTTGATTCCTTTTTGGCGGTGTAGCTGTCGTAGAGGAAGTTACGTAAGATACCCTTTTCGATGACTGGCGTTTTTTGTCGAGGTATGCCTTCGCCGTCGAATACGGAGGTCCGTAATCCAGCAGGGTACAAGCCGTCGTCGTAGACAGTTAGATTTTCCGAGGCGACCTGTTCACCAATTTTGCCCTTAAACGGCGATTGATTTCTCTGTACACTATCAGCTTTAACCGCACCCATTAGAGTGTATGCAAAGAGGTCTTGGAGAGCAAATTGAGTTAGAATGACTTTGGCTTTTTTTGATTCGACAGGTTTAGGTTTTAGCGCTGAAACCGCCAGTTTAGCTGCTTCCTTGCCAACCCACTCGGGGTCAAGACGGTAGTTTCTTGCGGCGTTGAATTCAAAGCAAATCGGAGTCACCGCGCCGCCTTCTTTTGCCAGCGTCGCGAGGCTGCACTCGACGATGGTGCCCTTATCGTAGCCAGTGATGCCACTAGAATTAGCGATAGCAGCTGAAACACATCCGCTTCCCACTCCGCCCTCAACTGGAAACACACGCTTATCCACACCGCCCGCGGCATCCAGCATCGTCGAGGTGACTTTAACTAAATCTTCAGGGCTGAGCGCAACAATTTTCTCGTCGAAAGTGCCTTCGGTGCCGCTGTATTGTTTCTTTTGGGGGAGTCCGTTCCAGTCTGGGTCGGGTTTGCTTGCTTTCGCTGCGCCTAGTGCACGGGCAACCACGTTTTCGATGGCGCCTTGGTCGTTGATTATGTTGGTGTAGGCGAAGCCGATGGCCTTGTTTGCGACGACGCGCACGCCTATGCCGCGGTCGATTATGCGGTTGGTTTTGCTGATTTGCCCCAACTCTACGCCGATGTTAACTGCTTGACCGTCGTAAACGTAAGCTTCTGCTTCCGCTGCACCCAACTTAAGCGCCGCTTTCACCGTGTTCTCCGCTAAGTTGAGCATAATGTTTTTTTCAAGCGCTGCCACCGACAACCACCTCGCTGACTCTTATGTGCGGTCCACCGTCACAGATAAACGCTGTCTGACCCTTACCACACCTTCCAGGGTCCAAATGAAAATCTTTCCCGACACCATCCACTTTATGCAGGGTTTCAAGTGTGTTGCCGCTTATGGATGCGTTGCGCACTGCTGGGCCGATTTCTCCGTTTTTGATTTCGTATCCTTCTTGGATACCGACTTGAAAAGTGCCGTCTAAGCTGGCTTGACCTCCGCGGAAGCTCTTGAAGTAGTAACCTGATTTGACGCCTTCAAGGAGTTCTTCGAGTTTTTGATCGCGGGGTGCCATGTAGGTGCATCGCATACGGATGATGGGTTCCACACGGAAGTCTTCTGCCCGCGCGTTGCCTGTTGGGGCGGTGTTGAATTTGTGTGCGGTGTCGCGGTTATGCATCAAGCCAGAGACGACGCCGTCTTTTATGAGCAGGGTCTTTTGGCTGGCGACACCTTCGTCGTCGTACTTGAATGCGCCAAACGAGCCCTCCACTGTGCCGTCGTCGTAGAAAGTGACAAGATTTGAGCCTATTTTTTTACCCATATTGGAAGCCAGTACACCGCCTGAAAGCGCCAAATCCGCCTCCGCCAAGTGCCCAAACGCTTCATGCACAAACACGCCAACAACGTTTGGACCCAACACAACGGGGAATCTGCCACCCTTTGGGCATTTTGCACTAATTTGTTCGACGGCTCGTTTCGCAACGGTTCTGCCTAATTCTTCGGGTGCGTATTCGTCAAAGAGTTCGTAGCCTTTAGTGGAACCTATTTCTTCGCGGCTAAACGTAAACTCGCCGTTGTTTTGGGCTGAAGCGGTGACACGAGCCCACACGTAGAGCTTATCCTGCTCGATTGCAGCGCCTTCACTGTTAACGAAAAAGCCCTTAATCAACAAGTCAGCATAGTCTATTCCACAACTTTTGATTTGCCCATCGAAACCGAGGATAGCTTTATTTATAGTCAGCGCGGTTTTGATTTTGTCCTCCACTGACACTTCAGAGGGGTCTTTTTTCGGCTTAACTGTTACATGGTCTTCAACTGCCTTCGATGGCGCCAGCTTAATCGGCGTCTTGAGGCGTGTGCTCGCCAGTTTTGCCATCCGACAGGCATCCGACAAGGCACCCTCCAAAATGGCCGCGTCCAGCGAACCAACCGAGGCAAAACCCCATGCACCATTGACGAGCACACGGATGGCGACGCCGTTTTCTATCCCCTGCTTGGCGGCTTCCACCCGTTCCTCTTTGAGCGTCAGCATCGTTTTTGCGATGTGCTGTGCTCTTGCTTCTGCGTACTGTGCTCCGAACTTGTCGGTGGCGGCTGTAGTGATTTTTGTGAGAAGGTCCTTCAAGATAATCGGTCCTATAGCGGTAATAGGATTTTTGTGGGGGGATAAAACGGTTACGTTTTCTCATCTAATGGGGGCTGGTGCTCTACAGTACGCTTTAAGAATCTGGTTACGTCTTGTTTAACTAGAAATGGTTTTTAAGGTTTCCTAAACGGGTTTCGCAGAGGCTTTTGATGAACAAAAAACTCGTCATCAGCACAGTTTCACTTCTGACAATTACACTGATAGCCACGCTTCCTCTCGTAGATTACCATTTCAACTCAACTAAAACGATGGCTCTTCACACTTCCGGCAGCAAAATCTTGGATGCTTACGGCAACGTCGTTTATTTGCGAGGCATCGGCCGCTCGGGGGATTTGCAGTCGCCGTCTGGCATGTGGTCAGAGCCAGGAGAACAGGTTTTTAGCTGGGACCAAAAATGGCGACCTATAGAGGAGAATCTGCACAAAATGGATGCCACATTGCAGTGCTACCGCGATTACTGGCACGTCAACATGATACGCATCTTCATACCCGTGGATTGGTGGTGGACAGACAACATCTCACGCGCGACCTATGAACCCGAAGCCGCCAACATAACCATAAGCTATCGACATTACCTCGAAACACTGGTACAAGAAGCAGCCAAATACGGCATCTACGTCGATCTATGCCCCTACAGCGCCGTAAACGGCTACCTGTTTAGCAGAACCTTCGAGGGGGAACCCGGCACATGGGTACCCAACACCGCCAGCTACCAATTCATCCAAACCGTAACCTCCGATGCAGGACGAAACGAGATGGAGTTTTGGCGGCTATGGTGGGGCAGCGTCGTTGAACGGTTGGGTGGATACAGAAACGTGATTTTTGAGTTGTGGAATGAACCAGGCGACAACAAAACCGCCTTCTTTAGCTACATGATTGAAGCTTACAAAACCATCCGCAACTTAGGCAACCAAAATCTGGTGTTCATGCAGTGGGAAGTAGGCATCGTGCCAGGCTGGCAGAGCCTCACTTGGGCACCTGAACTTTTCAGCCAACTAAAAAACGCCACAAGCAAAGCACCCCTAAACGTAGCCTTTACCACACACACCTACATGCATTCCCCTTACCCCAACCTGCAATGGGCACACAACTACGAAGAAGTCAAACGCCAACTAAACGCACCCGACATGGTGCCCCAAACCAGAAACATCAACTGCACAGTACCACTGGTTTTCAACGAAATGGGCGTGCTCGACGCAGATTTCATCTACAACTACTGGGCCAGTGTTGAGGAACGCTTCGGCGGAGGCAACTTGACTTTGGCGCAGAGACGCGCCCGCGAATACAGCTTCTGGACAGCGATTCTGCAAAACGCCAAAGACCTTGGTATAGGTGTCTGCGCTTACTATTGGATGCAGGACTCGGTGTCGGTTGCTTACGGTTACGCTGGGGAAGCACTAGTTTCAAGTGATGTATGGACTGGAGGTTCGCCTACACCTAACTTTGCAGGCAAAACCTTCATAGAAACCGCTTAAACCACAACAGAATATTTGGGCAACGCTGAACCACGCGACGTCTCTGCGGAGAGGCCCCCTCCCCTTATATAAAGGACAAGCGGTTTGCCGCTCCGCCACTAAACCAACCTGGAAAAACGTTTAGCAATACTTTAGTCCTGATCGTCTTTGCTGAAGGTAACGCTTTTTTCCTTCAAACCCCCATCAAGTACAACGTAGATGGTTGCCGATGAGGTTAAGTTTGTCTAACGGAATTTTCAGTAAACTTCGCATTAACGAGAATTTCAAAGCTGCCAAAAACCTCGGATTCCAAGACATCGAATTCAACATGAAATCCATCAAAAAAGAACATGACACCGACGTTTACCGCGAACAGAAGGCGTTGGCGGCTTCAGGCTTAAACTGTTTAACTCTACATTCAGCCGTGTTGCACGTTAAAGACCCCATTGAAGTGCATCAGGCGGTGTATTACGGCAAGATTTCGCTGGAGTGCGCCCGAGCCTTAAAGGCGCCATTGATGACTGTGCACTCAAACGTCTCAAAGAAGCTGCCAGCTAAAGTTAGAGCTGAATGTTTAGAAGCAGTTTTTGGGGAAATCAACCCTTTCGCAAAAAAGTTAGGCATCAAACTCTCACTGGAAAATCTCTCGTTTAACTCAACTGGGTTTGGCAAAAATGTTGAGGAACTCGAAGAGGTACTTGGCGTCATCGACCCAAAGGGTGAGATGGGGTTCACGTTTGATTTGTGCCATGCATTGGAGACAAAGGTTGTTGATGAATTGCTAGACAGGTTTGGTAGCCGCGTCTGCAACGTGCATATGGCTGATAAGCATCACAAGCCTTTCTTTGAGAGAAAAACCGAACTTACCCATTTTCTATCGGCGCTGCATGGTTTCGGTTATGATGGCCCTATTACGTTAGAGCTTGTGCATACTACTTCGATGGCTGACATCGCTAAAACCAAAAAATTATTCGAAAACCTGTTAAAAGAGTATTAAACGTCAAACTGTTTCGACACTTTTTCTTTTTTTGTTTAATTTTTTGAGGGAAACATTTTTCTTTTTTGCTTCAGGATGCTAAAGGTGAGAAAGAGGGCAAACGCTTGCGTTCACGTAAGGTTAGGGAGGACACTTTAGGTAGCGGAAAATTTTTACTTGAACTATACCGAAAAGCCCTAACATTGCCTGACCAAGAACTCTACGATTACTTTTTAGACCACGCAGTTAACCTCACAAAAAGCAAGATAGGTTTCTTTCACTTCGTTAGCGACGACCAAAAAACAATCGCGTTAACCACTTGGAACAAAGAAGCGCTGAAAAACTGCACAGCCAATTATGTTAATCACTATCCGATGGCTGAGGCGGGGAACTGGGCTGACTGCATCCGTTTCAGGCGCCCCATAATTTACAATGACTTCAAAAATAGCCCAAACCAGAAAGGTCTCCCAAAAGGGCATGTTCCACTAAAACGGATGCTGGGAATACCCATAATTGAGAAAGGAAAAACAAAAGCAATTTTTGGGGTTGGAAACAAAAAAGCTCCCTATACTCAGAGAGACATTGACCAGCTTGAATTAATCGGAACAGAACTCAACCGAATAATAAGTCAGCGCCGCGCGGACGCAGAATTGTTGGAGTCTAAAGAGAAGTATCAGGTGCTCTTTGAGAACATGGTTGATGGGTTTGCTTTCTGTCAAATGGTTTATGATAAGCAGGATAAACCGCGGGATTTCATATGTTTAGAGGTTAACCAAGCTTTTGAGCGGATATTGAGGGTGAAAAAGGAGCAGGTGCTTGGAAAAAAAGCAACAGAAGCTTTCCATTCGCTTAGAAATGTTGACCCGCATGTTTTTAACACTCTGGGGTTAGTAGCGTCTACTGGGTTTGAAGAGAAATTTGAAATATTCATAGATGCATTCGGTATTTGGTTGGATGTATCTGCTTTTAGCCCAAAAAAAGGGTACTTTGCTGTTATAATCGAAGATATTACTCAACGTAAAAAAGCTGAAGAAGCGCTAAAAGAAAGCGAAGGACATCTAAAACGAAGCCAAGAAATCGCGCATGTAGGCAGTTGGGAACTGGATTTAGTTGCTAACAAGCTGGTGTGGACTGATGAGGTTTACAGAATTTTTGGAGTTAAACGCTCAGAATTCGGTGCAACCTATGGAGATTTTTTAAGTTGTGTGCACCCTGTCGACCGCGAAATTGTTGATAAGCAGTATAATGCTTCACTCGACGAGGGTAAAGACAACTTTGAAATTGAGCACCGTGTGGTAAAAAAAGAATCAGGCGAAGTACGGATAGTTCACGAAAAATGTTTCCATATACGGGACAAGTACGGCGAAGTAATTCGCTCTGTTGGTATGGTTCAAGACGTCACTGAACGCAAAAAGGCAGAACAAGCCCTAAGAGAAAGCGAAGAACGCCTTAAACTGAAACTTGACTCAGTACTCTCTCCAGATATCGAGATAGGCGAAAACGACCTCGCAAACATAATCGATGTGCCTTCATTACAGTCCACCATGGATCGTCTCTACGAAGTTACAAACATGGGTTTTGCGTTAATCGACCTCAAAGGAAAAGTTCTCGTTGGGACAGGGTGGCAAGATATCTGTACCAAATTTCACCGCGTCAACCCTCGCACATGCAAAAACTGTATCGAAAGTGACATTGAACTTTCAAGGGGCCTCAAAAAGGGTCAGATAAGCCTCTATAAATGCAAAAACAGCATGTGGGATGTGGTTACTCCGCTTTTCATCGGCGACAAACACGTCGGCAACGTCTTTTTCGGTCAATTCTTCTTTGACGACGAAATCCCAGACCGAAGCATTTTCGTTACTCAAGCAGAAAGATATGGGTTCAACAAGGAAGAATATCTCGCGGCATTTGACCGTGTTCCCAGGTTTAGCCGCGAAAACACTGAGGCATTGATGCGGTTTTATGCGGGGTTGTCTGAGATGCTGTCTAAAATTAGCCTTGCAAACCTAAAGCTTGCTAAATCGTTGAACACACAAAAAGAGTTACAGTTCAAGCTGGAAGATAAAGCTGCTGAAGTAAAAGCGTATGCTTCCCAGATGGAGCAGCTAGCCGAACAGAGGGCTAAGCAGCTTAAAGATGCCGAACGCTTATCTGCGATTGGCGCCACCGCTGGTATGGTTGGTCATGATATCCGTAACCCGCTGCAGGCTATTACTAATGAACTGTACTTGGCGCGCAAAGAAATAGAGGCCCTGCCAAATGGGGAAGAAAAAACCAGCTTGCAGGGAAGCATCCACAGTATTGAAGAAAATCTTGTCTACATCAACAAGATTGTTGCGGACCTGCAGGATTTCGCCAGACCACTTAACCCAAAACCAGAACCAGTTTTCATAAAGAAGTCGATTGCCGACGCGCTTTCGATAGTGGTTGTTCCAGATAACGTGAAGGTTACTTTGGAAATCCAAGAAAACATGCAGCAACTAAAAGTAGACCCTACAATGATAAAGCGGGTTATTGTGAATTTGGTGCAGAACGCAGTTCAAGCTATGCCTAAAGGCGGCGACCTCACCATAACCGCTTCAACCAAGAAGCATAACATGGAGATTTCGGTGGAAGACACAGGTGAAGGCATCCCAGTTGTTGTGCAGCATAAACTTTTCACGCCTTTGATGACTACTAAAGCCAAGGGGCAAGGTTTCGGTTTAGCTGTAGTTAAACGGATGACTGAAGCGATGGGTGGAACAGTGGCTTTTTGGAGTGAAGAAGGCAAAGGAACCAAGTTTACGCTGAAATTTCCAGTTTAGGGCTGTTTTTTGAAGCACACAGCTGCGTATCCGACGACGCTTGAGGGGTCGCCTGTTATGTCGCCGCTATTGTGGTAGCTGAGAAGTTCAGCTTTGGCGCAGACGCCGTCTGCGTAGGTGATTAGGCTGGTGATTGGAGCGTAACCGCAGGCACTGATGTTTTCTGCTTCGACGACATCAAAGAAGCCTTTGGCGTCAAGAGCGGCAACTCGATTTAGCGCTTTGTGGTCTTTGGCGGCTGCTGATTTAGCGGATTCGTAATGCGTCATATCTGAGGAAGCGATAACCACGGTGTTTGTGGCGTCTAGGGCTTCAGTTAGGGCTCTGCCGATTTCGACGGCTGAATCGTAATCCTGCATCAGGTAGCTTATCGGCACGATTTTGAAGTTGTCGCCGTATAGGTACTGCAGAAAGGGTAACTGCACCTCCAAAGAGTGTTCGAAGCGGTGTGCTAATTCGTCGATGTCGAGGTATTTGGTTTCGTGCAGTATGTCGTCGGCTAAGGCTGTGTCGATTTCGATTTTGCCCAGTGGTGTCTGCCAGGTGCCTTCACGCATAATCGAGAGGGCGCTTCCGTAACCCGTGTGGTTGGGGCCAAGCAAGACGACGGTGTCGGGTTTGCCATCTTGGGCTAAATGGTAAAAAGCATGTGCCGCCACGGGGCCGCTGTACATGTAGCCTGCGTGGGGGCAAATTAAACCCACGATTTCTCGTGGATGGGTAGTTTTGTTTATGGTTGGATGTTTTTGTGGTCCGAGTCTATGAAGGAAACAGGAGGTAAGCTGTGCTCTAAGCGCTTCGGCGTCGCCCTCATAAAATTGAGAAGCAACAACTGGACGCCGAATGCTGGGCAAACCTCTAGGGTTCCTCCTCCTCTTCGCGTGTAACTTTGGCTTCGAAGTCTTCGATGGTGACTGGTGGGTCTTTGTCGGGGCCTAGTTCGCCTCTTTCGCGGAGGACTTGGCGTGCAAGTAGCCAGAAGATGACTGCGAGTGCGCGGCGGCCTTTGTTGTTGGTTGGGATGACTAAGTCGACGCCTGCGAATTCGTTGTCGGTGCTGCATAATGCGACTATTGGTATGCCGACTGTGGATGCTTCTTTAACTGCTTGAGCGTCTGCACGTGGGTCACATACAACTATGACTTCGGGGTCAACACGGTTCTGGTACTGTGGGTTGCTGAGTTGTCCTGGGATGAATCTGCCGATGAGTGGGGTTGCGCCGGTTAGTTTGCAGAACATTTTGACTGGTTCATGTGCGTATAAGCGGGTTGCTGCGATGGCAACTTTAGATGGTTCGTAGCGTGAAAGGAACTTTGCGGTTGTACGGATGCGGTCGTCTGTTTTCTTTACATCTAGGACGAATAAGCCGTCTGGTCGAACACGGTAAATGAAGGGTTCCATGTCAAGGGTCTTCATCCTTGTGCCGATGTGGATGCCTGCGCTTAGCAGGGTGTCTCTTGGGAGAAGCAGAGTCTCTTCTGGGCCAGTTTCGGAAACCTCGATATCCTCGTCTACTGCTTCGTCGGCGACTTCGTCTTCCGCTACGTCAGGTGCGGCTTCAACGGTTTCTTCCACAGGAGCCTCTACGGTTTCGATTTGTTCCTCGACTGGTTCTTCTTCAGGTAGATTTTCTGTTGGTTGATTTTCTTTTACTTGGTCTTCAGACATTCTATTCATCTTCTCTTTTAGCGTATGTTTAAGTCAGCCATCTTGGCTCGGGTGCCAAGGAAATGCTCGATTCTGATGAGCTCGTTTAGTTTGGCTATACGTGCACCTTCCACGACGCCTGTTTTTATGATGGGGCATCTGTAGGCGACAGCCAAGTGTGCGATGTGCCAGTCGCATGTGTCTCCACTGCGGTGGGAAACAACGGCGCGGTAACCGTTATGCTGGGCTGTCTCGATTGTTTCAGCTGCATCGGTTAAGGTGCCTATCTGGTTGACTTTGATGATGATGGCGTTTCCAGCGTTAATCTTAATTCCGTTATTTAACCTTTCAGTATTGGTTGTGAATAAATCATCGCCGCAGATTATGCAATTTTTAGCTTTTTTGGTGAGTTCGGCGAAGCTTTCGAAGTCATCTTCATGGAAGGGGTCTTCGACAAAATTCAGATGATACTTCTCGATTAACTCAAGCATGTATTCAAGCTGCTCGGAAGTGTCGCGTTTTTTGCCCTCCATCTCGTAAACGTATTTCTCTTCTTTAGGCTTCCAAAAGTTGGAGGCCGCGACGTCTATGCCGAAGCCGCATTCAAAATCCATCTCGTTTCCCACTTCCTCACAGGCTCTCGCGATCACTTCAAAAGCGTCGTCGGTGCCGATGTTAGCTATCCATGCGCCTTCGTCGCTTTTGCCGCCCGTAAAGGTGCTGCTTTTCTTCTTAAGCGATTCATAAATTTTTTTGTGGATAAGGGTGTTGGCGGTTTGGGCTTCAAGGAAGCTCTCTGCGCCATGGGGCAGGGCGAGGTATTCTTGGATGCTTGGGGTTTTGCCGCCTCGGGCATGTGCACCACCGCTTATACAGTTACCCAATGGATAGGGCATGGTGTTTGCGGCGTTTCCGCCCAAAAACTGGAATAGAAGTAAACCGTGTGAGTTTGCGGCTGCTTCCGCATTAGCGAGGCTGATGGCGAATGCGGTGTTACCGCCGATGTTTTTTAGGTCCGCTGTGCCGTCGATTTCGTGAAGGGTATTGTCGATTTCTTCTTGGAAATCAGCGTTTAACCCTGCGAGTTCGGGAGCGACCAATTCGTCAACTTTCTTTATGGCTGCTTCTACGCCGCCCTGCGGATAATAGATGACTTCGGCTTTGCCTCGGCTTTTGCCTGCGGGTGCGCCTGCACGTCCAAATCCGCCTGCTGTTATTACATCGACTTCTATAGTTTCTTCTCCGCGGTTATTGAAAATTTTCCTAGCTATGAGGTCCTCGATGATTGATGACACGCAGCTTTAACCTCGACGCTATAGTTTTGTCACGCGCTTATTTTAGGTTTCGGCACAAGCGCTCCATAGCTTACTGCCCCTGCACCATGCCGAGGCCTTTTTGGTTGCTTAATGCCTGAGGTGTCTTTGTCTATTGGATGGAAGTAAGTTCAGCACATGCCTATGGCATAGCAATACTCAATATTCAGCTAGTGGACTACGATTTTCAGCCCTCTTATTGAGGAAATCGCAAAAATTCAGCCAAAATCCTAATAAAGAGAAAAAAATTTTCCTTAAAAATGGGGACTCCATGAACTACGATCCACATGTTGAAAGAATATTTCAAGACACAGTCGAAGCACACTTCAAATTAATGGGCTACAACACGCGACCCCACACTGCCTTACACACACGCCCAACCCACATCCGCGCAGAAATGCATACACACCCCAAAGGTCCACAAAAAATCCTCATAGCCTGCACCCACAACCAATCCCTTGATCTCCCACAAGTACAGAAATTCTGCTCCAAAGTTGCCTTCGCCAGAGAAACCCATCAAGCCGACTCTGGATTACTCATATCCAACAAAGAATTCAGCCCCGAAGCCATCACTTGGTGCGAAAAACACTGCTCATTTGTCAAGCTAAAAACCTTCAAAGAACTGATCTTAACCTCAGCAAAATGCCGCAAACTGCTAAAGAAATTCCCAACAGAAGAAATAAGCTAAACCCTATTTTTCCTTTAACTGTTTATTGAGTAATTCAAACAACTTAAGTTCATCCTCTGTTATGCCGTTTTTCCGCAGTTTTTCTATACAACGTTGATATTGTTTTTCAGAAAAACACGACTGCTTAAGAACATCTGTCGTAAAGTGCATAGTTCGCTTGGCTTTTGTGCCCCTGCAAAGCGCCGCCGTTTGCTGTTTGAATCGGTTTAGGGGTTTGCAGTCCCGGGATTGGAATCCGAATGGGGTGTTGGGGAATTGCCGGCAACCGTCAGGTCGAACGGGGTAGATTGAGCATTTTTTGTTCTCTAAGAAAGGGCAGGGTGTGTGCATGATGTATCGGTCGTATTCCGCTGAATCTTTTTCCCAGCGTTTACCCATTTCCTCGTAGATGGCTTGTATTTTAGCGTGTAACTGCGGGTTTTCTTTTGGGGTTATTTTTACTTTGCCTGCCACTAAGAAATCTTCCATTTTGCAGCAGACACCGCATTGGTCGCAGACAAAAGGTAAATTAATCGACCATACGCCGTCTTTAGATTCGAATTCTAAATGTACATAGGTGGTGTCAATCATAGGGATTAACATAGAAGAATTTTTGAGGGTTTCAACTTTTCGCTAAGCCCCAAGTTGTTGGCCGCATCTGGAGCAATATACAGCATCGGATTGGTTTAGGGCACCGCAATGTGGGCAATATTTACCTTGACCTGTAAAGGTGGCGGCTGTGTAAGATGGTTCAGAGACTGGGATGGAAAAGAAGCCTTTGGCTACAAACCCCCAGGCAACGTACTGAATCAAACCTCCAGGAAAAGACGCTAAAAGCATCTCGTAGTAACCGATTAAACCGAGAAGCCCTAAAACCGCAAACACAACCCCAACAGCCACATTCACAACGCCGCCTGCAACGAAAATTTTTGCGGCAATCCTAAACAGGGGCGTTGCTGATTTTTCAGCTAACAGGTTAAACGCTTTATAGTTGAAGAGCACCCAAACAAGCGAAACAACCGTCATCGCCGCCAACAACGGTGCGTAGTAAGGTGTTATTAGGGATTGTATTTGGGGCGTTGATGCAGATGGTGTTAGGCCAGAGGAAATTAAACTGAATATGCTGACCATAAATATGGCTAACCAGAATATCCCGATTATTATAGCCATAACAACTGCAATTATTAGTCCATAGAGAATGTAGTTGAATATTCTTCTTTCTGCGTAGTCTTTGGAGAAACCGTACATTGCAACTAGGAATAAAATGAACCCTACAAAAGTCAAGAAGGAAAGTACGCTTGCGATGATGAGTGTCCATAAATTTAAAGAACTTTGCAGCACACCGAGTTGCACGACTGATATAATTGTGCTGATTACCCCGAGTAACATTAGGCATGCTCCAGTGCCGCCGAAAGTTCTGTTGCTCTGAATAGTCACTTACATACCCCACGCTACTATTTGGGGTCAGAGGATAAGTATTTTGTTCAGTTACTGAATAGCTTTTTCTTTAAGTTTAATCTCGCTTCCGACACGCAGTTTATCCACTTCTGCCCTTTGAGGCAACTGGACGGCTATGGTTTTTTCGAGGCATGTTTTGCCGTATTTTACTGTGGCTTGGGCTGTTTTGGCGTCTGAGTAAAACGCTGTTAACTGAGCCGCCTTCTCAATCGCCATTTTTGTTTTGGGTCCCTGCAGCAAGGTGGTTGGGCCAACGATGGTGGGCAACTCAAAATAATAGTCAGCTTTGGCGCGGTTGGCAACTAAAAAGCTGTTTTCCGCTTGATTTCTACCCACAATTATCTTGCTTTCACCAACTCTAAAATGTCTGCCAATCCGCAGCAACGCAACATCCGCAGCCGAAACGCGTTTTTTGTGTTCGAAGAGGTCGCGGAGTTTTTTAGCGTATTCTTCACAAGTCAAAAGACAACCCCCAGCAGGAGACGGGAAAACTGTAATGCCGTATTGTTTGGCGAGTTCCATCTGGGGTTTACGGCCTCTGCCCTGTATGCTTAAAAGTTTTGAGCGGTCGATTAACCCTTTTTTCTCTGCCTCAGTCTCCGCCAACAACTTCGCAGACAGAGGCCTCAAAAGTTTACCTTTTAACCCTGCCTCTTCCGCGATGATTTTTAGTGCTGCACCATGCTGAGACATGGGGCGTTCACCGAGCACTTCGCCTGTAAAGAGGAAGTCTGCTCCGATTTCTTTGGCGTATTTTTTAGCTTGTTTTAGGATGAAGATTTTGCAGTCGACGCAGGGGTTGATGTTTTTTCCGTACCCGTGTTTAGGGTGACGTAGCATTTGGAGGTATTCTTTGTCGGCGCTTTTTATGACAAGAGGCACTTTGAGTTGTTCTGCAGCTAGTTGGGCTTCACTTTTGCCGTCCTTCTTTGGAATACCAAACGGCGTTTTAAGGTTGAAAGCGATGACTTCTATACCTTGTCGACGCACCAATTCGGTTGCGAGAATGCTGTCTAAGCCGCCAGAAAGCAAGCTTATGGCTTTAACCTTGCGCATAACAATGATTTACCTTCTTTTGGCACATAATAATGTACCTGTTTTTCTCATAAAAAATGGCAAGAATCTAGATGTTTACTCCGAATTTGTCCATACCGAGTTGACGTTTATAGGCTTGATTGCAGAATAATTTAAAAAGCCAAACTAAATTAACCCTAATAGCTTTGCACCTGTACGAAAGGAGAAACATCGGTGGACATCAGCATCTTCATTCCCGTCTACAAACAGTCCGATCAATTAGGCGGAATGCTTGATGCCTTGTGCGCCCAAAACGTTTCTAAAGAAATCTTTGTAACCGTAGACGCGCCAACCGACGAATTCAAACAGAAAATCAAGCAACTCGAAAGAGAAAACGTCACCTTCATCTTAAACCAAGAGCGGGTCGGGAAATCAAACGCCCTAAACAGCACCGTTCCACTGTCATCGGGCAAAGTCCTGCTTTTCCTCGACGCAGACGTCGGCATCCCAGACGACCCAGACTACCTCCGTAAAATCGTCATGGAAATGCAGCACAACGACGTTTTGGACATAAAAAAGAGAGTAACTAAAGACAAGTCGTTTCTCTCAAAAATGGCCTACTATGAGTACTTGACTTTTAACATAAGTTCTTGGCTTGCTTCACGCTATATGCATAAGTGCCCCGCAGTAAACGGCGCCGCCTTCGCCATCAGAAGGGAAATGTTCGAGAAAGTCGGCGGCTTCCGCAAAGTCGTCGCCGAAGACATAGACATCGCCACCCGCGCATTTCTCGCAGATAGCCGTTTCGTCTATTCACACGACGTAGAAGTCAAAAACGTGGTACATGGTGATTGGAAGAAGTGGTTTACGCAGCGACGCAGGTGGGCAATTGGGCAGGCATTGTGGCTTAAAGACTGGTACAAGCAGCTTGCAAGGCGCTTTATCAAGAAGCCGCAGGTTTTCTTACCTAGCTTGTTCTTCCTCTATCCCTCGGCAACCGTTTTCTTCTTGAGCGCCGTGGTGCCGAGTCTTTGGATGTACAATTCGCTGCTGTTTTTTTCGCTGTTTCTCTCTGTCAAATTCAACATCGCATTACCGATTTTCCTTATATCTCTAGCAACCGCTGACGTGCTCAAAGTGCTACTTATTTCGCTTTCAGGGTTTGCAATTACAGCAGCAGTTTTCTACGGCTTCTCTCGCAAGTTGGGGTTCAAGGAATTAAAGTTGCATGAACTTTTCGTTTATTACTTCTTCTATTCCTCAGTTTGGATGGTCATCATCATTGTGGGCCACATTCAGGTTTTGTTAGGAAAGAAAGCGGGGCCAGACTGGAAAACATAAAGCCACACGCTGGTAAGTAACGTTTAAGGCATGCTTGTGGTTGTATGGGTGCTACCTCATAGGCTTATATGGGGTTTGCAGCCTCTAAATAGATTAAGGGCTTCTTTTGGGTATAATTTTGAGGCAGTTAGATTCTTCGCCGATTTTAGCCGGTACTCAACCTGTGCAAACGCGTGAGGTTGAGCTGCTAAAGCGTGACGGCACGCTGATTTTGAGTGGACACCAACCCACCCTGCTGCCATACCCTGGCTTCTTTTACCGCATGTACCACTCCAACATCATGGACATCTGTCCCTACGACCCGCTGAGTCGTCACAGCGACCGTTACCAGCATCGAGTTAAAATCGGCAAAGACACCCATTGGCGATGGCTCACCCTGCCCATCGAAGCCTCAAGTACCTGCTCAATTATGGCA
Source organism: Candidatus Bathyarchaeota archaeon (assembly GCA_026014685.1). Taxonomy (NCBI): domain Archaea; kingdom Thermoproteati; phylum Candidatus Bathyarchaeota; species Candidatus Bathyarchaeota archaeon. The sequence goes on from JAOZHW010000015.1 coordinate 206,870, forward strand.
GCGAAGCTTAAAACTAACTTTTTAGGCGAGCGGTGGACGGAACTTGAACAGGTATACCGTACCTATCCCTTTTGGGACCAATACAAAAGTGAGTTGAAGGAGATTTTCTTCTCTTATCGGTACCTCTGGGAATTAAACCTCCGCCTCATCCTGTGGCTCCGGGACATCTTAGGCATCAAAACCTACATATCCATCTCTTACAGTTCAGAAGGCTGCGACACAACAGAACGCGTCGCCTCACAGTTCTCAAACTACGGCTCCGTCGTCTACCTCGCGGGAAAAGGCAGCATGGAGTACTTGGATACGCAGAAATATGAGCGCCTCACTAACTCGACTATCGCTTTGGTGACTTATACGCCGCCGACGCCCTTCTCGACTGTCTCCATCTTAACTCCGCTGCTGATGTATCCAGCCAAACAAGTGCTCGAGAATCTAAACATCAAGCGGGAACCCATAAAGGTGATAGTTAACGGCGCAGAATACAGCGTCAACTACCTAAACAGTTAACTAAGCACCCATTAACTTGAGGAAGATTGCTTTTGCTGAGTACAATCGGTTTTCTGCCTGTTCGTAGATGACTGATTTGCTGCTTTGGATGGCTTCGGCGCTGATTTCGTAGCCGCGGTGGATGGGCATGTCATGCATGATGTAGGGGTCGCAGCCTTTGAGCAGTTGCGCGTTGATTTGGTAGGGCATCATGAGTTTGATGCGTTTCTCTTTTTCTTGGGCAAACTTGGGGTCAGTGAAGAACTCCATGTCAATCCACGTGTCAGTGTAGACAAAGTCCGCCTCCTTAACTGCCTTCTTAACGTCTAGGGATGTTTCCCAGAGCCCCGTTTTCTTCGCTTCCGCCATTAACTCTTCATCGTGTGCTGCTTCGTTAAAAATCGGCGTAACCGTGGTTAATTTGACGCCTGTTTTGGTGCAGCCTTCAATTAGGCTGTTGGTGACGTTGTTGTGGACGCCTATGTAGACCAGTTTTGCGCCTTTGAGTTTACCGTGATTTTCTTTTATGGTGATGAGGTCTGCGAGTACTTGGCTGGGGTGGTATCTGTCGTCGCATCCGTTGATAACTGGCACTTTGGATGCCGCCGCCATCTTGAGCAAATCCGAATTGTAGAGCAAACGCGCCATGATGCAATCCACGTTTCGGGAGAGGTACTGGATTTCGTCGCCTATGTCTGCTAACGTGAAATTAGTGCTTCTCCAATCGATGAACAGGGCGTGACCGCCGAGTTGGGTCATGGCGACTTCAAAGGAGACGCGGGTGCGGGTGGAGGTTTTCTGGAAAACCAAAGCCGCTGATTTACCCAAGAATGTTTTTAGGTATTTTTTGGGGTTTTGTTTGACTTCTAAGCCTAAATCAACCAGCGCTGACAGTTCCTTGATTGAAAGTTCCTTAAAGTTAAGTAAATGCATCTATTCTGTGCCTTCAATACGGTTCAATTAAGCATCCAATAATAAGCTTTATGCAAAAGCTTTTTCCACACCTGCCTTCAATCACTTCTACGTGACACAAATGATTTTGCTGGTTGCCTCAAACAAGGATGTTGCAAGCCTCAACATCAAAGAACAACTCCTAAAACGCTACCTCTTTAACAAAACCCCCACAACCTTCCAAGACAACCCCATATACACCGCAGACGTAAACCGCAAAAGAGTAGACCTGATAACCCTAAACGAAGAATCCGTACGCGCCCAAGACCTACCCGCAAAGTTTCCAGACACAAAAATGGTCGTTTTCATCTCTAGGCACAGTAGCCAAAGCGGCAAACCCACACTCTCCGTGCATACCCCCGGAAACTTTGGCGATGCAGAACTCGGTGGATTACCCAAAACCGTTTCAGTTGCGCCCGCACTCGCTATGCAATCTGTCCTAAAAGCCCTAACCCACTATAAAGACCAGCTGAACCTTTTCCATTATGACGTTTGCTATGAATGTACACATCATGGACCAAGCCTCAACGTTCCAACCATGTTCGTGGAGTTGGGCAGTACTCCCGAGCAGTGGAGCGATGCCAAGGCTGCGGAAGCGGTAGCTCACAGCGCCATGACCGCCATCGCCACCTTTGAGGCGCCAAGTTCTCACCGCGCGGTTTTAGGCATCGGTGGAACCCATTACAATCAGCAGTTCACGCTTATGGCGTTGATGGGCGTCGCCACCTTCGGTCACATGATACCAAAATACGCCGTACCCTACATCGACGCTGATATGATTAAGCAATGTGTCGAAAAAACCCTTGAAAAAGTGCCGCTAGCGTTTCTGGATTGGAAAGGCATCAAAAGCGAAGACAAACTGGGGTTGCTTTCTGCCTTGGAATCTGCTGGGTTACCATACAATAAAGTCTAACTCGCCCTTTTTCCATCGGGGGATATGTTTAAAAGGGGTTGTGGAGTAGTCTTTTGAACCTAAACGTTTATTATTCCTGATGAAATCTTGAGTGTGCGGTAAATATGGGAATTAAATCTTGGCTTACGCAGGCAGCAAGAACGTTAAAGCTAGCCGTTAAACCTGGCCGCGAAGAGCTGTGGCTCTCGATTAAAATCAGCCTCTTAGGCATCGGTGTAGTCGGTTTAATAGGCTTCGTGATTAAGCTGCTATCGTTTGCTTTAGGCGGTTCATCAGCATAGAAGGATGCCAAATACATGGATAAAAAAGAAGAGCTCTCACAAGTAAAAATTTTCGCAATCAAAACCACCACTGGACAAGAACGCAACGTGGCACGGTTGATTGCCTCCAAAGTCGAAATGACCCATGTTCCCATAAAAGCTCTTCTGGTTCCAGACACCCTCAAAGGCTACGTCTTTGTAGAAGCAGACGGTCCCCACCTAGTAGAAGAAGCCATCTCAGGCGTACGCCATGTCCGCAGCAGAATCCCAGGTCTCATCAGCTTCAGCGAGATTGAACGCTACATCGTCCGCAAACCCGTCATGGAAGACCTCAACGAAGACGACGTGGTAGAAATCACTGGTGGACCCTTCAAAGGCATGCGCGCCAAAATCACAAGGCTCGACAAATCCAAAGGCGAAGTCACCCTCGAATTACTTGAGGCAACCTTCACTTTGCCCATCACAGTACATTCAGACTATGTAAAACTAGTAGAAAAAGCAAAAGCATAAAGTGAAAACCTATGGCAGATAAAAAAGTTGTAGAATTAATCGTCAGCGGCGGTCAAGCCAACGCAGGTCCACCATTAGGTCCAGCTCTTGGCCCCTTAGGCGTCAACATCGTTGCAGTAGTCAACAAAATCAACGAAGTCACCAAAGACTATGCAGGAATGAAAGTTCCCGTCAAGGTGAGCGTTGACCCTGAAGATAAAACCTTCGAAATCACCGTCGGTACACCCACAGCATCCGCACTCATCGTTGCCGAATTAAAAATCGAGAAGGGCTCCGGTACACCCCACAGTGTCAAGGCAGGCGACTTAACCATGGAGCAACTGGTCAAAATCGCCAAGATCAAAGGTCCACAACTCTTGGCCCCTGACACCAAGATGGCAACCAAAGAGCTTCTCGGCACCTGCGTAAGCATGGGTGTAACCGTAGAAGGCAAAGACCCCCGAGAAGTCCAGAAAGAAATCGATTCTGGCACCTACGATAAACTATTCGCTTAGTTAAGCGAATATTTTTATAATGGGTTTCTTATCCCCTATTGGCACGAGGCTTAAAAATGCCCCTAGACAACAAGACAATATCTGAAGCAATAAAACAAGCAAAGTCTAAAGCTGGAGACAAAAAATTCAACCAGACCATAGACCTGATTCTCGACATCCAAGAAATCGACATGAAAGCACCCGAAGGCAAAATCCAAGAAATAGTCGAACTTCCACACGACACTCTTAAACCCAACAGTGTCTGTGTCATTGCTTCAGGTGAATTCGCATTAAAAGCAAAGAACTCTGGCGCTGACCGTGTAGTTGAACGCGCAGACCTAGACGGCTTAAACGGCAAAAAGAAGGAACTGCGCCAACTCGCAAGTCAATATGACGTGTTCATTGCAGAAGCACCCTTGATGCCGCTGGTCGGCAGGATTTTGGGTCCAGTTCTGGGTCCAAGAGGCAAAATGCCTGTTCCAGTTGCACCAAACGCAGACATCGCTGCCTTGATCGCAAAGCACCGCAAGACAGTGGTTGTCCGCATGCGCAACCAACCAATCATTCAGGTTCCCATCGGCTCGCAACAGATGAAAGACGAAGACCTAACCGACAACGCGATGGTGGTTCTTCGTGTTCTCGACGGCAAACTTAAACGTGGACTGAAGAACGTAAAGTATGCGTTCATAAAGACCAGCATGGGCGAGCCAGTCAAAATTAAACCATAAACTGAGAGACGAATATCATGCCATCCCAACAAGTGTTAGAGCAGAAATCAACCGAAGTAGAAGCCATCAAAGAAATATTCAAAGAGTACAAATCCGTCGGCATAGCTAGCCTCCAGAAGGTTCGCGCTTCACAGCTTCAAGAACTCAAGAAAAGCATGAAAGGCCAAGTTTACCTGCGCGTATTAAAGAATACACTGATCAAAATAGCAATTGAACAAATGAACCAAGCTGAACTCAAAAAACTTGAGGAATACTTGGAAGGATCAAACGTCTTCCTATTCACTGACCTCAACCCCTTCAAACTTGCACTGTTGCTTGAGAAGGGCAAAGTCAAAACCACCGCTAAAGCAGGCGACATAGCCGCAGATGACGTCATCGTACCTGCCAGCAACACAGGTCAACCACCTGGACCCGTAATCAGTCAACTTAACGCTGTAGGTTTACCCACCAAAATCGAAAACGGCAGCGTCTGGATCAGCAAAGACACACTCGTAGTTCGCAAAGGTGAAGTCATCAACGACCGCTTAGCAGGTGTCCTCTCAAAACTCGGCATAAAAGCAGTTGAATTAGGCATCTCAATGCGTGCAGTCTTCGACAACGGTCTCATGATTACAGGCGACAAACTCAAAGTAGACGTAGCCGCAACCAAACGCAGCGTCGAAGCCAGCAACCAAGAAGCCTTCGCATTGGCTCTCAGTGTCGGTTACCCCTGTAAAGAAACCATCAAACCGCTCCTGCAGACAGCACACCAGAAAGCAGTTTCACTCTCAATCGGTGCAGCCATCCCAACCAAAGACACCATCGCAGACCTCATCCGCAAAGCCAACGCACAAGCAACCAGCCTACAAGAGAAAACTAAGCCCAAAGCGGCTTAAACCCAATTTCCTTTTCATTTCATAACGTTTCGTTAGAATTTTCAGCTATGATTTTCTCTGGGTCGATGTACCCTCGCAGCATCCAAGGCCCATGGTAGTATTGCCTGTCACCAAAGAAACGCAGAGATAAGGCTTTTGTTGGACAATCCTTGAAGCATCTGCAGCATGAGATACAGAGATGATAATTAATGCTTGGTGACTTATTTTGGATTTTGACGGCGTCGGATGGGCAGATTTTAGTGCATTTCATGCATCCAACACACTTATCGCTGTCTGTGATGTAGAGGCAGACTTTGAACAGTTTTAGAACAAATAACTTGACCACACGGATAAGCGTTAAAAATGCTGCTCCAAAAATGTGTTTGCCAGTTGTTGAATCGACGTATTCTTTGCTATTCTCCAAGACGTGGGCAAGAGTGTAGCCAAATGCGACAGCCCTTTCAATGTCGGTCTTTTTTATCGGGTGACTTTCAGAAAGTCTTTTTGAGTAAACAATTCCATCCATACAGCCTCTAAACGTCATCTCAAAAGCGCCAATCACTCTACCGTTTTGCTTTTCAATCAGGCTAATCATCTCCGCGGTGGAGCCGAAATGCCAGATGCCCGCGGTTGAAAACAGAAAAACACGTTTACCCGCAAAATCAAAATTTTTAGCCCAGTTTTTGATTGGCTCGGCGAAACCGCCGTAGATTGGAGCACCGACGCCGAGGACTTTAGCGTCTGTGAGGTTATGTTTACCCGTTTTTAGTTCTTGAATAGGGATTAACTGGGTTTGGAATCCTTTTTCTCCGAGTCCAAGAGCGATAAGTTTAGCGACGTACGCGGTGTTGTTGGATGAAGAAAAGAAGATAATGGGAATAAGCATGTGCTTTGCGCCGCTGTTTTATCTGTAGAGTTTGGCTATAACACTTTTGATTCTATTTTATAGAGTACAACTGTGCGCAATCCTTAATTGCGACGCAAAACTCATTTTTTGATGGCGATTTTTATGCCCATCTACATTCTTCTGTCTACTTTAACCTCAGAGGGCAGAAAAACCCTCAAAGAAAGACCTGAACGAATAAAAGAAGTCAACAAAGAAATCGAAGCCTACGGCGCCAAAGTGTTGCAGCAGTATTCTGTTTTGGGACGCTACGACTTCGTCAACATCGTTGAAGCACCCAACAACGAAACAATAACCCGTGTCTCCATAGAGTTGGGTTCCAGGGGAACCGTGCATATCATGAGTATGCCCGCGATACCGATAGATGAATTCTTAGCTATGCTGAAAAAATAGTGAAAATGGGGCTACTTGTCTAGGCGGTGCCTGTAACATTCGTAGTCAGGCAATTTGCGAGTGTAGTCCCCATTCATCAACGTAGAGGATATGATAAAGTCCGCTGAGGAGCGATTCATCGCTATCGGGATATTCCACACAACCGCCACACGCAACAGGGCTTTTACGTCTGGGTCATGGGGCAACGGCGCCAGCGGATCCCAGAAGAAAATCAGAAAATCTATTTCGCCATCAGCAATGCGTGCCCCCACCTGCATGTCTCCACCAAGCGGACCCGATTCCAGCATATGTATGTCTAAGCATAGTTCCTGCTTAAGCAGTTTGCCCGTGGTGCCTGTCGCATAGAGATAATGCTGCTGCAGGGTGCCCAAGTTGTATTTTGCCCACTCAAGCATGTCCTGTTTTTTGTTGTCGTGAGCCACGAGGGCTATTCTTTTTTTATGTTTTATTATTGCTGGTGGCTTCATGTCAATCTCTTCCTATGCTACAAGCCTCACAGCAATTAATCATTTAATTGTTGCGCTGTTGAACAGTTCACAAAAAACGGCTTTTGGGAATAACCTTATTTAGGCAAATTCGCGGTTAGCCGTTTCTGGGGAGATAATAGAGTAGTGGGGTCTCTGAAAAGCTTAGCCCAGGGCTTCTTGGTTGCCACTGGGTTAGTTTGGATATTCAACATCGTTGCTCTTGTCAGGGGCGGTGATGCATGGTTAGGCTTAGCTTACCTGCTTATCCTGCTTATCCCAGCGGTCAGCTTACTCAGTCTCAAATTCAAACATCTCAGTAACACCGTAACCCCAAGCGGAGTAGCGAAATGGCGCACTGTGCTATTCGCATTTCAAGGCGTAGCCTTAGCGTTCTGGAGCTACGATTTACTCACAACCGTCTACGCCATAGATATAACAGGCTTAGCCATCGAACTGAATCCGTTGGGGTGGCCTCTGGGCATATTGGGTGCGTTTGCTTTCTATGGGCCCTCCTTGTTGTTTTCTTACGTGTTGCTGTTTAGGCTCAAAGAGAACATTTCTTTCTACGCTGCAATTCCTCTAACAATGGTTTCTATGTGTATGAGCCTGATGAACCTCTTTGCGGGCGCCCAGAACTTCCAAGTATTCGTGCACACCGCAACCTTAGCGGCGAACGTCCGTTTTGAGTTAATAGCTTTAGCTGCCGCTTTGAACTTGGTTGTTCCGTTTGTTTTGACTAGAAGAATGTTGCAGCCTAAACCGCAACTGAGTATTAAAACAACTTAACTGCCTGTCTGTTGGTTTTTGTTGAGAATTAAGATAACTTTTTGGTCATGACGTAGGCGTCTTCACCGTCGCTGTAGTAGCCGTTTATGGTGCGGGTGATCTCGAAACCCAGCTTCTTGTACAGTGAAATTGCCGATTCGTTGGTCACGCGGACCTCTAAAAAGCCCTGTTTAGCCTTGTAGTACGCCATCCCTTCGAGTGCCTTGTTGATAATGGCTTTGGCCACGCCTCTTCTGCGAAACTGGGGCAAAACCGCAATCGAAACCACATGGCCTTTGCGGACTAAACCGCCAAAACCATAGTTTGACAACCCTACCTCGATGCGGCACATGATGTACCCCATGATTTTGCCGTCATCTTCAGCTACAATGAAGGTTTCTGGGAACCTTTGATGTAGATCTACAAAGAAGAAGTCTGTATAGTTCTCTGGTAAGCAGACGCGGTTGATTTGCATGACGTTTTGAAGGTCATCGGGTGTGAATTTGCGTAGCGTGAAGGATTGTTGCATCGTTTCGCCTTGCCTAAACAGAGTTTCAGTGTTGAGAATTAAAGGTTACGCTTGAAGCACCAATCATAGGCCAACATAACCCGCAAATTACGGCGGGTTTTAAGCTTTGTTTTCTTCAGGAGCCTTATAAACAGGCAAAGTGCTGCTTCCCTGAGGCATAGCCCAAACACGGGACGCTGACCCCGTGATCTTGAAAGCCTCGTTTAAAGCGTCGTTTACTGCCCGTGCGGTTTTAAGCTTAAAAATACTGGTGGCATAGAAGTCAGGCATCGAAGAAACCAGAATAATCTGATGATTAAGCAACGCCTTTAGAAGGTAGTATGCGCGTTGACCACCTACGACGAAGTTTCGTTTAAGCTCCCGCTCCATGTTCTTGAGTTCGCCTAAACGGGACATCCAGTCATAGAACACTTGGTTCCCATACCCCTCCAAGCATTCAGCCACCAAAATGATGACCCCACCCCGTTTAACAGCATCCAAGGAGGCGTCCACCCCTTTAAGTGCTTGATAGAGCGTTAAATCCCACGGGTAACCGCCTGCGCTGACGACGATGATGTCTGCTCGGCGATCCACCGTTACACGATACATGTCATCCACGAGTTTTGTGGCTTCCAAGAATGCCGCTTCTAAGTCCCCAGCGAAGGCTTTTACGATTTCGCCCTTCTTGTTCTCAACCACGTTGAGGATAAAGTCTACTTTGGCTAGCCGCGCAGCTTCTGTCATGTCGATGTGTACGGGGTTATTTTCCAAGTTGCCTGCCGTCGAGTTAGCGTTCACAAGCAATGAGTGGTTGTGTCGGATGGTTTCTACTCCGCTGATTGCTGGCAACACACTTTTTCTGCCCCCGCCAAAACCAGCGTAATAGTGATACTGCACATCACCCAGCAGCACTTTAACGTCTGCTTCCGCGAAGACACGGTTAACGTGTACTTTGTTGCCGTGTGTTTTGGTAGTGCCAACATAAACTAAGTCGGGGGCTGATGCGTTGTGGTTTATGGCTTTGATTCGTTTTGAGACTTCCACACCCAAAAGCTGAGTTGCTTCTTCAGCCGTGACAGCTCGGTGAGTGCCACAGCCAAAAATAACAGTGATGTTTTCGTCTTTGACGCCTGCTGCATTCAACTCTGCAAGAACTGGAATAAGTATGCGTTCGCTTGGGGTGCTACGGGTGGCGTCATCAACTACTATGGCGACTTTGGATTCGGGTTTAGCGATTTCACAGAGGCGTTTGGATGCGATGGGTTCTTTTAGGGCGCGTTCAACCTCTGCTTTTTGGTCGGGTGCGCCTGGGCGGTCTTTGGGTTCGATGGTGCCAAGCAGGTTTCTGGCGGGAACTCGAACACATACATCAGTCTTTCCGTAGGGAAGCCAAACATCAACCATAGCCGAGTCACGTACTAATTGAAGTTACACGGCGCAGGAAACTATTAAGCCTTGTCAATTGAAGATGTTTAAACTCTTTTCTGCTGGAGTATAGCTATAGTTTATGAGTAACAAAATCAGCCGTTAAATTACCACAAAAGTACAACTAAAAAAACACAGTCGATTTAGATACCAAAAACATCGCACCCAAAACGAGGAGACACAAAAGCGAAGCCGGTTGAGTCTAAACCCCACAGTAATCACCGACGGCCTTTAGCACTTCTTAAAGCCATGTCTCCTTGATGTAATCTCAGAGGCGGTCTTTACCAGTTTCCACAAGACTGTCCGCGTGCTACCGTAGAGCGTGTTCCTCAACCGGCAAATACCCCTTTCTCTGCATCGGATTTATTGGTTTGTGACTACTCCGTGCTAGCAACAAAAACGGGGAAGCCACCAGAAAAAGAACCGGCCCTTTTTTTGGTTTTGCAAAAAAATGCAGGTTGAGTCTAAACCCCACTTAGCAAATACGTGACCAAAAGTTTTTCAAGCCCTTCCTTGATGCTATCTCGGACTAGTTCTTTAGCTTCTTTTGGTCTGTACAGGATGCTTTGTGGAGCCTGTTCCCCAACCTGCAATTAGATAACGCCCAACGATTGAATATAACCCTATGTTGGCACCCAGACGCTACAACCTGAAACGATAAACTTAAACAGCACCATGCCGAACAGTATCGGATGCTGGTGGCGGGGTATCCGAGCCAGGTCTAAATAGGTGGCCAGACACCGCAAGGTGCACCTAAGATATGGAGGAGGACTTAAGATCCTCTGGCGCAGGCCTTCGTGGGTTCAAGTCCCACCCCCGCCACCA